>CALGGT010000077.1 GCA_937915825.1 uncultured Eubacterium sp.
CCGAATATGATGAAGAAGCCACTATGAACATGTTTAAAGAAGAATTCTACCAGGATGGACTTGAAGATGGTCTTAAGCAGGGGCTTGAGAAAGGTCGTGAAGAAGGCTGTGAGCAAGGCCAATCTCAATTGATCCAACAAATGATATCGAATGGAAAATCTGCAAAAGAAATTGCAGATTTTGTTGGCATGGATATCGAGAAAATTAATGAAATGATCAAACATAGAAATGATCAAACACAGTAACCGATAACTAAATTTAAATATGTAAAGTACGCGTTTCATTCATGTCCCACGAATGATCCGATTATCAAAGATAATCTGGATGATTCGTGGGACATTTTTGATTTTACACTTTAAATATCACAGAAAGAATTTTATGGACGAAACTTCGCGGATGAAACTTCACGGATCAAACTTCATAGCCTGGAAAAGGGGAGGATTCTCCAGACTGGGTAATCTCAATATTTACCTCTTGATCGGATTATGATATAATAATGAAGTAGATAATAGTGTATTCTTAGTGAGACGATTGACCATTAAGATACAAGTGGAAGGAGAACTCTATGAAAAGACAAAGAAATCAAAGAAAACAAAGAAAACATAAAGTACAAAAGATCCTTGCGTGGTTTATAGCCGTTGTCATGGTGACAGAATTTTGGACGGAGGGAAGTATCGTTCGGGCAATGGAAAAAGAAACGGGAACTTTGTTTGAGGAAGAAACCATTACGTCCCAGACCGATCCTTTTTCTACCTATGCCATTGTTAGCCCCATCAGTAATGGATTATATGATACTCAGTCAGCACTGTATGCTACCATAGCAAAGATGGAAGTTCTTCCCTCTGCTGACCAGGTTACCGCAAAAGATTTTAGCATGATCATGGCAGCTAGAATCGCTTATAATTCCCTTACAGATGAACAGAAAGCGCTTGTGAGTGCCTCTACCCTTCAAAAACTAACCGATGCGGAAACTGCCATCGAGAATATCCGGAAACAATCGCAAAATTCAGATGTTTCAGAAAATGCAACAAGCACCTCAAATTCAGATGGTTCAGATGGTTCAACGAGCTCAGCGTCTGCAGCGAACTCAGCGAGTGCAGCGAGATCAGTTGGTTCGAAGAGCACTAGGAAAGGGAAAGTATTCACATCGGGAAAGGGGATCTATAAGATCACGAAAGAATCTTCGGATCAAACGACGGCTGGAGCGGTGGCCTATCAGAGACCTGTAAAGAAAAAATACGCCAAAGTGGTAATACCTTCTACCGTGGGATTCAAGGGCGTAACCTACTCGGTTACTTCCGTGGCAGCGAAAGCATTCCGTGGATGCAGAAAACTAAAAATAATAAAAATTAAGACCACTGTTCTTAAAAAGATTGGGAAGAAGGCCTTTGCCGGGGTACCTAAGCGTGGGACAGTAAAGGTTCCCAAGAAAAAGCTGCACGCGTATAAGAAGCTTTTGAAAAAAGCTGCTTACAAAGGAAAAGTAAAGGCAAAGTAAAGGCAAAGTGGTTCGTTATGAAGAAGAATGAAATCTATACAGGCAAGGTGGTTTGCCTGGATTTTCCCAACAAATCTCGCGTGGAAGTGGAGGGAGAAGAGGAACGGGTTCTGGTAAAGAATGCGTTGCCGGGCCAGGAAGTCAGCTTTCGTTTAAAAAAGGCCAAAAAAGGGCGTGCCGTTGGCAATTTATTGGAGGTATTAAAGCCCTCGGAGTTGGAAAACGGAGAGGTGAAATGTCCGCATTTTAACCAATGTGGCGGCTGTTCGTATCATACCTTATCGTATGAAAATCAAAAAAATTTGAAATTAGATCAAGTGCAGAGGTTATTAAAAAAGGTAGGCCGGGATATTCCCCTGGAAACCATTGAACCCAGCCCGCGAATTTATGAATACAGAAACAAAATGGAGTTTTCGTTCGGGGATGCCACCAAGGGAGGGGATCTTACCCTTGGAATGCATAAAAAAGGGAGTTTTTACGATATCGTTTCGGTTCCGGATTGTCAGATCGTGGACGAGGATATTCGTAAAATATTACGAGCCACCTTGCAATTTTGCAGAGAAAAAAAACTGACGTTTTACCATAAAATTACACACAACGGTTTTTTACGCCATTTATTGGTGAGGAAGGCTTATAAAACCGGGGAAATTCTGGTGTGCCTGGTGACCTCGTCCCAATGGGATCCGGTGAATGTGGAAGATTCATTGAAGCAGGAAGATCCATTTGGGCAGGAAGATCCATTGGAGCAGAAAGATTCATTGAGGCAGGTGGATCTAGAGTCCTTATTCGAGGATTTTCGGGATGTGATCCAGAACCTGGTGATCGAAGGCGAGATCGCAGGGATTTTGCATATGATCAATGACAGCCTTTCGGACGTGGTACAATCCGATTCGACCAGAGTTTTATATGGAAAAGATTACTTTTATGAAGAATTGCTAGGGCTCAAATTCAAAATTTCTCCCTTCTCATTCTTCCAGACCAACTCCGCCGGAGCAGAGGTTTTGTACGGCGTTGCCAGGGATTATATTGGAGACACGGCGGATCAGACGGTGTTTGATCTATACAGCGGTACGGGGACCATTGCTCAGATTGTCGCTCCCAAAGCCAAAAAAGCCATTGGAGTTGAAATTGTGGAAGAGGCAGTAGAGGCTGCCAGGGAAAATGCGAAGTTGAATGGACTTACCAACTGTGAATTTATCGCAGGGGATGTTTTGAAAGTGATGGACGATTTAAAAGAAAAGCCGGATATGATTATTTTAGATCCGCCCAGAGACGGCGTTCATCCCAAGGCGATTCAAAAGATCATAAACTACGGCGTGGACCGTATCCTGTATATTTCTTGCAAACCTACGTCCTTAGCCAGGGATCTTCCGGAATTTTTGGATGCGGGATACCAGGTGGAGAAGGCGGTTTGCGTGGATATGTTTCCTTGGACAAGAGGGGTTGAAAGTTGCGTGCTCCTCGAACGCGTGAGAAGCTGAAATACGGGTAGTAGTAGAATTCGGTATTCCGTCATGGAGGAGAGGTGTAGTACCGGTATGAAGATGTGGTGTAGTACCGGTATGAAGATGTGGTGTAGTGCCGGTATGGAGGAGAGGTGTAGTGCCGGTACGAAGATGTGGTATAGTGACGTTATGGAGGAGTGATGTAGAATGAGTGAACCGGAAAACAAAGGAATCATTCCAATCAAACTTACAGGAAGAATCGATTCGACAAATGTAGAAAAAATAGAGGCGGATGTATTCCGGGAAATTTTGGATCAGGAAGGAGAAAAGATCCGGATCGACGTCTCAGAGCTTACTTATATATCCAGCGCAGGTCTGCGTGTTCTCATGAAGCTGCGGAAAGCAACGGGGAAGGCGATCGAGATTGATAATGTCTCCAGAGAGGTATATGAAATCTTTGAAATTACAGGTTTTACGGAATTGTTTACCGTAAAGAAGGCTCTCCGGAGCATCCGTGTGGAGGGGCTTGAGGAGATCGGGCGAGGTTTCTTTGGAACGGTTTATCGTATAGACCGTGACAGCATCGTAAAGGTGTATAACGGAGCCGACAAGCTTCCTATGATCGAGAATGAGATTAAAATAGCCCGAAAGGCTTTCTTAAGCGGGATACCAACTGCGATCGCGTATGATATCGTTAAAGTCGGCAATGACTATGGCTCCGTCTTTGAAATGCTCAATGCAAGAACCTTTCACGAGCTGGTGCAGAAGGAAGAGACTCCCCTTGAAGATATTTTAAGCAAATACGTTTCCCTTCTAAAATCGATCCATCATACGAAGATGGAAGAGGACGCCTTTCCTTTATATAAGGAATCCTACCTGGGGTATCTGGAAGTGATTCGAGAGCATTTAACGAATGATCAATATCAGAGATTAAGGGATCTGATCGTCTCGATGAAAGATGAGCATACCGTGGTTCATGGAGATGTTCAGATGAAAAATGTTATGCTGGTCGGAGAGGAACCCATGCTGATCGACATGGATACCTTAGGGCTTGGAAATCCGGTCTTTGACCTCGCCGGGTTGTATGTCACATACCAACTGTTTGAAGAGGATGATCCGGATAATGCCATGGATTTTCTCGGAATGACCAATGAAATGGTAGACAACCTCTGGAAAGGGATCCTAGATTACTATTTTGATCAGGAATCGGAGGAAGATCTGGAACGGATCGCGGACCGGATCGCGCTGACAGCCTCCATACGTTTTCTCTATCTAATGGAATCCACGGATCTGAAGAAGGGTGAGCTTGGCAAAATGAGGATCGCGCATACAAAAGAACACATCGAAGACTTATTAAAAAGGGTAACGACACTGGCTGTATAGTTCGTGCTGCAGCCTATGGGAAAATCGGATTGCCGAGAGGATCCTGAGGGTAGTGCAGGTGCAGGTGCAAGTGCTGGCACTGGTGCTGGTACTGGCACTGGCACTGGTACTGGTACTGGTACTGGGACTGAATGGCACTGGTGCTGGTACAGGGAACTCCCACGGTTGTCTTATATTCACAGGAAAAGAATGGATAGGGAAAGAATGAATATGGAAAGAATGGATAAGGAAAGAGGTTTATGATGAATCGGAGGATCAGAATTTGGCTTCTCCTGGCTTTGGTTACGTCAGGAGTCCTTCTAACAAGTGGATGCAAAGCTATGAATTTGGGGAAGATAACCCTGACCGGGGATCTGAACGAAGAAGGGGAGAATCCGGAGGAAGGAGGAACTCAGAAGGAAAAAGCGGGGGAGACAGGAGAAAGCGGAGGCTCCAGGGAGAGTGCTTCGGAATTGGTTGACTTTCACCCTCACGCCACGAAAAAGACCAAACCATCCCGCTGGATGGACGCGCAGACGGTATCGGTGAACGAAAAAATTGTCAAATCCTATCAGGCTGAGAATCTGATTGAAATGGGAGCTCCGGAGGAATATGCCACTCTTCCTGGTATTATCACCTTTCGTGGCAACAATTTCCGGGACAATCCCACGTTCGGGACCCAATCCTTTGATCAGAATCAATTAAAGCTAAAATGGTCCGTTCCCACAGGTTCCCTGGTCTCCGAGGGAAGAGCCTGGACCGGCAGCGGGTGGACCGGCCAGCCCTTGATCGTAAAGTGGCCCAAAGAAACCAAACAGATTATGAATCTATACGATTGGGCCAAGGCGGATGACGAGTTGGTGGAGGTGATCTATGCGTGCCTGGATGGAAAAATATATTTTTTGGATCAAAAAACCGGAAAGAAAACCCGTGATCCGCTGGATATCGGCTATACATTTAAAGGGGCGGGAGCCCTGGATCCAAGAGGGTATCCCATTTTATATCTAGGAGCCGGCTATAACAGTGCCAAAGGAGTTTCTCATGCCTTTATTATTAGTTTGGTCAACGGCAAGATTCTCTATGAATTCGGTGCTCAGGATCCCTTTTCCCTGCGGGGGCGCTTGTCGTATTTTGACTCGTCGGCCCTGGTTGATGCGGAAACGGACACTTTGATCTATCCCGGCGAGAACGGGATTCTGTATTTGATCCGGCTGAACACCCGATACGATGAGGCGACGGGGAAACTGAAGATTCATCCGGATCCGGTGGTCCGCTTCCGGTATCATGGCAAGCGAACCACGGTATACAAATACTGGCCGGGGATGGAATGCAGCGCGGCGGTGTATCAAGGGTATTTGTTCATCGGGGATAACGGTGGGCATTTAATGTGTTTGGATCTAAACCGGTTGAAGCTGGTGTGGGTGCAGGATGTGCTGGACGATACCAACGGCAGCCCGGTGCTGGAGGTGGAAAACGGAAAACTGTATTTATACATCAGTCCCTCTTTTCATCTGGGATGGCGGTCGTCTACAACGGCGAAGGTTCCCATCTATAAAATCGATGCGGAAACCGGGAAAAAGGTATGGCACAGAGATTATACCTGCTCATCGGTGGAAGGCGTTTCCGGCGGTGTGCAGTCCACCATCGCTATTGGGAAGAACAATCTGAAGGATTATATTTATTGCACGGTGTCCCGAACGGGAAATGCAGGAAGCGGTGTTCTTACTTGCATCCATAAGACGACCGGTGAGGTGGTCTGGGAGCATAAGGCAGCCTATGCCTGGTCTTCCCCGGTTTGCATCTACAATGAGAAGGGAGAGGGTAGGGTTCTCTATGTGACCAGTGGAGGTATGCTGTATTGCTTAGATGGCGTAAGCGGGGAAGAGAAAGCCTCTTTGAAAGTTTCCGATGGCAATGTGGAAGCTTCCCCTGCTGTCTTTCAGGACATGCTGATCGTAGGGACCAGAGGGTGCCGGATTCAAGGTGTTAAGATTAAATAAGACAGAAAAACATAGCATATACATACACGAAAGGGATGGAAAAATAGAGGAAATAGATGGATAAAAATCTATTTTCGAAAATAGATTTTCGAAAAAATGAAGTGAAAATGCCTGTTGAGATAATATAATTAAATTTAAATTTAATGCCTTAAAAAAGCACAGTATTATGCGGGGTAGGGGTTATTTTTTTTAGGAAAAAGTGTTTGTTTTAAAAACACTTTTTTTCTTGCCATTTTTTTGCCATTTTTTTGCCCTTTATTTGACGTGAGATTATACGGCAAAAACGCATAAAACTGTATGTTTTCCTTTACTTTCGAGGGTGGGTATGTTATAATAATAATGAAAATTATGGGGTGAAAAGGAGGAAAAAATGAAAAAAGGAGGTGGCGGTTTTGGAAAAGGATAAGAATCATGTGCAATTCGGAAATTCTAAAATAAATAAAAATTCCAACGGCAACACAAATCAGTCGGGAACTGTCACCCTCGTAGATGATACCTTGAAAGAAAAAAAGAAAAAAACTATAAAATTGATGATGATCCTGATTTTTATTTTGATCATCCTGATCCTTGCCACCATTGCTTGGTTTACAAGTAATAGAGATGTTGAGACGAGCGGGATGGGGGTGAAGGTGCAAGCTATGCCCTATACGATTCTTACCAGGAGTGCGTCAGGGTATTATCAAAGTCAATGGACATCCCTTGACACGAATGCTCTTGAGTGGAAGATAGATGCAACAAATAATTTTGATAACGACATATCTGCGACAGCAGAAGGAGAAACCGAACCTGCACTTGAACCGGGAGATCATGGAACTCTTGAATTTCGAGTACAGCCGAATAACGCGGATTCGCTAACGGTCAATTGTTTTTTTGATATCAAAGGTTACAGTGAAACAACCAGTGGGACGAGTACAGAGATTTCTGAGATTGGAGATTCGGTTTTAACTGGTTATATAAAGAGTCATATTTTATTGTTTGAACATTATGATGACACTACACAAAAATACAGTGATTTGATCTGGAATAATACGAAGCTGGAAAGAGTGATCCAAAAGACATATCAAAGAACAGATAATACATTTACAACAATCTATTGGGTGTGGCCGAAGTACTTAAGCCAGTTGACGAGTGAGAATGCTAATGACATAATATATTCTTTAAGTGATAGAGGATCTGTCAGAAACTATATAGCTGCAAATAGAACCGGTTTTTTCAAGGGGTGCACGGAAACACAGGAACAGGTTGCACGTGATCTTACAACTCTTTCCGAATCTTATAACAATCAGATTTTTAATCGATACAACATTAAGTATGACAGTGCGGATCTTGAAATCGGAAACAATATATCCTATGTTATGCTTTCGATGCAGGTGGAAGACACTGCAGATTGAAGAATAACAGGAATGCAGTAGAAACAGGAAATGGCTGAAGTGCCCTTACACAGGAGGTGGTGGCTTTGAAAAAGTTGATAGAAAAAGTCAAGAAGCTGTCCCTCCCTGTGATAATCCAGCTTGTAATAGCATTACTTTGCACCATAGCTGTCCCTGTGTTTGCCTGGTTTGCATATCAAAACAGAATAGAGGCATTGAGTAAGATTAAGGAACCTCCATCCATAAACCTTGCATCCGGCGGTAATGATCCGGCATTGTATATTACTCTTGAGAACATTGATGTGACTACGTCGGGGAATACGAAAGATGTGGTATTTTCTGTTGAGCCAGGTAAGTATCAGGCGTACGATCTGCAGCTTTCCCACACAACAAATATACCGTTTACTTATAAACTTTATAGGGTTAAACAGGATAATAATGGAACAATTGAGTACACCGATCATAGTGGCAGCGAAGAGGTAAAATTGAAATATAGCGAAATGACGAGTGTGGCCAGTGCAGATAGTAGCGGAAAGGTTACTCTGACAGATATTAATCCGGATAATAATTCAACCGGCAGGATACTTGGAGACGAGGATGTGCTTGCGACCTATGCTCCGAGTCGTAGAAATTATGAAACAGAAGCGTCGGGTGCCACTCCGGATGTTGTAAATCCGTATGCAAAACCTCTTTATAGCGTGGCAAGAGGAATTTCAAAGTTATCTAATGGCGATGATGGAAGCGATGAAAGAGACTATTTTGTAATACGAATAACGTGGAATGTCAATACAAACTTAAATGAAAATAGTCCAAATTACTGGAATTACGCATTTAACAACAAAGAAACGGATATAATCTACATTTCCGCCAAGCAGAGCACCAGTTCGTAACCGTTCAGAATCCTAAACGTAAACTTACCAACCAACAAACCTACAATTTTGGAAATGGTGAACCAAGAATAAAACTAAAACCCAAAAAACAAATGGAGTGAGGCGAAGACTATGAAAGGGAGTATTAAGAATATTTATAAAAAAATAATTAAATATCCCATTACAGTCTGGATGGTTGTGTCCATAATCGCTTTGGTATCGGTATATGTGGTTTATTCGGCATACAATGGGACAGCGGAAGTCAAAAGAGTTGTATCCACACAGGAGACAAGCAACACTGTATTTTCATCTAATTATTTGGAAAAGTATTCAGAGAGTAACCCCTCTATAAAAAAAATACGTACAACAACGAGTGGTGATTTCGCTGTGTCAATTACCGTATGTAATTATGATCAGCTTAATCCATCAAAACCGGCAGAGGCGGCAATCGAATATAGTTTACAAGCGGAACTGGTGAAACTTAATTCCGGAAATTATGAAAGGGTGACAGAAGTTCAGATGAACGGAAGTAACCAAAAGACATTTACAATTCAGAAGAAAATGAATGATAATCAAACAATCACTGGTACGGATCTTGAAAGTCCAAATAATTTGAATGCTACCAGCAGTGGATCTGGAGGCTTTTCTTATACATACGACAACGAAAGCCTTCCTGGTGGTGTTTCCTATAAGGACACCTTTGAGATATGTTTTGACGCAACAGAAGTCGCAAAGTCTGTGCCGGATCTTTATATTCGAGTGACAGCAACTCCGACGCCGCAAAGTGTTACCTCAAATGGTGGAAATATAAGCACCCTGCAAAGTGTTATCAGTATTTCTCAAGGACGAACGGTTGAAACGGGTTGGCATGGAAGCCTTCAGGAAACATCTACCAATACAGCTTATGACGGATACAATCTTGTGATAGAAGGCTCTGGTTCCGGGACGATCGATATCCAATGGGATGCCACTAAATTTGTATTGAATCCTGAATTTGTGCAGCTATACGGGACCGAAAATGATGCCATACTTGGAACAGAAGGGGATGTTTCAGGTAAAACTGGGTGGAAGTATCGAACTCTTACTGTTGATTCTAATAACTGTAATAGGTATGTGGTACAGTTTTATAAGAGAATAGAGAGCGGGGCTACTTCTCCACCTTATACCGGAGGAGAATTCCCTAGCAAGTATATTCAATGTGTTAATTACGTGGAGAGTAGTAATTCAAGTCCAAGTCCGAGTCCGGAATAAGGGGAAGAATCTTAGTTTGGTAGGTGATCAGTATGAAGAAGAGGAATCAATCTAAAAAGCGAATATTAAAAAGAATGATAAGCCTTACACTTGTTATGGCTCTTCTTGTTACGGGTCTTCCGATGGATGTGATGAATTCTGTTTCCGAGAATATAGTGGAAAAGAAAGAAAAAAACGGATTTATCGAATGGGTAGAAAAAACAGGTCTCATAGAAAAGATAAAAAAGATTGGGGTAGTGGAGAAAGTAGAAAAGACCGAGTTGGAAAAGACCGCCAAGGCGGCAGTTGATAATAGTTTACTAACTAAATACAATGCACACAGTTATACATTTATATCCAATCATTCATATACAGATAATGGGAATACATATTCTCTTGCTGAGTATTCACAGTGTTTTCAAGATGTGACATGGGCAGGTAACCACGCATATGACACGCTTACCCTCAATCCTGACGCTGGTAAATTTATATTTGATACAACTTATAATCCGATTGGAAATACAGGTACCAATGGGGCGTTTCATGGAACAATCATTCTTAATACCTCTGCCGATGATTTTGCAGTGGAGGCAAGTGGTCCAATCTTTGAGTGTGTAAAAGATAATGTAACAATTAAAAAAATTTCAACCGATGCGAACATCCCTCTTAATATTAAACGAGTAACCAATGTAGGGAATACTACGATATCTCCGCTCTTTGCAAACCATGTTGTGGGAAGTAATGTTGAGAATCCTTGTGAATGGAAGGTTACACTTAATAGTGCTAGTGCTTGTAGTTATTCCGGTGTTATCTACGAGATGTCCGGAGGTGCAAAGGTAAAATTAACATTTGATGATCAAAGCTCTCATACACCAACCACAGATAACAATGATAATATTAATGGTGGATCAATTATTGATAATCCGGAAGGAAATAAGAGTTACGGAATACTTTGTGGAAAAGTTTCGGATAATAGTAATCTTAAAGTTAAATATACGAAAACTAATGATGATAATGTTGCATTTATAGGAACCGGTAATGCATACTGCGGCGGTCTTATAGGTGAGATAAATAATGCAAACTTTGAGCTTCTTACCGGCAGCGCTGATACAAAAGTCGATTTTAAAACTGCGAAGACGCAGGTTGGGTTTATCTGCGGTCATGCCGAAGATGCCACGATTACATTGCCGTCTAACTATGATTTTTCCGGAACTATTGAAGGGGGTGTTTATGCAGGTGGTATCGCTGGCTATTGCAAGAATATTATGGTAGAGTATGGGAACTCCTCTAATCCTATAGCAATTAGTGATTGTACGATAAAAAATGGTACAACCACAGGCGGTGTGTTCGGATATTATGAATGTAATGCAAAGAACAACGATATTCTGCTTAGCGGGAGTTATAGTTTGACAAACTGTACGATTAATGGTACTGGATTAAGTGGAGGTATAGCCGGAGAATATAAGCCGACGTATAATGCTGATATCACAATCGACCTCGATAAATACAGTATTGATAATAATACAGAACTTAAAACAGGCACATCAGCTGGAGGTCTCTTTGGTAAGTTTACTTCGAACAGTAATGTTACAATTACAGATACGAATACGAATACGGAAAATCAACACTTTGCACCGCCGAAGAGCAGTGTCCCTTACGGCGGCATTATCGGTGAGTATGTAAATGGAACTACGGCCGGCGTATATTCCCGAACACTGACATTATCAAATTTCACAGTAAATAATCTTAACTGCACCTCAACAGGAAAAGTTGGAGGTGTTATTCGCACGCTCACAGGTTCTACTTATGTATCCGTTAGTGGCGTAAGCGTTACAAATGTGACTGCTAACAGTGCAACATATTTTGGTGGTATTATATCCACACTCGATGATAATAATGCTGGCTCTTTTATAGACTTAACGGGCAACTTTACGCTTTCGATGGCTTCAGGAAAGACCTACAAGGGTGGAGCTATAGCAGGAAGCTTCAAGACAGGCGTCATCCGCTTTGCCGGCGTTACAGACATCAGTGGTGCGAAGGCTGCCAATGGTTATGCACAGCTTGTGTATGAGAATGACGAGACGCTTGTTTATGCGAAAGGAAGCGGTTCAGATTCTACCTGGACACTGAAAAGGAACGCCGATACAACGGCATCTGATCTCGGTCAGTGGGGCGAGGTTGTAAGAATGTTTACTGTAAGTGGTGTGGCTGAAAATGCTGAAGATGCAAGGATAGTGTCAGCGAATGGTAGTGCACACACGGTTACGCTTGAAAGCGTAACAAATACCCCTGCTATATCCGATACGGTATCATTTGCTAAAGTTGCTCTTAATATGCAGCTGAATGACGGAAGCGACCATGGACCGTTAAAGTTTACAAGCGGAAGTGCAAACAAGACAGATCTTTTATCATCTTCTATGACCATTAACGGAGAAATAAACTTGTCCGGGACTGGACTGCTGGGGCTTATGCGTGATGGTGGTAATGGGAAATATCTTGCATCAAACAACAATACATTTAACGGTTCACCTGATTTTTTCACCGGAAGTATATCCGGTACAAGTGAATCAACAGATAAGATATTACTTGCTGTTGGAGAGATCTATGGTTGCGATGCAAGCGGAACAGCTCTTACAGCACCTTCAACCGGAGGAAGAATATATCTTGCGGATAATTGGGGACATGATGCGCAGGGACTTGTTGCGTTTGGCAAGGGCGCTTCTTTCAGTAACATAACTATTGGCGGCAATATGCACGTTTCAAGAGTTGCCGGATCAAATCATCTTTATATGTCTCCATTGATGGGCGCAATGACAAATGGAGCGACTCTTACAAATGTTACTGTAAATACATCATTGATAGCAGACAGAGC
>CALGGT010000078.1 GCA_937915825.1 uncultured Eubacterium sp.
TGGTCGTGAACAGCCAGCTGACACGACCAAGAGCGCAAGACTCTATTGCCGCTGTCGCGGCTGCCCCAATCATTTGAGGGCAGGTTGCTGATTCGTCGATTTGGCATGGTGTCGCGCCAGAAAGCGAGCTTTCGCGCGATTCCATGTCAAATCGACTGTGAATCGTAACCTTGTTTTAAAAAAAGTGTTGACAGGGAGGGGAGAGCTGTGGTATACTTTGGATAATAATTGAGCAAGTGTTCAAATGATAAAATGATAAAATGTTATGTACCTAAGAATCAGATGGATCCGCTATCGGGGGTTAGATTGGAGATTATCAAGGATGAATGATAAAGATACCAGGACAAAAATCTGCGAAGCAAGCAGAAAGGAATTTATGGAATATGGATATAAGAAGGCGTCTTTGCGAAGAATATGCGCCCAGGCAGGAGTGACAACCGGAGCGTTGTATTTCTTCTTCAGGGATAAGGACGCGTTATTCTGTTCCCTGGTTGAAGATAAGCTGGAACAGATCTGTGAAGTTATGATGAGTCATTTCAACAGTGAGATCCGTTTCATGTGTGGGAAGAACAAGCTTTGTATAAAGGTTACTTACACCGTGGAAGAAGCCCTCCGGAAAATCTTTAACATTATATATGAGGATCGGGAATCGATCCTCTTGCTATTAACGAAGGCACAGGAGTCTTCGTTGGAGAATGCGCTGGATGATGTGACCCGGATCTCGGAAATGCATATGGAATTCATTGGGAATTACCTTCAGCAGCATCGGAAGGATCGTAAGGTTTCGCAGCATTTGTATCACTGGATGGCTCATACATCTGTAAATGTTGTGGTTTACGCGGTCACTCATTTTGAAAAGAAAGAGGATGCCTGTGAGTTCGCGTTTAGCGTGATCCCTGTGTTAAATGGGGGTTGGCTTACCATGTGGGGGTTTTACCAAGAAGTGGATGATGTAAGAGAGCTTCATCAAATGTTGAAAGAGGAAACAAAAATAGAAGAATAAAGAAAGAGAGGATCCTATCATGTTTTTAACGATCAAAGATTTAAAGAAAAGTTTTGGAAACGCGGATAACCGGGTGGAAGTGTTAAAGGGAATCAATTGCGAAATCTCCCAGGGGGAAATGTGCGTATTATTGGGACCGTCCGGTTCCGGTAAATCTACACTGTTAAATATTATCGGCGGAATTGACAACCCGGATTCCGGGTACGTATCCATTCACGGAGAGAAGATGGCGGACATGAATGAAAAACAATTAACCCGTTATCGCAGGAAACACTTAGGTTACGTGTTTCAGATGTACAATCTGATCCCCAACCTGAATGTAAAAGAAAATATTGAAGTAGGTGCCTACCTAAGTGATAAGCCTCTGGATATCGATCCGCTGCTTAAGGATCTGGGGCTGTTCGAACATCGTTACAAATTACCGAATCAGCTTTCCGGCGGACAACAGCAGCGTTGTTCCATTGGTCGTGCGATTGTAAAAAATCCGGATATTTTACTTTGTGATGAGCCCACCGGTGCTCTGGATTATCATACATCCAAGGAAATTCTGGGATTGATCGAGAGAATCAACAAAGAGTATGGAAATACGATCATTATGGTAACCCACAACGACGCCATCAAAGACATGGCAGACCGGGTGATCAAGCTTCGGGACGGAGGAATTCGGAAAGATTACAGAAACGAAACAAAGATTACAGCAGAAGAGTTAGATTGGTAGGAGGGCATTATGAGAAATCCATTATTAAAAAGACTTCCGCGGGAATTTCTCCATGACTTTCCGAAGTATTTGGCGATTTTCCTTTTTATGAGTGCAACCATTAGTTTTATTTCCGGTTTTTTGGTGGCATCCAGAAACCTCCAGATCGAGTACGATCATAGCTTTGAGCGTTACAATGTGGAGGATGGACATTTTGTTTTAACGAAGGAGATCACAGACAGATCTCAAAAAGTATGTGATGAGAATGAGATCAAAATACTGGAAGACTTCTATATCGAGGAAGAGGTAGAATCCACCGGCGATGGTAAGATCGACAGTACTTTACGTATTTTCCCGCCCCGGGAGAAGATCAATCGCGCGGACCTTTTAAAGGGGAGTTGGCCGAAGGAAAAGGATGAGATCATCCTGGACCGGCTTTACATGAACAACAATCACCTTTCCATCGGGGATACGATTCAGGTGGGAAAAAAGGAAATCAGAATTGTGGGGATCGTGGCTCTTTCCGATTACAGCGCCATGTACCAGGACAACAACCAGTTTATGTTTGACGCCACGAAGTTTGGCGTGGCCATGATGAGTCAGGAAGGCTTTGATCAATATGGGAAGAATGCCCTGATCTACAGCTATGCATGGAAATATAACACATTCCCGGACAACGAGAAAAAGGAAAAGGAAGTTTCCGAGGATTTGGCCGTGGATTTGTTGCGGGCGGCGATCAAGGATGATATGGAGTTGGATATCTTCCTGCCCAGATATGAGAATCAGGCCATTCAATATGCCGGGGATGATCTGGGGAGTGATCGACCCATGATGGAGGTTTTGTTGTATATTTTGATCGTGATCATTGCATTCGTATTTGCGATCACCGTCAACCATACCATTGATTCCGAAGCCAATGTAATTGGTACGCTGCGAGCGTCCGGTTATACAAAGGGGGAGATTTTCCGGCATTATCTGGCCATGCCCATGTCGGTAACGGTGCTTGCGTCGGTGGCAGGGAATATATTGGGATACACCACCTTTGGTACGGTGGCAGCGAATCTGTATCTCGGCAGTTACGATCTGACCCATTATGTGGAATATTTTTACCCGGAGGCGTTTGTAAAGACCACCATTCTTCCGTTGATCCTTATGTTTGTGGTGATCAGTATTTCCATTTGGAGGAAGCTCTCCTTCTCACCCCTGGCCTTTCTTCGCCGGGATATTACCAGGAAGAAGAGATCCAAGGCGGTCCGACTCCCCCGATTCAGTTTTATGAACCGGTTCCGTTTGCGGATCCTCCTGCAAAATATGTCTAACTACATTACGCTGCTGATCGGCGTAACCTTTGCCGCTCTGCTCCTGATGTTTGGTCTGTTGATGAGACCGATGTTAAATGGATATACAGTCAATGCATTGGAATCCAAACCCGCCGATTACCAGTACATTCTGTCTTCGAAGCAGGAAGTGAAGGAAGAAGGCGTGGAGAAGTTTTGCATTAGTTCTTTAAAAATGATCGATGATTTTTACGCGCCGGAGGACATTAGCATTTACGGGATCCAGGAAAACAGTCAATATTTTAAGGATCTGGAATTGCCGGAAGAGGGCGTGGTGATCAGCAATGATATTGAAGACAAATATAACCTTCACAAAGGGGATGTCATCAATCTGAAAGAACCGTATGATGAGAAGATCTATGCGTTCCGGATCAAGGGCGTCTATGATTTCCCGTCCAATATGGCGATGTTTATGGCACATGATTATTATTGTGAGACATTTGCTGAAGTGATCGAACGCCAGACGGAAAGCTATGAAGCGGGAGATGTTCTGATGAAGAAGATGATGGGAGAGGCAAATTATGATTATTACAACGGGTATTTTTCGGACAAACCGCTGGATGAAAATGTGTTAAAGAAGGATAAGATCGCATCGGTCATTACCGATGATGACTTGACCCAGGTATCCCGGCAAATGGATATTTCCATGGGATCGATCTTCGGTGGCATTAAATATTTCGCTCTGATCTTGTTCGCGTTGTTAATCTATCTGCTAACAAAGATCATTTTGGAAAAGAATACAAACTCCATTTCCATGACGAAGATCCTGGGATATAGCAATTCGGAAATTGCCGGTCTATACCTTATGTCCAGTGTGTGGGCCGTGATCGTTTCTTCCATTGTGGCGATCATTTTTAACCGGTGGTTTTTTGGGATCATCCTGATCGTATTCATGAAAGAATATCCTGGATATTTTCGTCTGGTTGTTAGCCCGTGGATGTATTTGTTGATCTTCGCGCTGATGGTAGCAACGTATTTGTTGATCGCAGTGGTTCAATTCTTTAAGATCAAAAGAATTCCCATGGATGAAGCATTAAAGAATGTAGAATAAAGAATGTAGAATAAAGAAGGTAGAATATAGAATAACTATATGGAATAAAAAACCCCTCTGCCATCTTGGTGAGATCGGATCACCTGGTTTTGGCAGAGGGGATTTCCATATCTGAGTTTAATGTCTCGTGAGGGAGTTTTGACGCTCTTATCGGGAAACGGAAACTTTTGCATCCATATTTACCGAGGTCAGCGCAACAAAACCTCTTAAGTTGATCTTCTTGATCTTATTGTGTTGAAGATCGATGGATTGTAATTTTTTCTTGTTCAACATTTTAACTAACGCGGATGCTTTTTTATCATCCAGTTTTGCGTTCTGTGCCTTAAAGGAAAGAATGGAATTCTTCTTGGGAAGCAAGATTGTGATCCCTTTTTTCTGGCCGTCGATCAAAACCGTGGAAAGTTTCGAATTCCGGGTTAGATCAATTTTCTTCATTTTCTTGGCAACCAGGGTTAATTCCTTTAATTTCTTTAATTTCTTGATCTTTAGTTTCTTCATCTTCGGGGTATTGGAAACGATCAAGCGGGTGACCTTCTTGAAGTTGGAAAAAGGAACTTTCTTCAACTTCGGAAGATTGATGAAATCCACATCATACAAAAACTTATTATTCTTCGAAGCGTTGACGGTGGTTAGTTTCTTGCAATCCATGATCTGCAGTTTTCTTAAGATCTTCAGATTGTTGATATTTACCGTTTTTAGCTGGTCAGAACCTGTAATATATAAATAACGCAAGGTTGTGTTCCGTTGAAAAGACAGGGTTGAGAATCCGGTAATCTTATTGTAGGTTAAGCTCCGTAATGCCTTGCATTGTCCCGGATTAAAGGTTGTAACATTTCCGCCGTCCAATTCAATGGTGGCAAGGTTTGGCAAGCCATAGAGATATTCACAGTTTTTCCATTCCGGGGTGTAAGAGCCGTCCGCGGATTCCCTCCCCATGGTTTGATCGACTCGGATTTCCCGTAAATACGTGAAATATTCCACGCCGCGGAAGTCAAAGCTGAAGTCTTCTTTGGTATATTGAATGGCGATACCGGCGGCGGTGGCTTCCGGGGACTCTTTTAATACCGGGATGTACATTCTCGTTACGAGTTGAAGTTCTTTATCGGATAAATATCCGTTTCCATCCAGGTCGGCTTTTTGGGCAGCGGTTAGCATGGAGTAGGAATGGGGAGACCCGGAATGGCTGGAAAAGAAAACATCCGTAACGGGAATTCCTTCCGGACCAATGGCGGGTTTGTCCGTTGTTCCATCGGTAGCCTGAACGTTCCCGCTGTTTGCGAGCAGAATGATACCCAATAAGAATCCGGTTCCGATTTTTAAAATATTTTTCATCATAAGATAGGTCCTTTCCATATTGATTTCTTGACGCTTGATCCCTTGAAAGAATACTGCCAATATTTTACCATAAAAACCAGAAGAATGCAATGAGCTCCGGCAGAAGAAAAAGAATTGAATATTTGGAAAAGGTCTGTTACAATGGATAGGAAAAAATGGATCGGGAAAAATAAATGGATCAAAAAACATGAATGGAGGCGCCTATGAAATATTCAAAGATTACATCCGGGACGTTTGTGGAGAGACCGAATCGGTTTGTGGCCTACGTGAAGATTCCGGATCAGGAAGAAGTAGAGCGTGTACACGTGAAAAATACCGGCAGGTGTAGGGAGCTTTTTATTCCCGGCGCGTCGGTGATCTTAGCCCGGGCGGAAAACTCTGCCAGAAAGACAAAGTATGATCTGGTCGCTGTTTATAAAGAGGGGTTCGGATGGATCAATATAGACAGCCAGGCGCCGAATCATGTAGTGAGAGAGTGGCTGGAAAAGAAGAAGGAAGAAGAGGGCTATACCTGCATCCGACCGGAAACCTCCTATGGTAATTCCCGATTTGATTTTTATCTGGAGCGGGGCGAGGAACGGATCTATATGGAGGTAAAGGGCTGTACCCTGGAAGAAGAAGGAAGGGGGTATTTTCCGGATGCGCCTACCATCCGGGGGACCAAGCACATTCAGGAGCTGATCGAGGCCAAAAAAAATGGATTTCGCAGTATTTTGGCGTTTGTGATCCAAATGGAAGGGATTCATAGGGTCTACCCCAATACGACCATGGATGTGGCCTTCAGCAATGCCTTCTATGAAGCGAAGGAGGCCGGGGTGGAAATCTGGTATCTCCCCTGTAAGGTGACGGAGGATTCCCTGGAGATCGATGAGAAGGCCCGACCGAAACGATTGCGGTTTGGAAATGGAGACGCGGGACTTTGTCCCTGCGGGTGTGGGGGGAGTTTGGTGTAAAGTGTGTAAGGCAGGGGATGCGGGAGATTTTGGTAAAAAAAAGAGATTGGAAATGTGAGAAAATGAGAGACCAAAAATTTTGGACGCTGCGGTATATCTTGATCAATGTTACGTATTTTGTGGTTTTTAGTGGGATTCACGCTTACGCAGCCGTGTTTTTATTGGAGAAGGGATTTAGTAATACCCAGATCGGGGTGGCGCTGTCGCTGGCCAATGTTTTATCCGTGATCTGCCAACCCTGGATCGCGGGGATCATTGATCAGGGAAAAACACTTACCAACCGGAATGTATCCCTGGCATCCACCGGAATTCTTTTTGTGGGATCGTTGCTGTTGCTTTGGATCCCTCAGGGGAAAGCGGTGATCTTTCTGATCTTCGTTTTGATCTATATGATCCAAATGGTATATCAGCCAATTTTAATTGCCATGAACTTCGAGTATCGTGAGGCCGGATGTCCCATTTACTTTGGTCTTGCCAGGGGACTGGGGTCCGTGGGATTTGCCATTGCCTCCTTTCTTATGGGAAGGGGAATGGGGGTGCACGGCGTCAGTCTTCTAATGAAGGTGGATCTGGTGTCGCTGGCCCTTGCCTTCGTGATCCTGTTTTTCTTTAAAAAACCGGAAACGCAGGAGAATCCCCGGGGGGAAGCAGGGGAACGTACCCGGCCGGAAACGCGGGAAGAAGGGAAAACCAATGTGTTTGCGTTTATTCGCGCGTATCCCTATTTTATGCTGTTTGTAGCCGGGGCGGTTTGTCTTTTCTTTACCCACAACGCCATCAATGATTATATGATTCAGATTATTCAGCCATTGGGAGGCGGCGAAAAGGAAATGGGCTATGCCGTATGTCTGGCTGCGCTTTTGGAACTTCCCACCATGGCCCTGGTTGACCGGATCATCCGGAAAATATCATGCCGCTGGTTATTGCTGGTTTCGGGGGTGTTCTTCCTGATCAAGACACTGCTCATGCTTATGGCAACGAACATGATCATGGTCTACCTCAGCCAGGCGATGCAAATGTTTGCGTATGCCATCTTTATTCCGGTGTCTGCTTACTATGTGCATGAAGAAATGAAGGAAGCGGATCAGGTAAAGGGCCAGGCGTACGTGAATTGCTCCCTTACCCTGGGTGGAGTATTTAGCGGACTTTTCTGCGGATATCTCCTGGATGCGGGGGGACCGCATAAGATGTTGATCGAAGGATTGGTTGTAACCGTGGCAGGTTTGGTCATTGCCGGGTTTGCCCTGATAAAACCAAGAAAAAAGGCACAAAGCTAAAAAAACAGTTGAAAATTTTGGGGTTTTGTTATATGATGGAAAATAGTTAGGAATATGCAATTTGCAAGAAAGGAAGTAAGTAGTTATGGCAAATGTAGATTTAACCCAATATGGCATTCAGGACGTAGCAGAGATTATTTATAATCCTTCTTACGAAACTTTGTATGCAGATGAGACGAAAGATGGATTGGAAGGCTTTGAAAAGGGCCAGTTAACCGAGTTAGACGCTGTAAATGTTATGACCGGAGAATTTACCGGACGTTCCCCGAAAGATAAGTATTTGGTAGTAGATGAGAATTCCAAAGACACCGTATGGTGGAACAGCGAGGAATATCCCAACGACAACCACCCCATGACCGAAGATCAGTGGGCCGTTGTTAAGAAGCTTGCTCTTCAACAATTAAGCGGGAAAAAGCTTTATGTAGTGGATGCGTTCTGTGGTGCCAATGAGGATACCAGAATGGCCGTTCGTTTTATTATGGAGGTTGCTTGGCAGGCACATTTTGTAACCAATATGTTCATCCGCCCCTCCAAAGAAGAGTTGGAAAACTTTAAACCGGACTTCATGGTTTATACAGCTTCGAAGGCAAAGGTTGAGAATTATCAGGAATTAGGATTAGGTTCAGAAACTTGCGTTGCGTTCAATATTACCAGTCGTGAGCAGGTGATCTTGAACACCTGGTATGGCGGAGAGATGAAGAAGGGTATGTTCTCCATGATGAACTACTACCTTCCTTTGAAGGGAATCGCAGCGATGCACTGCTCGGCCAATACAGATATGAACAATGAAAATACAGCAATTTTCTTCGGTTTATCCGGAACCGGTAAGACGACCTTATCCACCGATCCGAAGAGATTGTTGATCGGTGATGACGAGCATGGTTGGGACGACAACGGAGTATTTAACTTCGAAGGCGGATGCTATGCGAAGGTGATCAACCTGGATAAAGAAAGTGAGCCGGATATCTACAACGCCATCAAGAGAAACGCTCTTCTTGAGAACGTTACCGTAGATGCAGATGGAAAGATTGATTTTGCAGATAAGAGTGTAACCGAGAATACGCGTGTATCTTATCCCATCGACCACATTGAAAAGATCGTAAAACCGGTATCTTCTGCTCCGGCTGCTAAGAATGTGATCTTCTTATCCGCCGATGCATTTGGAGTACTTCCTCCGGTATCTATTTTGACACCGGAACAAACACAGTACTACTTCCTATCCGGATTTACCGCGAAATTGGCAGGAACCGAGCGCGGGATCACAGAGCCTACGCCTACGTTCTCCGCATGTTTCGGACAAGCGTTCTTAGAGCTTCATCCTACCAAGTACGCACAGGAGCTGGTTAAGAGAATGGAGCAAAGCGGTGCCAAAGCATATTTGGTTAACACCGGATGGAATGGAACCGGAAAACGTATCTCCATTAAAGATACCCGTGGAATCATCGATGCGATCTTAAATGGCGACATCAAGAATGTTCCGACCAAGAAGATCCCTTACTTTGATTTCGAAGTGCCCACCGAGTTAAATGGTGTAGACACCGGTATTCTGGATCCTAGAGATACCTATGAGAATCCGGCTGAGTGGGACGAAAAAGCCAAAGACCTGGCAAGTCGTTTCATCAACAACTTCAAGAAATACGAAGGAAATGAAGCTGGAAAAGCTTTGGTTGAGGCCGGACCCAAATTATAATTTGGAAGACGATCATTCAGAAGATGATCATTTAGAAGATGGTCATTATCATTTGAAAGACGATCACTCGTCAAAAGAAAGAAATGTAAAAATGCTCTGTCATACGATTTGACAGAGCATTTTTTTGTGTTAGGTTAGGATTTCCGATCATTTCTTTAAAATCTCAAAGTTTCTTTGGGGATCCCGCCATCCGCTTTTTGTATGAACGTAGATCTTATAGGTGCCCGGAGTCAGCTCGGATAGGGGAATCGCAATGGAATAACGCTGATTCTTCTTCGAGGACATCCCTTTGCCGGCTCCTGTATAGTCCATGAGATACTGATCGGTATCAGAGACAAAAACGACCTTATCTACGGTATGGTCGGCAGCGGTTATATACAACAGGAATTTCTTCAGGGTAAAGGAGACTTCCTTGCTTGGAATGGTCTTGCGCACCTTTTCCTTGAATTTGGTTTTCTTCGGAGATTGCAAGGTGCCTCGTAAGCGATTTTGCTCCTCCGGCATGTTACGGGTGAGATCTTCCCAGTTTATCTTCATGGGATAACCTCGATAGTAATATTTTTTCATGCTGTATTGGTTGATCAGTTTCCCGGTTTTATAATTGTATTCGTACGCCATCCCCTTACGGTTGTAAACCAGCGGATAAAGATATCCGCCAAAGGAAAACATGCGATGATGCTTGGCGTCATAGCTGTAGTTCGAGGTAATAACGGATTTAACCGAAGGAAAGCTTTTAACATGGGTGACGGTTTTCTTCTTTTCATTCACCTGGTAAACGCGAACGAAGGACTGATCGGAAGGTTCCCAGAAATCCACCTTTCGTTTGGTTTCCCAATGGTTATCATATAGCATGATCGTAACCGTGTCCGAATTGGGAGAGGAGACGCCCTTTTCTTCGTAAATACTATGTTGCTGGAAAAACCAGGGTACGTTCCCCTGAGGTTTTAATACCAGATTTTTTTGCTTGGTTTTTTCAAACATCTTCGGATTGGACAGGATCCATTTGATCTCGTTGGTATTCCAATCCAGCCGTACCCCGGCATGGAGATTTCGGGGAGATAAGAGAACGGTATGATCCGAAGCCCGGTAAGAGACGGTGTTGAGATGAACCCAGTCCACCTGATTCCGGAACGTCTTGTCAAATATATCCTTTAGATCCAGTTCTTTCTCGATCTGTCCCGTCTTCCGGTTGATTTCCAGAACGACGTCCTCGGTATGACCGGCAATGGAGCTGGAAAGGGTTAGGAGGTTTCCACCCGGTTCCATTTCGATCACTTCATGGTGGACCCCATTCTTAACAAAATACGTGTGATACACCCGCCCCATGTAATCCATCTCATGCATCTGAGTGGTATGGGGTTTTTCCGCTGTGGGGGTTTTGGTTTCTTTTGCCTGAAGGATCAATCGTTGTTTGGATAAAGGGAAAATACCATAAGATCCGGTTTGCACCGTAAGATACCAGCGTATATTCCCCTCCACGTCATAGGCAAAGGGATATTTGGTCGTTTGTCCGGAGATCATGGTCAGGGGATAGGCGGATTGTTTTCCCCCTTTGATCACGCGAACCTGATCCTGTAAATCGGCGGGGAGAGCCGGGGTGGTAACGGACAATTTGGTCCGGGTTACTTTCTTTCCTTCCCGAACGGCCAGCTTGACTGTATTTTTCCCGGGATACAAACCGATTAAAGGAACGCGGTGATTCTTCTTGGCTTTCACCTTTCCGGAGATGGATGTAGCCTTTGTTTTTCCTTGAATGGTAAAGGATACGGAAGAGGGGGTCTTCGTTGTGAAGATCACATAGGCGCTTAAGGGGGCGTTTCCATAGGGGTTTATCAGAACCTTGGGATGCTTGGGGGTAGCATTGGTTGTGGCTACCTCGTTTTGAACGTTTTCTTCCCCTTGGACCGTTGTATCCGTAATATGAGCCTTTGCAACAATGTTGGAAGACGTTACCACCATGGTGGAAGCGGCGGATACAACACTGACATGCGGCGTCACAATGGGAAACTCATCCAGATCCGATGTATGGAGCTGCTTGGGAAGAGAGCATCCGGTAATGGTTAAAAACAGGGAAAACAGGAGTAACATTCGGTATCGTTTTTGAATCATAAATATTCTCACCTCTTATCAAAACATTTATAAACTAAATCATATATTTCGTTGTAATATGAAACACTCCAAGCACGTTTCCATGCTTGGAGTGTATGGATTATGATAGTTGGATGAAAGGCAGAAACTACCTTTTGATCTTAACATTATGAATACATGGGTACATATACAGAAGCACTGCTGCTGACCGGACTCTTACCTTTCGCGCCTTTTCCACATTTTCCGTAGGAGATCACACGAATGTAATACGTATGACCTCTCTTTAAGCGGGATTTTCCACATTTGGTCAAGGTGTAGTTAAGGGCCTTTTTCTTTAATGTTTTCCCTTTCAGTACTTTCACTGTTTTAAAGCCGGCCGTGCTGGACACGGAAGAGATCTGAACAACCTCTTTGGTAGCGCCGTTTAATTTCTTCATGCGTAAATGAATCTTGCCCTTTGCTGCATAGTATTTACCATTCAAAACACCAAATACTTTATATTTGCTCCAGGGACTGTAAATACGGGTTGTATCGTTCAGGTTGAAGTAACTGCGGAAACGGAATTTCATAAATTTTCCACGAATGATCGTCATGGAATCGGTAGAATAAGATGATCCGTTATAGGTACGAATTTTTTTATTCTTAGCATTGCGAAGTTCAAATTGATATCCGCTTGCGTTGGTATTTGGATCACAGGCAAAGTACATCTTATTCAAACTGGAATAATACGAAGAAACCCGAACGCCGGTAGGGGCAGCCGCTTTTGTATAGAATTTTTGATATTCGAATTTATAGTTACTGCTTACGAATGTTCCCAACTGGCTGGATTGAACGGAACGAATGGCAAAGGAGTATGCCGAGCCGGGGTTCAAATTGGTGTTTACCGTATATTGCGTTGAACTGGTTTCTCCGAGTTCATATAGATTATCGGATCCGTTATAGATGTAAATCTTATAAGAAGTCGCACCTCTTACAGCCGTCCAACTTAGGGTGATGGAATTCTTGGTGGCGCCTGTCTGATATAAGTCCGTCGGGTCTTCCAAAGGCTGGAAGCTGATGACAGGTGAAACATTTCCTGTTAAGTAAGTGGTGGAAGTACCGGACTTACTGGATTCTTTTACTTGAAGATAGTAAGTGGTTCCCGGTGTCAAACCACTCTGTGAGCAGGAAGCATTCCAAGAATAATTTTTATAAACCATGGCTTGAGGACTGGTTCCTAAGTAAACCTGATAATAACCGCTGAAGTTTTCCACGTTAAAGTTGATTTTGCTACTTGTTAGGTCTGTCACGGTGATCCCTAAATTCGTAGCGGCTTTGGACTTTGGTGCTACGGCTAATACCAGCATTGCCAAAGCAAAGCAAAGAATTGCCTTTGAAAAATATTTTTTCATAGTATCCTCCTTATTTCATATGATTCGTATTTTGGCGATCTGTAGCCATTGATCAAAAAAACATTTTCTACAATATTATGAAAAAGAATGGTGTCAAAAATATGTCAGATCCGGTGATTGTCAAACATAAAGTTATCGTGTATAATGAAGAGGATATGGGAATCGTCCTAATATATGAAATCAAAGATAGTAAGGATGTAGAATCATGGAAAAAATTATTTATTTGGTCATCCCCTGTTACAACGAGCAGGAGGTATTGCCGGAAAGCGTAAAACAGCTGCATGAAAAATTAGATACATTAATGAAGGAGCATAAGATCCATCCGGATAGTAAGATGGTTTTGGTCAACGATGGCTCCAAAGATCAGACCTGGTCCTTGATCCGACAATACCATGAGAAGGATCCCCTGGTAGTCGGTGTGAATCTATCCAGAAACAGAGGACATCAAAATGCGGTTTTGGCCGGGCTTATGTATGCCAAGGAACATGCCGATGCCTGTATTTCTCTGGATGCCGATCTCCAGGATGATATTCATGCCATGGATGAAATGATCGAACAATTCAACCAGGGGTTTGATGTGGTTTATGGGGTTCGAAGCGCCAGAAAGAAGGATACATTTTTTAAGAAGACCACGGCGGAAGGGTTTTATCACATTATGCAATGGATGGGCGTGGAGATCGTCTTTAATCACGCGGATTACCGACTGATGAGTAAGAGAGTGCTGGATGAATTGGAACATTACAAGGAGGTTCATCTGTTCTTGCGGGGAATGGTGCCTTTGATCGGATTTCCTTCCACCAAGGTGTATTATGAGAGGAAGGAACGGTTTGCCGGTGAAAGCAAATATCCGCTGAAGAAGATGCTGGCATTTGCCTTTGACGGGATTTCTTCCTTTAGTGTAAAACCCATTCGTTTTATTGTTTGGCTGGGATTTATGATCTTTATCGTTAGCATTATTATGTTGATCTATTCCGTCGTTCAGCATTTTATGGGGGAAACGGTTCCGGGATGGAGCAGTTTGATCGTATCCATCTGGGCGTTGGGGGGGCTCCAGCTGTTGTCCATAGGGATCATTGGCGAGTACATCGGAAAGGTTTATATGGAAACCAAAGAGCGACCGAAATACGCCATTCAGGAGATTCTGGACTAAGTTGAAAAACGATGTTTCGGTTTACCGGTTCTTTTGCCGGAACACCCACTCTCTTTGGATCACGTAGCTTGCAATAAAAAGCAAGGTATCGATGATGCATTTTCGCACGGTGGTATAGGTAATGAATGTTAATAAATGGTCCACCAGGAACGTAGACAGTGCCAATTGACAGATGCAAAGAAAATAATATTTAATGACGATCCAGGGAGATTTGGAATCATTCCGGAAGACCTGGCGTTTGTTCATGGTAAAGTTAAAAAGGGATGAGCCCAGTCTTGACAGAATGCTTCGCCAAAACGTCAAAACGGTAATGGAAAAGCCAAGAATGGTAATGGTCTCCTTGGTTCCCAGCAATGGTCGGAAGATCAACCCTAACAAGTAGAAAAGCAGAATGTCGATGAGAAAACTGGAAAAGGAGATCAGGGCAAATTTTAAAAATACTTTGTAGATTCGAATGGAATCCAAAAAAGGATTAAAATGCGAACTTTCGTTCTTATGAATGTAAATGGTCTCAATGGGGAATTCCAACACCGGAATGTTGTTGTCCTGAGCGGCCAGCAGCATATTCATTTCATATTCAAAACGTTCCCCCTTAATGTGGATAAAAGAATCCTTTAAAAGCTCTAAGCTCATGCCTCGAAGCCCGGTCTGTGTATCGGACACATTTAATCCGCATAAGGCCTTTAAGGTCAGACAGGTAAAACGGTTTCCCAGGCGGCTTCTTAAGGGGATATTCCGGTCTTTGAAGGTTCGGCATCCTAAGATGAGGGAATCCGGATTCTCATACGTAAGCTTGGCACACATTAAAATATCTTTGACGGAATGTTGTCCGTCGCAGTCGGCGGTTACGGTTCCCATAATATCCGGTCGGAATTGCAAAAGGTGATCAAAGGCGGATTTTAACGCCGTGCCCTTCCCAAAATTTGTAACATGGCGCAGGATCCTGCAATTGTATTCGGTTTTGCAGGTATGAAAATATTTTCGCCGGTCTACCGTGCTTCCATCGTCTACGATCAGTATATTCTTCACACCGGAATCGGTTAGTTCTTTGACCATGTGAACCATTCGCTCATCCGGATTTAATGCCGGAATGACTACGACGATTTTGCTTAAATACTGTTCCATAAGGCGTGTCTACTCCTAATCTATCTTCCTGATTCCGAAGCTGTTTCGGAATTTTTTTTACAGAGTTTATAACTGAATTTTTAGCAGAGGGTGTTGCTCTCTTTTTTCTACCGGTGGGATCTCCATATACGTTGTACCAAATAAGCGGGTCAGATAACTTACTTCTCCATAAGGAATGGAAACGGATACCCCCTCAAACACAGCTTTCTTAACGTGGCACATATTTTTCCTTGTATCCATCTCACCAAAATAGTGGACCCGACCGCTGGGAATCGTGACATACCGGGAGTTGTGGTTTTTGCAAAGGCTGTAAATTCGATAGGTGAACCGGGTAAAGGAGTCCAAAGGGATAAAACGCAGAAGGCGGCCGATCCGCATTTTGGTTTGAAAGCAGCTTCGAATGGCGTTGTCTGCCTGATGATCCAAAGCTTTCATCAGATCCGGAACATAGTCGTATACCTTACGGCAATTTAATAGATACCCGACCCCCAGGCATAAGAATCCATGGGCTTTTCGAACAAGGGCATGATCCGGTGTGTTCTCCAGAATGAAAAGATCAATGCAGATGCCACACTCTTCATCGGGTTCCGTAATATTGTTAAAGGTTTTGTATACGGTATCTTTCTTTTTAAACTGGCTGACGCTTAATCCGTAGTGTTCCGAAATCTCCGGGGCGCTTAAGGTATAGCGGTCGCCCAATTCTTTCTCAAATATCTTTTTAAAACGATCAAAACTTTTGCGGGGAATATGCAGATCCATGTCATCATCCCAGGGAATAAAGCCCTGGTGGCGGACAGCGCCTAATAAGGTTCCGCCGCTAAGAGAATAATCGATGTGATTTCGTTCGGCTACCTCTATAAAATCTTTTAACATTTGAAGCAGGACACGCTGTACGTTTTTTAATTCTTCTCCGTTTAAATAAGTGACGCCTTCACAGTGTTTGAACGCGTCTTTGACTTTGGCAAATCCGTCTGGTTTCTTCGCCATGGGAAGGCCTCCTTTGATGTTCTTTATGAGAATATGAAAATTATGAGAATTTGATGATGCCGGCCAATCCCCAACGCAGGGTATTAATGGCGGCGGCGATCCGGTTCTCATGCAGGTAGGTTCGGTAAAAGGAATATTGAACTTTGATCAATTTAAATTTTTTTCCGGTTGTGGAATTCGGTAAAACCCGATAACTGCAAAGAACTTCCGGGTTACCGTATACCTTATCTTCCAGGGAAACAATATCATACCAGTAGGCGTAATCATCCCGCAGGCTTTTTAATTCTTCTTTTAAATAAATCTTTCCATATTTTTCCCGGTCATACAATCCGGAAAGGCAGCCGATCTGGTTCATGACCTTCATATCCTTCGTCGTGATGAAAGGTCTGGCCTTGGTGGGATGTCCGATCTCCTGGGAATTTTCGTTGATACGACGATAGGAGCAATACACGCAAACACATTGTTTTTCCGTCAGATAGGCGATCTGCTTGCTCAAAAATTCCGGATCCCATAAATCGTCGGCATCTAAGAGAGCGATATAACGGCCGCGGGCACGACGGATCCCGTTGTTTCTCGCGGCGGAGGAGCCGGCGTTCTCCTGGGAGATCAGCTGAATGCGGGGATCTTTGTCCGCGTAGGATTGAATGATGGCAGCGCTTTGATCTTGGGAGCCATCGTCGATCACTAACATTTCCCAGTCGGTGTAAGTCTGTGCCAGAACGGATTCGATGGTTTCTTTGACATATCGTTCTCCGTTGTAGCAGGGCGTAATAATGGATACAGAAGGTTCATTCATAATTGGTTACCTCGTTTATCTAATCTTTTCCTATTCTACCTTTTCATAGGGAAAATGTCAAGTTTGGACGGGGTTCCCATGCTCTGGGATGGAAACGGGGGGCAAACCAGAATGGAAATTTTAAATGAGTGGAAATAACGAACTTCCTATGCTATAATGTTAAGGTAGAAATTTCCATGAATCACGAAGGACAGGAAGAATCAACATGAATCAAAAAGAACAAAAAGAATTAAAAGAACTTCAGGAAAAATGTCTGGAGATCACCAAGGTTTTTCAAAAGTTTTGTGAAAAGCACAATTTACTCTTTTATTTTTGTGGAGGGTGCTGCATCGGAGCTTTGCGCCATGGTGGATTTATTCCCTGGGACGATGACATTGATGTATTTATGCCGCGAAGAGATTATGAGAGAATGTGCCTGCTTTGGAAAGAAGAAATGCAGCATACCCAATATAAGCTAAGTCGGGCGGATGTGGACCATTTTCTCAGATCCCAGTTAACGATGATCACCGACGAGGAGACCACCTTTATTAAGGAACAGCAGATGGACCTGGATATGCGCCATGGGGTCCGACTGGAGATTTTGCCTCTGGATGGCTGTCCTTCCAGTAGATGGAAGCGGAAAATGCAGCTGCTCTTTGGACTTATGTATCAGGTATACATCGATCAGGATCCACCAACCAGCAAGGGGAAATTCGCCAACGGGATCGGGCGTCTGATGCTTTTTTTGGCGCCGGGTTGGAAAAGGCGTTATCGCATGGCCAGATGGTGTGAGAAGCAAATGTCGAAATATCCCATTGAGGAGTGCGATTTGATCACCGAACTTTGCGTACGCTATCATTATATGGTAAATGAGTACCCCAAGGAAATCTTTGCTTCGGCGGTCTATAAGGATTTTGAAGGAGAGAAAATGCCCATCCCGGTCGGATATGATACCTATTTGAAGATGGCCTTTGGAGATTATATGCAATTGCCGGATGAGAAAGATCAGGTGCCATCCCACGATGCGATCCTGGTGGACGTACATCATTCGTACAAGAAGTATAAGGGAAAATATTACCCGAAAAAACGCATCCGCGAACCGTAGAAACGCCTGCGAACCGAAAAAAGCAAAGAATGAAAAATGAAAGGGCAAGAAAGGAAAAACAGTATGTCACATCAGAAGAAGGGACCTCTGATCTCCATCGTGGTTCCGGTTTATAATTGCAAGGATTATCTTCGGGAAATGATGAACAGCGTGATCGCCCAGTCCTATCGTCCGTTGGAGTTGATCCTGGTAGACGATGGTTCCACGGACGAGAGCCTGGAGATCTGCCTGGAATATGAAAAGGAACAGAGCGAACAGACCGGGGCAAATGGGGATCAGGACCTTACCATACGGGTGTTTGCGAGAGAAAATCAGGGGGTAAGCGCGACCAGGAACTTCGGGATCCGTCAGGCCAAAGGGGAGTATCTTATGTTTTTGGACAGCGATGACACCGTGGAACCGGATCTGGTTTCGGTCCTGTACCGGACGCTGGTGGAAAATCACGGGGATGTATCTCTGTGCGGGCTGACCATGGATTATGAGAATCATCAGACGATCTATCCGGAGAAAGCCACCCGGTTTAATACCAACGGCGTAGGTGCGGTACGGGAAATCTTAAATACCAGGAACGTAATCGCGGGGCCGGTTTGCAAGCTCTTTCAAAGAGATCTTCTGGAGGAAGATCCTTTCCCGGAGGATCTAACTTATGGGGAAGACGCGGTGGCGATGGTGAAGGCGCTCAAGAAAGCGAACGTGGCTGCTTTTAACACGAGACCTTTGTATCATTATCGAAGAAGAAAGGAAAGTGCCACCGGGGGAGATTTTGAGCCGAAGCAGTTAGATCTGATCACGGCCTACGATCGAATTGAAAAGGAAGTAGAAGGAATGGGATTGGAATCCCTGGTACAATTCCGGAAAATTTGGGCCCATTTCAGAATTTATGATCAAATGATTTTGTCCGGATCCAAGGATATTCCCGAGGAAACCGAGATTCGAGACTGGCTGATCCGGCATAAAGAAGAAATCTATCAGAATCCCAGAGTGGGGAAGAATCGAAAAATCGCTTTGCGCGGATTGTGCCGCAGCAAAGCGATCTATAAAGCCATCATTCTCATTCGCAGTCGTAAGAGGAGACTGTCCTAGTTTTTTGCGTATGCTCCTGACGTATGTTCCTGACGTAGGTTCCTTGTGCATGTTCTTTATGCATCTTCTTCCGAGGACTCGTTGGGATTGGGAAGATAGAGCACATCTGGAAGAAAGGCAGGTTTTTTCGCATCCTTTGTCATGTAGCCAATGGCCGGCCAGAACAGCAAGGTATCGATTCCATGGGTAAAGTAAATACCCGGATAGAAGATAATAAATACGGCAATGGTCAGAATAAACTGCAGAGCAATAAAGGACTCTTTGGTTACCTTTTCTTCGTTCAAATATTTGGGAAGAATTGCCTCCAATAAGTAAAAAGCCATGATCAAAAATGCGGTAAATCCGATGATTCCCATGCCTTCGAATACGGCGATGTAGGCGTTATGCACATCGTAATGATGAATGGATAAATAGGAATCAGGTGCATGGACATCGGCATAGGTCCAGCCATTTCTGGGGGACAGACCAAACCAGGGCTTGGTCTTCCATAGCATAATGTAATCGCTCCATATTTGGATCCGTTTGGTGGAAGTATCGTTCTCAATATCCTCACGATCCAATTCGTCGGTGCTGGTATGAAGCTCCGGTGAGATCGCCATTCCCACGGCAGCGGCCCCTTTCTGGAACAGAGGGAAGCCTACCAGGATCAAAAGGCAGACCAAAAGGATTAAAACACCACTGACCACGCCTTCTTTTAACCGGCTCCAGTGATATTGGATGCGGTTAAACCGTTTGACATAAGTAAAGATCAAATAAGCCAGGGAAACCATCATACAAACAATGGTGGATCGGGATCCGGAAAGGATGATATAGATGATCTGCAAAACAATGTTAAAAATACAAAGCCCGCGAACCAGTTTGTCCTTGGGATAGGATTGGATCAAATAACACATGCCAAGGATGACCAGATAAGCCACGAAAGCACCTAAGTTCGGGTCAATGTAGACGCCAAACAATCGATTTTCACAGAAACTCTGACGGATCATACGGTCATTCATGGCAATGCGATAGGCCGGAACAAACAAAAATTGATACAAAGAAACCACCGTAGCAACCCACCACATCGCGCCGGAAATCATAAAAAACAATTTTAACCAAAGGTGATAATATTTTTTGGAAATTAAAAACCCGAAGGAGGTCAACACCAACATATGGAAGATCAACCAGCAAATGGTTTTGGCATTGTCGGTTACACCGTATCGAATGTTTAGCAGGGATGAAACGCCGGCTAAGAAAATAAACAGGAAATAAAAAGGATAAGCTTTCATCCGACGATATCTTTGAAAGAACAGAAAATCAATTCCAAATAGGAAAAATCCGATGAGCCCGGCCATTGCATGGATGGGGGCATCGATGGTATGCTCCACCAGTTCATGCCATAAGGTTACACGTCCGATCAATGTGTAAAAGGCAAAAAATAGAGAAAATGCAAAAACAAATTTCTCGTAATAGGGTTCGTATTTAGCTGCTTTGGCACGTAACTGTCCCATTTCGATTCGCTCCTTTATAAAAAAATTTAAGCAAATAGGTGTAAACCAAATATAAGCACTAATCGTTATCATACAATAAAAATAAAAAAAATGCAACAAAAAGTTGTGTTTCGTGTTATAATAGGGAATGAGAATGTCTAAAAAGACGAGAAAGGACGGGTTTTGACATGACTCATAACGAACCGATCGGAATCTTTGACTCCGGGGTAGGGGGCTTGACCGTTATGCGGGAGATCATGCGTCGCTTGCCCAATGAGAATTTAATCTACTTTGGAGACACGGCACGAGTTCCTTACGGCAGCAAGTCAAAAGATACCATAGGAAAATACAGCGGGCAGATTGTTCGCTTTTTAAAGACGAAGAACGTAAAAGCCATTGTGATCGCCTGCAATACAGCCAGTTCACTGGCATTGGATGACTTACGAAAGAAATCCGATCTTCCCATTATTGGTGTGGTGGAACCGGGCGCCGTTATGGCAGCGAAGACGACGCAAACTCAGGTGGTTGGCGTAATCGGAACGGTCAGCACCATTAAGAGTCAGATCTACAATCGGAAGCTGATGGCCATTAACCCGGAGATTACGTTGATCAGCAAAGCCTGTCCGCTGTTTTGTCCTCTGGTGGAAGAGGGATTGTTAGAGGATCGGGTGACGGAAGATATTGCCTCCCGGTATTTACATGAATTAAAGGAATACGATCTGGATACGTTGATCTTAGGATGTACCCATTATCCGTTGCTGCGTCATACCATTGCCCGGATCATGGGAGAGTCGGTACACTTGATCAACCCTGCCTATGAAACGGCCAAATTCCTAAAGGAAGAATTGGAAGAGAAGGATCTGCTTCGCAAAGGAGAAGTTAGCCTGGACGACGTAAGATACGAATATTACGTAAGTGACGGGGAGGAACGTTTTGTCTCCTTTGCCGACAGTGTGTTGTCCTGTGATGTCAAGGAAGCAACCCAGATCAACATCGAAGAATATTAGAACAACATCGAAGAATATTAGAATGAAAGGATAGGAGCATGTTACAGAAATTAAAAGGGGAAAAGGGGCACCCGGAATACATTAAAAAACAGAAGATCTACCAATTTGCTATGGCGATCTTTTATGTGATCGTGGCGGCCCTTATCTTTTTGATCGGGTATTATATAACGAAAACCAGAGCCAATGTATTTACCGTGTTGGCCATCCTGATGGTTTTGCCCTTTGCCAAGCGCGTGATTGCCTGCATCGTTATGGTGCCGCATTCCTCGGTTAAGGAACAGGAATATAAAGGGTTTTCGGGGAGGCTTCCGGACGAAGCGGATTTATTGGCAGATTATGTATTTACATCCTCAGAGCACATTATGAGCTTTCGCTATGCCGTGGTGATCAATCAGTCGATCCTGGGGATCCTGGATAAGGAAAAGCAGGATACGGAATACATCAAGACGTATTTATCCAAGGAATTTCCATCTTATCGCATTAAGATCTTTGAATCGGAAGAGAAGTTTTTTAAATATTTTAAGAATGTGAATCCGGAGAAAAAAGAAGATAAAAGAGAAAAAACTTTGGAAAAATTAAAGATCCTAGGTGTCTGAAAAAGGAAAAATCATGAAAGAAATAGTGATCGTGAAAGAACAAAGCGGGCAAAGGCTGGATAAGTTTTTAGGAAAATATCTCAGTCAGGCTTCCATGGGTTTTATCTATAAGATGCTTCGAAAAAAGAACATTAAGCTAAACGATGGAAAAGCGGATGGAAGAGAAAAACTTGTTCCCGGAGACCGGATCTCGTTGTATTTTTCTGAAGAGACGTTGCTTACATTTCACCCAACAAGCGCCCCGGATCCGGACGTAAGCCTGGCTCTGGCGAAAAAACCCTTACAGATCTTATATGAGGATGACAACATTCTCGTGTTAAATAAACAAAGAGGTCTTCTTAGTCAGAAGGCGAAACCTGCGGATATTTCCCTGAATGAATTGGTGGCGGCGTACGTAGGAAATTCTTACGAGGGGGTTCAGGCGGGGATCTGCAACCGTCTGGACCGAAATACGTCCGGAATCGTCGTGGCCGGAAAGACCATTCCCGCCCTGCAGAAAATGAATGAATTGTTTCGAAGCAGGGAGTTGGAAAAATACTACCTGGCTGTGGTCTACGGAAGATTTCAGGAAGAAGGGGAGAAAGTCAGCTATTTAAAGAAGGATCGAAAGAACAACCAGGTGCAGGTTTTTTCCGAACCTTTGGAAGGGGCGGAAAGGATCCAAACCGGGTTTCAGGTATTAAAGACCGAAACCTGGAAGGGAGGACCGGTTACTTTGTTGAAGGTACGGCTTTATACAGGAAAGAGCCACCAGATCCGCGGCCAATGCCAGGCAATGGGACATCCCATTGTGGGGGATCCGAAATACGCGAAGAAAGAGCCGGGGGTTAAGGGACAGATGCTGCATAGTTATGAATTAAGATTTCCCCCGATGGATGGGGATTTTCAAATGTTATCCGAACGGGTGTTTCAGGCACCGCCACCGGATGATCTTATCCAGTTGATCGACATGAAAGGAGTGCGGTTATGAAGAAGATTGCGATGTTGTTTGCGAGCGGATTTGAGGAAGTGGAAGCGTTGATGACAGCGGATTTATTACGACGGGCCGAGGTGGATGTGATCTTAACCTCTATTAACGGGGATCAAAGAGTAACCGGCGCCCATGGATTTGAGTTAACCATGGATCGGGGGATTCAAGATCTAAACCGTTCGGAATTGGCAGGCGTCATTCTTCCGGGCGGAATGCCGGGAACCAACTATCTGGCAGAGTCTTCGGAGGTTTCTAGCGTATTGGAAGAGTTATCGGCAGCCGGTAAGATCCTGGCGGCGATCTGCGCGGCGCCTACGGTATTGGGGAAATATGGCTATTTAAAAGGGAAGAAGGCTACTTGCTATCCCGGTATGGAAGAGGGATTAACCGGTGCGAAGGTGATCACCGATCAAAAAGTGGTCAAAGACGGGAATGTGATCACCAGCCGGGGCGTAGGAACTGCCATGGAGTTTGGACTGGCCCTGGTGGAAGAGCTGGTATCGAAAGAACGCGCGGATCTCATGAGAGAACAGATCGTATGCATGTAAAAAAAAGCCGGATCCTATGGATTGATGTGGTACGGGGGTTGACCATTCTTAGTATGATCGCCTATCATGGAATGTGGGATCTGATCCATTTTTATGGAAAAAACGTCCCCTGGTATGAGGGGATGATCGGCACTTTGTGGGAACAAAGCATTTGTTTTTCTTTTATTTTCCTGGCAGGCTTTTGTGTGGAAATGGACCGTAAGCCACTGATCCGGGGCCTGGAGGTACTGGGTTTTGGGTTTGTGATCACCGCCATTTCGGTGATGTTAGGAGAGGACGCGAAGATACTTTTTGGGGTACTAACCCTATTGGGGTCTTGCATTCTTTTATGGATTCCGTTAAGATATATTTTGAAAAAGCTGCCAATGGTTTTGGGATTGACCGGAAGTGGTTTGTTATTTGTGCTGTGCTATGGGATTCCCAAAGGATTCCTGGGAATTATGAATTTCCCCCTGGTATGGCTCCCCCGGTTTTTGTATCGGGATTTGGGGACGACGTATGTGGGATTTTGTGCCGAGAATTTTTATTCGGCGGACTATTTTCCCCTGTTGCCCTGGATGTTCCTGTTTTTGTGCGGGACATTTCTGTATTTGCTTTTAGAAAAAAAGGAATCCCCCTTCCTTAAGCGAAGGGACGAAATTCCCAAAGGATTGGTTCCTTTAGCGTTTTTAGGGAGGCATTCATTATGGATTTATTTGCTGCACCAGCCGGTTTTATACGTGGTGCTGGCAGGGATCTGCAGATAGGAATTGAGGAACATATGAAGATTTGGAAACATTTTGTAACCGTTACCCGCCATCGCAACATGGTGTTAAAACACTGCATTAAGGCGGGAATAATCTGGCAGGGGCTCCGGCATGACCTGTCAAAATATTCCCCTTCGGAATTTATTCCCGGGGCAAAGTTTTATCAGGGGACTTGCAGCCCCCAGGTGAAGGAACGGGAAGTTTACGGGTATTCGGAGGCTTGGATGCATCATCAGGGGCGGAATAAACATCATTTTGAATACTGGGTGGATTATGACCCGGTGGATCATGTGAGAAAACCTGTAAAAATGCCCCTTCGTTATGTGAAGGAAATGTTTTGCGACCGGGTTGCGGCCAGTAAGATCTATAACGGGAAGGATTACGAGCAAAGTCAGCCCTATGCTTATTATATGAGAGGGGTAAAGGCCAGAGAGATCCACCCGGAGACGGCAGCGCTTTTGGAGAAGATGCTTCGGATGTTAAAGGAAAAAGGAGAAGAGGAAACATTTCGATACATTCGAAATTTGAAAGAGGAAGATTATGAATCGTAAGGTTATGAATCGTAAAACGACTACGAAAAGGATGAGTAGGAAGACGAATCGGAAAACGATTAATAGAAAGTTGAATCGGAGAACAATGAGTAGAAACCGAATGAGTAAGAAGGATCAAAGGATTTTTCGCGTGGTGGCTGCAAGCCTTGCCATCATGGTATTATCCGTATTGGTACTGTCAATGGTACAGAAACCGGAGAAAGTTAAGGCAGCGGAAGTTCACTCGGTATGGGTGTGTTTCTATGAATTTGATAAGATCGGACTGGCCAATGTCGATGAGACAACCTTTCGAGCCAATGCGAGAAAGATGTATACGAAGATGAAGGCTAAGGAGTGCAACACGGTGTATTTTCACGTTCGCGCCCACGACGACGCGATCTGGCCCTCCACCGTATTTCCCTTTAGTGAATATATGGGGAAAACCATGCCGGATTACGATCCCTTGCAGATTTTGGTGGAAGAGGCGCATCGGCAGAAGATTTCCTTTCATGCCTGGATGAACCCGTATCGGAAGTCGTCGACGAAGGTGTTAAATCCCGGGAAAGCCTCTACCATAAACCGGGTTGTTGCAGCGGTGCGGGAAGTGGCGGAAGGTTATGATGTGGATGGAATCCACTTTGATGATTATTTCTATCCCAGCGGAAAATACGGGAATTTATCCGTCGCCACGAAGAAAAAGAATGTTAATAAAATGATCCGCAAGGTTTACAAGGTGGTAAAGGCTTCGTCTCCCTCCATGCAATTTGGGATCAGTCCGGCGGGAAATGTGGAATATTGTCACAGCATCGGCGCGGATGTGGAACGTTGGATGAAGAAGAAGGGCTATATTGATTACATTGTGCCTCAGATCTATTGGTCCGATAACTATAAAATGGGCGGAAAGAAAGTGAAGCTTTATACCAAACGGTTGAAACAGTGGAAATCCCTGAATAAGAAGAAGATTCCCATGTACATCGGTTTGGGATTGTACCGGGCACAGATGAGAGACTCTCAGGATTTAGGATGGAGACAGCGAAATAATAACCTTGTGTCTCAGGTGAAGCTTTTAAGAAATCAAAAAATGAACGGTTATTCCCTGTTCAGCTATACCAGTATGTTCGGAAAGAAACAGAAAACGGAGATGAACAATCTGTTATCGTATATCCGGAATCAGAAAGCACCAAAAACAGAAACAGCGGATACCGAAACACCGAAGGTGGAAACGGCTGAAGTTACGGCCACCGGCGCATCGGTGGAACGTTCATAAGGAGGAATTTGAATGGGAATTTGGCTGATTGCGATAGGACTGCTGTTAACCGGCATTGATACTAGATTTGGAAGTCACTGGTTTTACCCGGAGTTTCATACCGATGGATCGGTGGGACAATTTGATCTGAGTCCGTCCATTCAAACCTATACCATAGATCATATTTTAGGAAAATTTGTGCGGATCGATGTACTTCCCGACGCCCTGGGAGGGATCCTGATCCTGATCGGGATTCTCCTTCTGTTACGTTATAACCGGCAATATTGGTATGGATTCGTTCTGGCTGTGATCATGATCGTGTTCAGTGTCTTATTAAGAACCTGCGGGTTTATTGAGCAGGGACCGAAACTGGTGATCTGGGTGCTGGTTTGCTACGGTGGTCAGTTTCTCACTGAAATCTTCATGGAATATTTTACCATATATGCGACGGCGGGAATTACCGATGTAATGGTGAATCAGGCCTTTAATACAAGGATGTTGTTTGCCTGGTGGATCTCCGCCATTTGCCGCGGGTTTATGACCGGTCTGGATTTTGTAGGACATTTACAAGTAAGCCATGTGTATTACGTGGTCAATGTGTTGGCGATCCTATTCTATGTTTTCTACCTGATCCGCTCCCGAGAATTTGTGGGACAATGTGAGCCTACCAAGATCAGTGTTCGAAGAAAAAGAGACAAACGTCATGCTTCCGATGACGATCGAAAGATGTCCTTTTAGCTCGTATTTCATACGTAAATTTTCGTGCTTCATACGTATAAAAAAAGTCTTATTTTCCCTTTATTACAGGGAAAATAAGACTTTTCTTATTCTCAGATCCTGTGATTTTTAACAAGATCAGAAGACCTTTTTGTGCACATTGTGCATTGAGAAAATTGAGAAAATATGTTAGTTTAATGTTAGCGTAATTTTAGAGTGATTTAAGCATGGTTTTAGCGTAGAATCGCGTATAAGAAAGGCGGTGGGAAGGATGGTCCTTGCTTTTTGGAGTAATTATCCCGGAAGAAGTGGTGTAACAACCAATCTTTCTTCCTTAGGGGTGATCAAGTCGTATTGGGATGAGGATTCGAAGGTGTTATTAATGGAGAATCACCGGAACGTGGTGGAATTGGGTCATATTTTTTCCCCGAACCACAATTATGAAACGGGAAGAGATTCTCTCTATGAAAAAAACGGGTGGTCGGATTTTCTGAATCGGGGAAGTTCTCCCTATCTTTACAGTTTTCAATTGATTTCCAATAAATTATTTTATATGCCCATGGGAAACCACAATCCGGATCTGGTGGAACTCCAATTATTGGAATCGGCGGAGCATCTTTTGGAATTATTTTCGCACTATTTTTCGGATATTTGGATCGATCTGTCTGCGACGAATCGTGTCAGTACCAGGAAGATTTTAGATCTGGCGGATTGCGTGGTTGTTAATTTATCTCAGAATCTTCAGCAGATTGATGATTTTTTCAGGAATTATTCCAATGTAAAGAATAAGGCGTTTTACATTCTGGGAAATTATGAAAAGGACTCTTGTATTACCGAGGAATGGCTGCGGAACCAATTTCGGATCCCGGAAGAACAAATGGGGGTGATCTGTCACAACCGGGCCTTGGCGGATGCCTGTGGAAAAGGGCGATTGCTGCCGTTTCTATACGAGGGATATGCAAAAGAAAAGAAGAATGAACACTATGAAAGCTTTCTGGAATTAACGAAGACATACCACAAAATGGAACAGGAAATCAGTAAGCGAAAATGGAAAAGTAGAATTAGGAGGAGTCAAATTGCGATGTAGAAAAGTGCTTTCTTTTTTGGTAGCGATGTCCTTGGTCCTGGGGGTAAGGATGCTGCAAACAGATGGGGATGCCGGGATCTGTGCCGTGGAAAAGATCATAAGTGTAGAGGAACTGGAGGATTTTTTGGAAAAAGAGGGGGAGGGAATGGCTGCTCTGGGAGATTCCTTTCTCTTAGAGAAACCCTTATATGTAAAGGGGAAGAAGGTTTTATTAGGCGGTGGTCACTTTCTGAAAAAGAAACGTGGGAAGGAAACCGGGAAATTCCCACTGCTGCAGGTGAATGCCGGGGAGTTATATCTGAAGGATGTGGAGTTGAATGGTGGTGTAAAGCAGAATAGCTCGCAAAGGGGAGGAGCCGGACCTTTGTTGGAGATCCATAAGGGGAAAGCCTGTTTGGATGGGGGAACCAGACTTCAGGATAATTATCTGTTTCAGAGACAGGGCGTGGGCGGCGGCGTGCATATCTTAGCCGGAGGAACCCTGATCATGAAAGAAGGAAGTGTGATTCAGAACAATTACACGGAAGAATCTGGCAGCGGGATTCGCATCGAGAAAGGTGGAGTTGCTTATCTATCCGGAAAGGTGCAGAGTTGTGTGGTAAAAGGAGCGGTTGGCGGAGCCATAGTAAATTACGGAACCCTGCTGTTGGAAGGAGGAGAGATTTGTAACAATGTTACGTATGGAGATCGCTCTCTGGCAGGTGGCATTGTAAATTATGGAAAGATAGCGGGAAATAAGGGGAAGATCCGGGGAAACTACGCAGCGAGCGCCCGGGATATTTTCAATGGACCGGAAGGTGAGATATATTGGAAAGAGGGCATCCGAAAGGAAAATGGAAAGAAAACCCGGACCATCCGTTCCGAAGGGAAGTTTCAATTCAAGGAAGGAATGCTCCGGGAAGAGAGGACGGAGGCCAAGACGGTTAAGAAAAAGGATGTTAAAAAATCTCAGAATGAAAAGATCAAAAAGAAAGATCAAAAAAAGATTGGGATGAAGGAGAAACAGAAGGATGTGGAGAAGAATAAGAAGGAGGAAGGAATCTCAACGTTTTTTGCGACGCCCTGGGAGGAAAAGGGAAATCCCAAAGAGACGCTTCCTACGTCTTCGCCACAGCCGTCTCACCCGAAGGAGACCATTGAAAAGAGAATGGAAGAGCCGACGAAAGAAGAGGAAAGAAGGACCATCTTTCTTACGGAAGAAGAAGCGAAAGCCAGGGGTCTCAGGATGACCGATACCGGGGGGATGGATACAGGAGAGATGGATATTCAGGAGGAATATACGCTTTCCCCGGATCATTTGAGGGGGAGTGTCGCGTGGATGAAAGATCAGGATCAGGTTCTTAGTGAGAAAACGTATCAAAAATATTGGGATTTTTTTGAGCGATTTAAAGAATAAAGGAAAGGTTTGTTGTTTTGTATGGCTGGAGTGGGATATGATTTGCATTTGTGGGGGTGCTTGATTCTAACGCCCCTAGGTATCTTCGTTTTACTACGATTGCGAAAGATTCAAAAAAAGGAGAAAGAAGAAGCGCAAAAATCCCTGGAAAATGATGATTACATCCGGGCACTCGCTTTCTTGTTACGTTGTGAAAATAAGGCAGATAAGGTTCTGGAGGACCTGATGAAATGGTGGAAGAATAAGGGGAAGGAGGGATACCGTACGCTGCAAAAAGCAGATCAGCTCCTACATGCGTCCCCGGGGGAACCGGATGATTGGACGGTTATGGAGATCGTAAAGACCTTGGAAAGCTGCTTTTCTTCTTCTCTTGTGAAAAGACTTCATCGAAGGATCCGCAAGGAACATCTTTTCAGTAAAGACCTTACCGAACATCAGATTCTCTGGAAAGAGTTACAGATCCATGAGGAACGGCGAGAAGAAAAGGTGAGAAAAAGAAGAAGGGAATACAGAGAAAGTCTGATCCTATATGGAATATCCTTGGGAATCATGGGGATCACGCCCTTGGTTCAATGGTTCGGGGTTCAATTGAAGATGACCGGGAGTTTGTCCTATCAAATGATCACAACGTCGGTTCTTGCAGTGGCGACTGTTGCTTTATGGCGATGGTGGGAACGGATTTGGAAAGCCGGACGGGGCAAAGTGACGGGGGAAGAGGACTTTTTTCCGGAATTGTTGGAGCGAATGAAAGATAACCCCCTTTTCTATGCCGTGAAAGACATGGAGAATGTGCCGGACTCCTTGTTGCTTGTATCCCAGCAAGCTATGGATCTGCCGGGGGAACCGGAACTTTTTATTCGGTGGGGTCAGGAGTTAAAAAGCAGGGATAGTTTTCAAATGGGGCTTTGGTTGTATTTTCTCAATGAGTTAGAGGAAGGGGAGCGAAGAACATGGATTTCCTTTCTGCAGGAGGAATATTTTGAAATCGATGATAAGAAAAAAAGAAACCGATTTCAAAGGGAGTTGGATCGTTATATTTATCTGAAATATGCCCCTCTTTTTTTAGCTGTGGGGAAAGTGTCGCTGGATCTGGGATTGTATCTGTATGTTTTTTGTAATTGGTAGGAGGGGAGTTTGAGGAAAGTATTGGGTCTTACGATTGGAGTTGTGGGAATTTTATGGGGAATCGTGTATGCATTTTTTTACTATATGACCCGGGAAGAATGTGATCGGTACCGGAGTGAACTGGAACAGAATTTATCGTTTGCCTGTGTAAAAACGGTAATGGCCCTTACGGAAACGCCGGAGGTGACTTACGGGAAGACGGTGATGTTAGAGCAAATGATCTTAAGAAGTGAAGAAGAAGGGCTGCCCCTGACCATAAGGATCCGGGAAGTGGATCCGGAAAAACAGATCCTGGATGTGGAGGGGGAAGTTTCTTATGAGATCTTGCGGGGAAAGAGGAAGAAGGAAACGGTAAGAAAGATCGTAACCTGGCAATCGTAACACACAAAAAAACATGCATGAAAGGAATGTCTTTCATGCATGAAAATGGTTTTAGTCTTCTTTGGTTTCATCCTCCGGTGTGGGATCCTTTAGGATCATACGAACCTTGTCAATCCGGTTATTGGCTGCTTCCAATACCATATAGTGGGCATATGGATCTTCTGTGCGCTCACCGGGTTTGGGGAGGTGCTCCAATAACATGATCACATGTCCGGCAATGGTATCGTATTCCTCGGATTCAATGGAAATATTCATTTCTTCATTGACATCATCCAGCAGTGTAGAACCCAGGAGAATGTACTCTTTGTCGGAGATTTTTTGGATGTCATCTTCTTCATCCTCGTCGTATTCATCCCGAATCTCACCAACGATCTCTTCCACCAGATCTTCCATGGTGATCAGGCCCGCCAAAGCACCATATTCATCGATCACGATGGTTAATGGAATGGATTCTTTTCGCATTTTAATAAAGAGTTCTGCTACATTCTTGTATTCGTACGTAATGTAGACATCCCGGATCAGGGATTTCAGAGAAAAGTTCTCAGAACCGCCGGGAGAGAAGACAAAGTCTTTTAAGTTGATAATGCCGATGATGTTATCCTTGGTTTCCTCATAAACCGGCAATCGGGCATATTTGTTTTCCATAAAGGTGGCCATGAGTTCATCGTAGGAAATATCGGCAGGAACCATGCATATATCCAAACGGGGAACCATGACATCTTTTGCAATGGAGTCGCCAAAATCCACAATATTGGTGATCATTTCCCGTTCTTCACTTTCGATAACGCCTTCCTCATGACTGACATCCACGAAGGTACGTAATTCATCTTCCGTAATGTTGCTGCTTTTTTCGTTGGGATCGATACGCATCAGGAACATGACGCCGGACGCCAATTTATTAATGATAAATATGACGGGGGTTAAAATTCTGGTAATGGTTAAGATCGTTCCTGAAAAGGCAAGGGATAGATCATCGGCACGTAAGGTGGCGGTGGTCTTCGGGGTGATCTCACCGAAGATCAGGATCAGTAGTGTAAGAATTCCGGTGGCAATCGCAGTTGCTAAACTGATTCCATCCGTTAATCCCATTCTTTCACACAGGCGAAAGGAAAAACTGGTAGCCAGGGAGGAAGCCGATAGATTTACAATGTTATTGCAGATTAAGATGGCACTTAGCATCTTTGGCTGGTCATCTAACAGGGTTAATACGCGCTTTGCTTTCTTGTTGTTCTCTTCTGCCATTGACCGCATCTTAATCTTGTTTGCCATGGTAAGAGCGGTTTCTGCACAGGAAAAGAAGGCAGATAACAGAATTAGGATAAGAAGAACAAGTATATGTATCGCGTCACTTGGGTCCAAAAGTATCACTCCATTCAAAATAATCTATACTTTCTGTTTCCATAATGTTACGAATCATTTTATGATAAAACGATAAGTTTGTCAATACTTAACTCAGAGCCTGGCGTTTGCGGGCCATCTCATCGCTATCCAGGTATTCATCGTAGGTTGTAGTTTTGTCAATAACACCGTTGGGTGTAATCTCGATAATACGGTTGGCAATGGTCTGGATAAATTGGTGGTCCTGGGAAGTGAAAAGTACGATGCCCGGGAACTTGATCAATCCGTTGTTTAAGGAAGTGATGGATTCCATATCCAGGTGGTTGGTAGGCTCGTCCATTAACAGGGCATTGGCGCCTAGCATCATCATCTTGGATAACATAACGCGCACCTTCTCACCTCCGGACAATACGTTTACCTTTTTCAATCCATCATCCCCGGAGAATAACATACGTCCTAAGAACCCACGTACATAGGTGGCATCCTTTTCCGGAGAATAGGGCATTAACCAATCTACGATGGTATCGGTTCCGGCAAAGTCCTCGGTGTTGTCCTTGGGGAAATATGCCTGAGAAGTGGTGATTCCCCACTTATAATCTCCTTCGTCCGGCTCCATTTTTCCGGAAAGGATTTGGAATAGAGTCGTTGCCGCAATGGTATAGGAGCCTACAAAGGCGATTTTATCATCGTGACCGACGGTAAAGGAAAGATTGTCCAATACCTTCTCACCGTCAATGGTTTTGCTTAAGTTACTGACAGTTAATACTTCGTTTCCGATTTCCCGGTTGGGCTTAAAATCGATGTAAGGGTACTTACGACTGGAGGGACGCAAGGTATCCAGTTCGATCTTTTCCAACGCCCGCTTACGGGAGGTTGCCTGTTTGGATTTGGAAGCATTGGCACTGAATCGCTGAATGAATTCCTGCAATTCTTTGATTTTTTCTTCCTTCTTTTTGTTGGCTTCTTTCATTTGCTTGATCATTAACTGACTGGATTCATACCAGAAATCGTAGTTGCCGGCATAAAGCTGCATCTTGGAATAGTCGATGTCAACGGTATGGGTGCAGACTTTATTTAGGAAATAACGGTCATGGGAAACAACGATGATGGTGTTGTCAAAGTTGATCAGGAATTCTTCCAACCAGCGAATGGCGTCTAAGTCCAAGTGGTTGGTGGGCTCATCCAGAAGAAGGATATCCGGATTTCCAAACAAAGCTCTGGCCAGCAATACTTTCACCTTATCGGAGGCAGGAAGCTCCGACATTTGCTTGTAATGAAGCTCTGTGTCAATGTTTAATCCATTAAGTAAAGTGGCGGCATCGGACTCCGCTTCCCATCCGTTCATGGTAGCAAATTCCGCCTCCAACTCACTGGCACGGATTCCGTCCTCATCGGAGAAATCTTCCTTGCTGTAAATGGCGTCTTTTTCTTTCATGATATCGTAAAGACGTTGATTTCCCATGATCACGGTGTCCAGAACGGGGAAATCGTCGTATTTAAAATGATCCTGCTCCAAAACGGAGAGACGTTGCCCCGGTGTCAGGATAATATCACCGGTTGTGGGCTCCAATTCACCGGATAAAATCTTTAAAAAGGTGGATTTACCGGCCCCGTTGGCACCGATAATGCCGTAACAGTTCCCCTCCGTAAATTTAATGTTAACTTCCTCAAATAACGCTTTTTTCCCAAAACGTAAAGAGATGTTGCTTGCTTGGATCATATTTTTCCTCCTAGATTTATGTATTGTGTAACAAACCACACACTCACTATTGTACTAAAAATTTGTGATTTTTCAAGCTTTTTCTTGTGAATGGGTAGGAACTATGGTAAAATTTATAGAAGGAGTGTGGGAAAATATGCGAAAAAAGGAATAATGTGATGAATCAAGTCAAGAATCCGTTGATCAAAATGGAAGAAGGAAAAAGTTGCAGAGAAGGGGTTATTTTTCAAGAAAATAATGCCTTTGTGGATATTGTGGTTTGGGCAAAGGATCGTAAGAAATGCAAGCTTTGCCTTTATTTAAATGGAAAAAGAACGGAAAAAATCCCTATGTATCCCAGAAAAGAACAGGGTGTTCCGGATTTGTTCGGGATTCGATTGATGGGAGAACAGGGAAATATTTATGAGATCCTAAAAGATTATGAATATGATTTTGAAACAGAAGAGGGGACGATCTTCGACCCCTATGCCAGGCAGACCGCGGGAAGAGAGAAGTTCGGAAAGAAAGGAAAGCTTCGAGGAAGGTTTTATGTAGACGATTTTGACTGGTCGGGTGAGAACCGGATCAAGATTTCCTTTGACGATATGATCCTGTATCAGTGTCATTTGCGGGGATTTACCAAACATAAAAGTTCTCAGGTGAAAAACCCGGGAACCTTTGACGGATTTACGGAAAAGCTGGATTACATTAAGGATTTAGGTGTCAATACCATATTGATGATGCCGATCTATGATTTCGACGAGTGGATGGAAGAGTCTCAAAAAATAAATTTTTGGGGCTATACTAAGAACGCTTGCTATATGGCACCCAAGTCATCCTATGCGGCGGATCCGGAGAATGCGGTAAATGAACTTAAATCCATGATCAAGGCCATCCATCAAAAAGGACTCAATATCTTTTTGGATATTTTTTTGGATCATCTGTCTCCGGCCTTTATGATCCGTTGTTTAAATTACTATGCCACGGAATTTCATATAGACGGCTTTCTGGTGGATACGGATGTCGTTCGAAAAGAATGGATCGAGAATCATCCGGTGCTGCGCCGTTGTAAGTTTTTGGGAACCTATTGGGAACAACCGGCAACGGTAGACGGAGAGAAGATGTTTGCCTGCTACAACGATCGGTTTCAGACGGCCGCCCGTCGCTATTTAAAAAGCGATGAAGGTCAGGTTTATGAGTTCTATCAGGCCTTTAAAGAAGATTATGAAGATACCGGGGTGGTTCATTATATTACGCAAAAGAACGGATTTACGTTACGGGATCTGGTTTCTTATGATGTAAAGCATAACGAAGCAAATGGGGAGAAGAACAACGATGGAACGGAATATAACTACAGCTGGAATTGCGGCCAGGAAGGAACTACCCGAAGAAAGGCAGTTTTGCGTATGCGAATGCAGCAGGAGAAGAATGCTTTATGCATGATGATGTTAGGTCCTTCCACTCCCATGATCCTGGCAGGTGATGAGAGGGGGCGTACGCAGAAAGGAAATAATAACGCGTATTGTCTGGACAATGCCCTGACCTGGGTTCATTGGGAGGAGAAAGAGCAGGAAAAGGAAATCTATTCCTATGTCAAAGAATTAATTCGTTTCCGAAAGGAACATAAATTATATCAGCAGAAAAAAGCGTTTTGCGGCATGGACTGGAAAGGAGTGGGAGTGCCGGATATTTCCGCCCATGGAACGGAACCCTGGGAGGCCAACTATTCCTATTACAGTCGAGAGTTGGGCGTATTCTTCTATGGCTCCTATTATGGTGGGAATTCTCTCTATTATGCTTTTAATTTTCATTGGGATGCGCATACTTTTTATTTACCTATTACGGATCAAAGCAAGGAATGGAAGATTTTGCTGGATACGGCAGACAGCCAAAGGATCGGGGAGGTCATATCTGAGAATGAGGTGATCATCGGTCCCAGATCCATTGTGGTATTGGAACATTTGGAATATATCCCGAAGAAGAAATAGGGGGGAGAAGGCGTTGAAATATTTTGAGATCGATGACATTAAAAAATTCATGGAGCACCTCCTGATCAAGGAATCCTTTGATAAATTCTATCTGGTGGGGCTGGAATTAAAGACGTTTACGAATTTTTCGGTGGATGGCAGGAAAACCCCGGGGTGGATGGATGAGCAGGAGGGAGATTACGTTCTTTGGAAAAATATCCGGCCTCGGGTTGTCTCCCTGATCCAGGGCAAGAGAGAGCCGGAGGTTTTGAAGATCCACATGAGTTTTCCTTTGTCACCTACGGTAACCGGTGGATTGCAGATTCGTTTCAAAGAAGGTGAGTTGTTCTGTATGAGCTCGCTGAACAACGGTGAATTTACCCTGGACCGGGGCCCGGAGCAGGACTGGGATGATTATTGTGAACACTTTTTGGAGAAAAATGAATTAAATTATCGGATTTGTTAGCACTCGGTTTAAACGAGTGCTAAAATAATCTTGACATTCTTTTTTTTCTGTATTATGATATTAAGGTCATATCATAATGGGTAACGGGAAGTTATGCGTAAAAGGAGAGCGATCATGAAAAAGAACATTAAAAATATATGTTTTATAATCGTTCTGGGAGCAATTCTGTCCGTACCATTTGGAATGAGTGTAAAAGTAAATGCGGAGGAAGCATTGGAGATAAACTATGAAGAGAGTACGGATACGCTAACAATAACGGGAAACGGAACGCTAAAAAAAGATGAATTGGTAAAAAAAATAGAGGAATTGAATGCCCAACGGAAGGATAAAAAGGTATCAAGAGCAGGTCATGTGGTGGTGGAAGAGGGAATAACAAAAATTGGTGAGAAAGGGTTATATAGCATAGATACGATTTCTAAAATTAAAACATTAAAGCTGCCAGATTCGTTAGAAGAAATCGGAGAATGTGCTTTTATGGGGCAATATAAGCTAAAAGAGCTGAAGATACCACAAAATGTAAAAAAAATTGGTGGATATGCGTTTCTTTCCTTGGAAAAAATAAAGAAGATAGAACTACCGACCTCGTTGGAAAAATGTTCGTCAAAACTTTTTATGGGTTGTAAAAATTTGGTTCAAATAAAAAATAACTCATCCATATCGGTAACCAACGCCCCCGGAAATGATACCGAAAATATGCCAGGATATTGGGTATGTAATAGAAAGATCATCAACGAAGACAAATACAAGGCAAAAATAGTAATCCCCCCTAAGAGTACGGCACGTCTTAGAACGGAGCATTTCAAAATCAAATATAACTTTTTAGGAGGGAAAAAGACGGGAAAACTTCCTACAGCTTACACTCAGAAGAAGAGTATAAACATTCCTTCACATGTTAAGAGAAAAGGATATATTTTTGCGGGATGGTATTTGAAAACAAAAATGGATGATTATTCCAAGCATAAAAATCTTATAAGAACTTCCGGTTACAATTGTTATGGAATACCAAAAAGAAATTGGGGAAATGTTATTGCATATCCTATATGGGTAAAGATGGAATTAACCAGTCCTTCGAAAGGAGTTTTGAAAGTAAAGGCAGAGTTTGCGAAGGACTTTAAGAAGGATGGGGTTGCAACATTAGGAATGGTTCAACGTTTGCCTAATTACGTTCATACGTACTATGAATTTAAAAGGAGGGAAACCAAATACTTTAGGAAGTTAAAAAGTGGGAAAAAATATCGTATTTATGTAATAGTTGAATCGGATCCGGATTACTATGACGCATACTGGAATGAATTTAAGGCAAGCGAGTGGTATGCATCAAAAAGTTGTAGAGTAAAGTAATCCCATATTGATTTCATAGGAACAATATGGGGGTGATTTAAAAAGGGCTGGTGGACATGTAGATATGTCTGCCAGCACTTTTTTATGGATGACTGCTATTCTACGTAGTCATTACGATTTTGATTGTTGGTTTCTCTTAGCCCGATACCGCTCAGTGCCATCCAGGATTTTCTTACGGATGCGCAAATGATCAGGGGTTACTTCCAAAAGTTCGTCGGTATCAATGTAGTCGATGGCCTGCTCCAAACTTAATTCGCGTTTGGGAGTTAAATGTAATGCTTCGTCGGATCCCGAGGCACGGGTGTTCGTTAGTTGTTTTTTCTTACACACATTGACTTCGATATCGTCGGTGCGGCCATTTTCACCGATGACCATTCCACCATACACCTGCTCACCGGGACCTACAAACAAGGTGCCACGCTCCTGGGCGTTAAAGAGACCATAGGTAATGGTTTCACCAGATTCGTATGCAATTAAGGATCCTTGTTTACGATAGGCAATATCTCCTTTATAAGAGCCATAGCCGTAAAATTCCGTGTTGATAATACCGTTTCCCTTGGTGTCGGTCATAAATTCCCCGCGATAGCCGATTAATCCCCGGGAAGGGATCAGAAATTCCAAGCGGGTGGTGCCGGCACTTAAGGGCGTCATATTTTGCAACTCACCTTTTCGGTTGCTGAGCTTCTCAATAACCGAACCGGTAAATTCATCGGGAACATCAATATATGCCATTTCCATTGGTTCTAATTTTTTTCCGGTTTCGTCTATTTTGTAAAGGACTTCCGGTTTGCTGACTGCAAACTCATACCCTTCTCTGCGCATGGTCTCAATCAGAACGGAAAGATGCAATTCGCCCCGTCCGCTAACCTTAAAAGCCTCGGTGCTTTCGGTTTCTTCCACCCGAAGGCTGACATCGGTATTTAACATTTTAAACAGACGATCACGAAGATGGCGGGAGGTTACGTATTTTCCTTCCCGGCCGGCCAAGGGGCTGTCATTTACCAGAAAATCCATGGAGATCGTTGGTTCCGAAATTTTCTGGAAGGGAATCGCCTGGGGATTTTCCGGGGAGCATAAGGTGTCTCCAATATGGATATCCGAAATGCCGGAAATAGCCACGATGGAACCAATGTCCGCATGATCTACCTCGACACGGTTCAAACCTTCGAATTCATACAATTTGCTGATCTTGACGGATTCCCTCTTCTCCGGGTCATGGGCATTGACAATGACCACATCCTGATTTATACGAACGGAGCCATTGTCTACCTTACCAATCCCGATACGACCTACGTATTCGTTGTAATCGATGGTGCTGATCAAAACCTGGGTGTCGGCATCCGGGTCTCCGGTGGGAGCCGGGATATAATCTACGATCGCGTCAAATAATGGCTTCATATCCGTGCCCGGTTCATCCATGGAACGGGAAGCAATCCCTTCCTTGGCAGAAGCGTAAATAAAGGGGCAATCCAATTGTTGATCATCGGCATCCAGGTCGATGAAGAGTTCTAAGATCTCATCCACAACTTCAGCGGAACGAGCTTCCGGACGGTCGATCTTATTAATGCATACCACAACAGGAAGGGAAAGTTCCAGAGCCTTCTTCAGTACGAATTTTGTCTGGGGCATGGCACCTTCAAAAGCGTCTACCACGAGAACGACGCCGTTGACCATTTTCAATACACGCTCAACCTCGCCGCCAAAATCCGCATGGCCCGG
>CALGGT010000079.1 GCA_937915825.1 uncultured Eubacterium sp.
AATCATTTTTTAACTTTTTTTGAATAAAAAATCATTTATTTTTATTAATTAAAAAAATTTGTAAAAAAAACTTAAAATCCTCAAAAAAATAATGTATAATAAAGTTATGATTTTTATCCCCTGTGGTAATTAGTATGTTTTATGAAGTGTAGATGATCTACACTTTTATTGACTAACGAACACTTGTTTGATATAATTATTTAAGGAAAGGTAGTGAGTATATGGATATACTTGAACTTAAAGGTGTAGGACCTAAGATGGCTAAAACACTTAATAAAATTGGTATATATAATGATGATGATCTAATTACTCATTATCCTTTTAGATACAATATTTTAAAGAGAACTGACTTTACTGCTTTAGAAGAAGATAGTTATGTTGTAACTGATGGAGTAGTGGAAACATTACCTTATTTAGTTCATTTTAAAAAACATATGGATAAAATGAGTTTTAAACTTAATACTGGCAATAGAATAATTAATGTAGTTATATTTAATAGAGGTTTTTATAAATCTAAATTACCTATTGGTACTAAGATAACTATAATGGGCAAATATGATATTAAGCATAATACTTGTGTTGCCTCTGAATTAAGATTTGGTATGTTACCACCTAAACCAGTTATTGAACCTGTATATCATTCAACATTTGGTTTATCATCTAGGGAATTAAGTAAGTTAATTGAACAAAGATTACAAACCGATATAGATGTTATAGATTATATACCTGATTATTTAAATGAGAAGTATAGTTTTTTGGATAAGGAAAAATCTATTAGAATTGTACACAATCCTAAAGATATAGATAGTTTAAAACTTTGGAGTGCAGATTTCTTTATAAAAATAACAGAAAATTTAAATTAAAATATGTTGGAATTTCAAAATGAAAACATAAATAACATAAAATTTACATTTGATACTTAAAATATCATATTATTGGATATATTTCAATACATTCAATCCATACTTACATATTTTAGACAAACCATTCTGGTTTAAGATAATAAAAAACAGCCACAACTTCGAGCAAGCTCGATTGTGACTGTTTTATTATTATTTCAATTATGGATGGCATCCTATTTTAGTACATACCACCCATTCCACCAGGAGCAGCCGGCATAGCTGGTGTATCTTCCTTGATATCAGCAACAACTGACTCTGTTGTTAGAAGTGTGCTGGCGATTGATGTAGCATTCTGAAGTGCTGAACGAGTAACCTTAACTGGATCAATGATACCAACAGCTACCATATCAACAAACTCTTCCTTGTATGCATCAAAGCCTGTCTTGTCATCAGACTCTTTTACTTTATTAACGATAACTGCGCCTTCAAGGCCTGCGTTTGCAACGATCTGGCGAAGAGGTGCTTCAAGTGCTTTAAGGATAATAGCCGCACCTGTCTTTTCGTCTCCCTCAAGAGTTGAGCAAACCTTTTCAACAGCAGGGATAGAGTGGATATAAGCCGAACCGCCGCCGCAGATTATACCCTCTTCAACAGCCGCCTTGGTAGCTGCAAGGGCATCTTCCAGACGGAGTTTGGCTTCTTTCATCTCGGTCTCAGTCGCAGCGCCTACACGGATCACAGCTACGCCACCGGCAAGTTTTGCCAAACGCTCCTGCAATTTCTCCCGATCAAAATCGGAAGTGGTCTCTTCCAATTGAGCGCGGATCTGAGCCACACGTCCCTCGATATCCTCTTTATTTCCGGCACCATCAACGATGATGGTATTTTCTTTTTGAACTTTTACGGATTTTGCACGACCCAATTGATCCATGGTCGCATCTTTCAATTCCAGACCTACCTCTTCGGAGATCACCTCACCACCGGTTAAAATCGCAATATCACGAAGCATTTCCTTTCTGCGATCGCCATAACCCGGAGCCTTCACTGCTACAACTTTAAAGGTTCCACGAAGTTTGTTCAATACCAAAGTACTTAACGCTTCCCCTTCTACGTCTTCCGCGATGATCAAAAGCTCGGAACCGGATTGTACGATCTGCTCCAACAAAGGAAGAATTTCCTGAATGTTGGAGATCTTCTTATCGGTGATCAAAACATAGGGATTCTCCAGATTGGCTTCCATCTTCTCCATATCCGTTGCCAAATATGCGGATACATAGCCACGATCAAATTGCATACCTTCGACCAGATCCAATTCCGTCATCATTGTCTTGGATTCCTCGATGGTAATGACACCGTCGTCGGATACTTTTTCCATTGCGTTGGCAACCATCTCACCAACTGCCTCATCTCCGGCGGAAATAGCAGCCACTCGAGCATTCTGCTCTTTGCTGGTCAATTCCTGACTCATGTTCTGAATGGACTCTACCGCGCATTCGGTTGCTTTCTTCATACCCTTACGAAGAATAATGGGATTGGCACCGGCTGCCAGGTTCTTCATTCCTTCGTTGATCATAGCCTGAGCCAGCACCGTTGCGGTTGTTGTACCGTCACCGGCTACATCGTTGGTCTTGGTTGCTACTTCTTTTACAAGCTGAGCGCCCATGTTCTCAAACGCGTCTTCTAATTCAATCTCCTTTGCAATGGTCACACCGTCGTTGGTGATCAAAGGTGCGCCAAAGGATTTATCCAATACTACGTTTCTGCCTTTCGGTCCCAATGTTACACGAACCGTATCTGCCAATTTGTTTACGCCGGCTTCCAAAGCCCCTCTTGCTTCCACGCCGAACTTAATATCTTTTGCCATAATCTGTGAAACCTCCTACAATGTTAATCTTCAACAATCGCCAAAATATCACTCTGGCGAACGATGACCATGTCATCCACATCTGTTCCTGCATACTTCTGATAAATCACTTTATCTCCCACTTTGACTTCCATTTTCACTTCATTGCCATCCACCATTCCACCGGGACCTACGGCAACAACCTCCGCTTCCTGGGGTTTTTCCTGTGCACTGCCGGGTAATACGATTCCGGATTTGGTGGTCTCTTCCGCCTCTAAATGCTTTAAGACAACACGATCTCCTAAAGGCACGATTTTCATGATACATTTCCTCCTTTGTATTTTATGCTGTTGGGGGCATAAAGTATTTTGCCTCCAATAAATATCTACGCACAACAACATTTTGTTAGCACTCTTATCTTTCGAGTGCTAACACTATCATAGTCATTTCAGATTCAGAATGCAAATGATACGCCTGTCTGAATCTCTTTATTTTTATTAATTATCTTGTGTTTTCTTTTATTTTCTTTTATTTCCTATGTTTTTTGGCAGTTTTCTATTTTCTGTATCATCCGAACTGGAATTTCGTATATTTTTTATTTTTTGTTTCATTCTAATCGGGAATTTAGTATAATATAGATGTAACCGAAATCGGTAATCCGAGCCGGTAATCGAAACCTAGGGAGGTACCTTATGAAAGAACAACTTTACACCATTCCGGTCAATGATATTTACAACAATCCCTGTGAATGCCCGGTTTGCGCCATTCGTCTTTCTTTGGATCAAGACGGCGTGGACTTCGCCATGGGCTCCAGTTACATGCAGGATGACATCCGTGCCGAAACGGATAAGATCGGCTTTTGCACCAAACACATGCGTATGATGTATAAAAACGGCAATCGTCTGGGGCTGGCCTTAATGTTGGATACCCATTTGCAATACATCAACCGCAACGTGGAAGAAATGCAAAAACTCCGGCATTTCACCGGCGGACTCTTCTCCAAAAAAGAAGATGGAAAGATCTATAAATTCACCCAGCACATTGCCAATTCCTGTTATATCTGCGATCGGATCGGTCATACCTTTGATCGCTATGTAGCCACGATCTTCTATCTTTATAAGAACGACTCCGCCTTTGTTAAGAAGTTTAACAGCGGGCTGGGGTATTGCGTAGAACACTACGGTTTGCTTTATAACACGGCTCCGAAATATTTATCCGGCTCCAACCTGGAGGCTTTTATCAAGGCGTTGGACCGCATCTTTCTCGAAAATATGAAGCGCATGGAAGCGGATGTTTCCTGGTTCATCGATAAATTCGATTACAGAAATTCCGACGCCCCCTGGAAAACCTCCAAGGACGCCCTCCCCCGGGCCATGACTAAGTGCAACAGCATTTTAGACGAGTTGCCGGAGCCCAAATCCCAGGAGAATCCTTCTCCCTCCGAGTCCAATACGCAGTAGCATACACCGGACAAATACCTGCAAAACACGTATACACCGGGCAGATGCATGCCATTTATTTCCCCGGTTTATAGGAACTTTTCAAGGAGACAATGCGGTTATAAACCACATGCTCCTTGGTAGAGTCCTTCACGTCCACACAGAAGTACCCGTTTCTCATAAACTGGAAACGCGCTCCCTTCGCACCTTCTCCCAAAAGCGGTTCTACCTTACAATCCGGCATAACCATAAGTGAATGGGGATTCACATTTACATTTCCTTCCTCATCGTATACGCCTTTTTCTTCATCGACCAGATTCTCATACAATCTGGCCTCCACCGTGGCGGCATGACTCTTCTCCACCCAGTGAATGGTTCCTTTCACCTTGCGGCCGGTAAAGCCGGATCCGCTCCTGGTCTCCGGATCGTAGGTGCAATGGATCTCCGTAACATTTCCCTGATCATCGGTTTTATAGTCCACACAGCGAACGAAATACGCATTCATCAAACGTACTTCATTTCCCGGGAACAGACGGAAATATTTCTTTGGAGGGTCGATCTTAAAATCATCCCTCTCAATGTATAATTCTCTTCCAAAGGGGATCTTACGGGTACCAAGCTCCGGATTCTCCGGGTTATTCGGCACTTCAAACCATTCAACTTTCCCCTCTTCGTAGTTATCGATCACAACCTTTACCGGATCCAGCACCGCCATGGCACGGGTGCAATCCATCTTCAGATCCTCCCGGATGCAATACTCAAACATGGCATAATCCGAAGAACTTTGACTCTTGGTAACGCCGGACAATTCCATAAATTTACGAATGGCCGAAGCGGTCACGCCTCTTCTTCTTAAAGCGGTAATGGTTACCAGACGAGGATCGTCCCATCCATCTACCGTCTGATCTTCCACCAACTTCTTAATGTAACGCTTTCCGGTTACCACGTTGGTTAAATACATCTTGGCAAACTCAATCTGACGCGGCGGGTTCTTAAATTCACATTCCTTCACCACCCAGTCATACAAGGGGCGGTGATCCTCAAACTCTAAGGTACATAGGGAATGGGAAATCCCTTCTACCGCATCCTCAATGGGATGGGCAAAGTCATACATGGGATAAATGCACCAGGTATCCCCGGTATTGTGGTGGGTCATTCTGGCTACACGATAGAGGATGGGATCTCTCATATTAATATTGGGAGATGCCATGTCGATCTTGGCGCGCAGAACTTTCTTACCATCGGCAAATTCCCCGTTCTTCATCCTCTCAAACAGATCTAAATTTTCTTCTACGGTACGGTTACGATAAGGGCTGTCCTTCCCGGGTTCGGTTAACGTTCCCCGATAAGCCCGGATCTCATCCGCGGTCAGATCGCAGACATAGGCCTTACCCTTCTTGATCAGCAATACCGCGCATCGATACATCTCATCAAAATAATCGGATGCGAAAAAGACCGGGGATTTTTCGCCGCAGATCCACTCCACATCCGCGCGAATGGATTCCACAAATTCCTCTTTTTCCTTGGTGGGGTTGGTGTCATCAAAGCGCAAATGGAACACGCCGCCATATTCCTTGGCAATTCCCTGGTTTAACACGATGGACTTCGCATGCCCGATGTGTAAATATCCATTGGGCTCCGGGGGAAAACGGGTTACCACATGATCGTAAACGCCAGCCTCTAGGTCATGATCAATCTCATTCTCAATAAAATTCCTGGATTCTCTTTCTTCCGACATAAATTCTAACCTCCTGAGCAACCAATTCCGTTGCACGAGCTTAATTATATCAAATTTCAAAAAGAAAGTAAAGCACAAGAAAGAAAAACCCCAGAAAGCTGTTTTCACATACTTCCTGGGGTTATATGGTTCTTCCTTATTTGAAATCGTGTCCACCGATCCGTAAGCGAGCGCCGGACAATCGTTGGCTGAAAAAATGATAAGATTTTAAACTTAACTTTCTACCTTTGTAGTTGACCACACGTTGTCCTTCCAACACTTCTTGGGCTGCTTTCATACAGAGGCGTCTGGCCCCCTTTCTGTATTTGCCGTTCTCTACGTTACGAACTTCTTTTGCAAACTTTCCGGTTCCCACCGGTGTAAATTGACATCTTTGTTTCAATACAGCTAAGATCGTGTTGGGAAATGCTTCCGAACGAACTCGATTTAATACCACAATGCCAACCCCCATCATACCTGCGTAGGATTGGTTGCCGGCCTCACAATAGGTGATGGCTGCCAAGTACTTTAAGTCTTCCGATGAATAGCCGTCTTCCGCGTCGGTATCACAGCAGATCTCTTCTTTCACCGTTGCGTTCTTTGCCGTTTCTTTCTTTGTTTTCCCTTCTACCATACTTGCGTCAAAAACTCCCCCGATGGTTACTGCCAATGCAAGCAATGCGCACAACCAGGTCATTTTCTTCAAATACATACTTTTCAATCTCCATTCACATGTTCTCACGTTTTTGCAAATATTCTCACATCTTGCAAATGTTACATGTTTATGATGCGGGCTTCACGAATTCCCAATCATTTTGTAACAGTTATGTAATAATTATAGCACATATTTGAAATAAATCAAGTATTTTTTTAATTAGTGAAACGCCCGGGCTATTTTTTCAAATGACAGATCCCCGCCAAACAGGTCTAATGCGCTGCCTACAGTAAAGTCCACCCGATTCTTTCCCATGGTTTGAATCTTGGTTAGATCCTCCCAATCATGAATTCCCCCGGCATAGGTAACAGGCGTCCGATCATATTCACCAAGAATAGCCAGTACTCCTTCGTCTACCCCTTGCTTGTTTCCTTCCGCGTTCACCGCATGAATCAGGAACTCGTCACAGGAGGCGGATAGATCCTCCATCAGAGACTTCGTAAGTTCCACATCCGTAAAGGTCTGCCACCGGTCGGTTACCACGTAGTATGTTCCATCCTTCCTGCGACAGCTTAGATCCAGCACCAGATGTTCCTTTCCCACGGCCCGGATCAGCTTCAAAAGCCGATCCTCATGAAGGATTCCGTCTGCCAGTACATAAGAGGTTACGATCACGTGAGACGCCCCCATTGCTAAGAACTCCTCCGCATTCTCCGCGGTGATCCCGCCCCCCACCTGCATTCCCTGAGGAAATGTTTCGCAGGCCAGTCTCGCCTGGTCCTTGTCCGCTTCGTAATATTCGCTGCCCTCTTTGTTCAAAAGGATCACATGCCCGCCTGTCAAGTGATTGTTCCGGTACAAATCGGCATAATAATCAGCACAAGCAGTGGAAACATAATTTTCCACTGCCTGGTTTTGATCATCCGTAAGGCTTCCGCCTACGATCTGTTTTACTTTTCCGTTGTGAATGTCAATACAAGGACGAAATTTCATTTGACGCCTCGCTTTCTATGCAAATCAAATCTTTAATACATCACAAACCGTCTGTTCCATCTGATCCTTGTCACATACGGTTTTGTGAAGGATCTCTGCTTCCATTAAGCCGCGAACCGCCTTTGGCGCAGGTACCTTAGAGATGGATTCCAATTTCTCAACCCATTTGGAAGGACTTTCTTTCCACAAAGAAGCGTTCTCATCCAGGCTTTCATCCACGCCCATCAATACGTCCTTGCCGAATTTGTAAGGGCTGGCTGTGGATACAACCACGGTCTTCTCCGGGCTCTTGGACGCCTTCTCATAATAAACCGACGCCGCCACCGCGGTGTGAGGATCGATGACATAATTCGCTTTCTGATACACGTTACGAATGGTCTCTAACGTCTGATCCTCATCGGCAAATCCCGCTTCAAAATCCTGAAGCTTGGCTTCCATGTCCGGTGTAATGGTGTATTTCCCCTGACCGGACAATGCGCTCATCAATTCCCCGGTCTTTCTCGGGTCATTTCCGGAAATATAATAGATCAAGCGCTCCAGGTTGCTGGAGATCAAAATATCCATGGACGGGGACGAGGTTTGATAGAATTCTCGGTTCTTATCGTAGGTTCCGGATTGGAAGAAATCGAACAACACCTTGTTGCGGTTGGACGCGCAATACAGCTTATCAATGGGAATTCCCATATTCTTGGCATAGAAGCCCGCTAAAATATTCCCAAAGTTTCCGGTGGGAACAACGACGTTGATCTTGTCCCCTTCCTGAATGTCCCCTCTTTTGACCATGGTTACATAAGAATATACATAGTAAACCACCTGGGGCACCAAACGGCCGATGTTAATGGAGTTGGCCGAGGAGAACTGGAAGCCGGCTTCTTTTAATTTTGCCTTTAATCGTTCATCGCTGAACATGGTCTTTACCCCGCTTTGGGCATCGTCAAAATTTCCGCGAATTCCGATCACGTGGGTGTTCTTCCCGGTCTGGGTAACCATTTGCTGTTCCTGAATGGCACTAACCCCTTCCTTCGGATAGAATACGATGATCTCTGTATTCTCCACATCAGCAAATCCCTCCAAGGCGGCTTTTCCTGTATCACCAGAGGTAGCGGTTAAGATCACGATCTTATCTTTCATCTCATTCTTCTTTGCCGCCGTAGTCATTAAATGAGGCAGGATCGACAACGCCATATCCTTAAACGCGATGGTCTTCCCATGGAATAATTCCAAATAATACGCCCCATCCTTCTCCACTAAAGGAGCGATCTCTGCGGTGTCGAACTTTTCATCATAAGCCTTCTCGATGCAATTCTTCAATTCCTCTTCCGTAAAATCGGACAGAAACAATTTCATGACTTCATAGGCTACGCCCTTATAATCCATCTTTGCCAGATCCTTTACGGAAGCGGTAAGCTTGGGAATCTCCTCCGGCACATACAAACCGCCATCATCCGCCAATCCCTTCATAATGGCATAGGAAGCGCTAACCGTAACATTCTCGGATCTGGTACTGTGATACATTACACTCATGATTCTAACCTCTTTCTAAATTTCATTTTCCTGATTTCATTCTCCGGTGAATTCCGTTTCCACGGAATTTCATGGTCCATTCATCGTTTTTACACTTACCACATTGTAGCATTTTTTTACAGGCAATACAACCCTTTTTTACCGATACCGCTCCTTCATCGCCCGCTCCATATCCCTCTTCTGGTCTTTTTTCGCCAGGTCCTGACGCTTGTCATAAAGCTTCTTACCTTTGGCCAACGCAATCTCCACCTTAATGTGCTTCCCTTTCAAATACACCTTCAAGGGCACCAACGTATAGCCTTTGGTTGCAATTTTTCCGATCAACTTTCGAATCTCACTTCGATGCATGAGAAGCTTTCTCGGACGCAAAGGATCCCGGTTGAAAATATTTCCCTTCTCATAGGGATTGATGTGCATGCCATAGATCCACACCTCGTCTTTTACAATCCTCACAAAGGCTTCCTTAATGCTGCAATGCCCTAAACGACAGGATTTTACCTCCGTGCCCTTCAGCTCAATGCCCGTCTCAAATCGCTCTTCCATGGTATAGTCATGCCAGGCTTTTTTATTATTTGCGATGAGTCTTTCTTTTTGATTTTCCATCTTTTCTTTCCTTCTTCTTTCGTTTCTTAAGGGGCTTCTTTTCCTCTTCCAGCGCAAAAAGAATGCGCTTGGATCCCTTATCTCCCATCACCACCGTGATTTCCACCGGATCTCCCAAACAGTACATTTTCCCTGTGAACGTTCCGGTGAAACAATGATATTTGTCACTGTATTCGTAATCGTCGGATAACAGCGTCTCTATGGGTACCAACCCTTCCACGGTATTCTCTAACTGGACATAAATCCCCCACTTGGTCACGCCGCTGATCATCCCCTGGTATCTCTCACCTACGTGATCGGACATGTATTCCGCCATTTTTTCCTTCTCCACCAGGCGCTCCGCGTCATCGGCCCTTTTTTCTTTTTCACTGCATTTCGATGCGATCTTGGGCAGGATCTTTTTAAAATGGTCCGTTTTCTCTCCAAACAGAGAATGGTTCAGATCCTCTGAGATGATGCGGTGGATCTGCAGATCCGGATACCTTCGTATGGGGGACGTAAAATGGCTATAATACTTACAGGCCAGCCCGAAATGTCCTCGACATTCCACATCATAGCAGGCTCTGGACATACTTTGCAATACCAAAGACTGGAAAAACATTTCATCCTTTCTGCCCCGGATCTCTTCTACAAACCGCTGCAGATCTTTTGACGTCACTTTCCCGCCTTTGATCTTAAAGGGAATTTTATGATCATGCGCCAATTCCTTTAAGGCCGCCACTTTCTCCGGGTTGGGATTGTCATGGACACGGTACACAAAGGGAGCCCGTTTCTTCGCATACTCCTCGGCCACCGTCCGGTTGGCGGCTAACATAAATTCCTCAATGATGCCGTGGGCGATGTCTCTCTCTTCCTTCTGAACGCCAATGGGTTTTCCCTTCTCATCCAGAAGGATCTTTGCCTCCGGAAAATCAAAGTCAATGGAACCGGACTTCTTCCGATTCTTCTGTAAGAGATCTGCCAACTCCCGCATTTGATGAAACATCCGGATAAATCCGGGATATTCCTTCTTCTTCTTGCTGTTTTTCTCCGTTAAGATCTCATGCACCACATGATAACTCATGCGATGATCCACCCGGATCACGGACTTTCGGATTTCATATCGTTTTCGATGGCCCTTTCGGTCAAAGAACATGATACAACTTAATGCCAGACGGTCCTCTCCCTGATTTAAAGAACATAGACCATTGGACAATTTCACCGGCAGCATGGGGATCACCCGATCCGCCAGATACACGCTGGTGCCCCGTTTTCTAGCTTCCTTATCCAACGGGCTTCCTTCTCTTACATAGTGACTGACATCGGCAATGTGAACCCCTAACTCATAACCGTTTCCGGTTTTTTCCAGGGTAATGGCATCGTCTAAGTCCTTGGCCTCCTCCCCATCAATGGTAACGGTCTTAAGCTTTCTTAGGTCCAAACGACCGATGTAATCCGAGGTGGGAATTTCATCGGGAATCCTCTCCGCTTCCTCTAGGACTTCCTCCGGAAACTCATCGGGAATCCCCAAATCCCGGACCACAGACAAAATGTCAACTCCCGGTTCGTCTAATCGACCTAAAACCTCTACAACTTCCCCCACCATTCCCAAACCGTTCCGGTCATATTCTTCAATTTTTACATAGACCTTATCGCCGGTTTTGGCTCCTTTCCCCTTTTTGGAGGAAATATAGATTTCTCCGCCGATCTTCTCGTTGTCACAGCGGACCACGCCATAATTTCCCACCTGCTCGTAAACGCCTACTACCGCTTTTATGGCTCTCTTAAGAACCTTAACCACCGATCCTTCCACGCGAGCTCCACGAGATCCGCCTTTTCTTCTTCCTTTTCCGGTTAATAAACGTATCTCAACGGTGTCCCCGTCCATGGCGCTGCCGGTTTTTTCCGCCGGTATAAAGAAATCCTCTTCTTCCCCTTCCACGTCAGCAAAACCAAAACCTTTTTTTGTGGCACAAAATGTGCCGATCATGGTACGTTTTTTCTTACTCATCTTATTCCTTTCTGATCTGTAAGTTTTTAAAAACCCCTCTGAAGTAAATCAGAGGGGTTTTAACTATTTTTCAATAGAGGAGAGCTACATGTTAATACAAAGAACAACCGATAAAATAATAAACAATCCACCCAGCACAGCTGTGATCTTAATTAAATTACCTTCGGCAGAGCGTCCTTTGTTCCGGCTCCAATAACTGTCAGCGACTCCGCTGATAGCACCCAAACCGGATTCTTTCCCTTCTTGCATCAATACAACCACGATAATGGCGATGCATACAATAATATAAACAACCTGTATGGCGGTTCTTAATCCGACTGACATAATTATGTGATCCTCCTTAACGATCCTGCTTCAAAAAATCAGGAATATTAATTTTACTCTTAGATGAAGTACCCGATTGATTCCGGTTTCTGTCTGTGTTCACATTCACACTGCGGGTCGGAACCACAGATTCCGTAGGATTCGGCTTACTTACATTCTCTTTTTCCGGGGTGATGGGACGGGTTTTCGCCTCATTGCTTCCTGTCTGGCTTCCCAAAGTCTTAGGAATGTCCATCGTAGGAATGGTTCCCGTATTCCCTGACGGCTTTAACGCGTCTGTTTTCTCAGTAGAAGGATTTAGGAACGAAGGCTGAGCCATGGCTCTTTTTCCGGAATTTACAAAATTCTGCGCAGCCTTTCTCCTGTTTGCGTAGGTATTTCCCTCATCTGCGTTGTTCACATCTACCAAGCCGGTGGCGATAATGGTGATCATCACTTCATCATTACCGGATCCTTCATCACGCACACCAAAGATAATATTGGCATCGGGGCTTGCCAGCTCCTGAACGTATTGAGCAGCCTCGCTTGCCTCTAAGATGTTCACATCTCCACTGACATTTAATAATACATTGGACGCTCCCTCGATGGTTGTCTCCAACAAAGGACTGTTGATGGCTAGTTTTACCGCATCCATGCACTTGTTCTCGCCGTTTCCGACACCGATTCCAATGTGGGCGATTCCCTTATCCTCCATGACCGTAACAACATCGGCAAAATCCAAGTTCATCACAGCCGGTACATTGATCAGATCTGTAATCGCCTGTACCCCTTGCTGTAAAACCTGATCCGCCATACCGAACGCTTCTGTCATGGTGGTTCTCTTATCACTCATGGCCAATAAACGATCGTTGGGCACAACAATGAGCGTATCCACATTCTGTCGTAACTTTTCCAATCCGCCAACGGCGTTATCCATACGTTTCTTACCTTCAAAGGTAAAAGGCTTGGTTACAACGCCAACCGTTAAGGCTCCGGATTCCTTCGCAATCTGTGCTACCACCGGTGCGGCTCCCGTTCCGGTTCCGCCACCCATACCACAGGTTACAAATACCATATCTTTATCTTGAATCACCTCACGAAGCTCTTCAGCGCTTTCTTCCGCAGCCTGCTGACCAATCTCCGGTCTGGCTCCTGCGCCTAATCCCTTCGTAGTTTTCTCACCAATCTGCATATTCATTTTGGATTTGCATTGCTTCAAATGTTGTTTATCCGTGTTGATACAAGCAAATTCTACACCCTTGATCCCCTCAGCGATCATTCGGTTTACAGCATTATTCCCTGCTCCTCCGACGCCGACCACCAGGATCTCAGCTGTCATCTCTTCATCATTTGATCTAACTTCAATCAAGATAGTTCCTCCTTTATTCATAAATGAAAAATGGATGTTCGACTACCATTCTGCTATTGCATACAATACTATAATAAAGTTTTTTTGAAAAAATATCAAGTAAAATTTACAATTTTTTTCAAATTATTTATTTTGTTTTAAAATAATATCCCCTTTTACATGGTAATCGGTCATATCAATGGTTCCCGAAAGCCCTTTTTCTTTCGCAGTTTTCAGCACATCCGCCAGGGCGACGATCTCCTCATCGTAATCTTCTTTCTCCGAAAGATCAATCGTAATATTTTCACACTCCAATGTGACCTGATTGTTTTCATCAAAGGAAATCTTATTCCAATCCACCTTATAATATTTTAAAAGGTTGGCCAAACTTAACAGCTGGGTCCGCTGTTTTTCATCTTTCAGGGCCAACATCTGATAAAGCCCGAACTTGGTGAGATTCTCCGTTTCAAATAGAGGAATGTCCGGCTCCTGCTCCTGCGTAACCAAAAGCACATACCCCTCGTGATCGAAATAGACATACTGTCCGGAATAGAGGATTCCCGCCACAATGCTTTTTTCGTACAACTTGATATGGGCCGTATGGAGCCCCTTATAGGTAATTTCATATTCATTGGCATAGGGAATCTTGGCGCCCCCTCCGATCTTGTGGTAAACATAGGAGGTTAAAATATTATGATCCAGGATGGAGGACATAACCTGCTCCCCAACCTCGTCCGCCGGGTAGAAAGTATTGCCTTCTACGGTGATTTCTTTGATCTGAAAAAGGAAGAAAAGTCCCACCAAAAGCCCAACGACGCCGAAACTGATCCCGATCACTTTTTTCATGGGTCAACCTCCCCTCTTACATTCTGTCTCGATTTCTGGAAATTCCCAATACAATTCCCAACTCCGTCATTAAGAAGATCACACTGCTTCCTCCGTAACTGATAAAAGGAAGGGATACACCGGTGTTCGGGATTACATTGGTAACAACCGCCACATTTAAGATCACCTGAATGGCGATGTGGATCATAACGCCGACGCAGATCATGCTGGCAAACCGATCCCTGCAGGTAACCGCAATGGTATAGATTCTCCATAATAAGATCGCAAACATCAACAATACTGCTACCGCGCCGATCACGCCCAATTCCTCGCAGATCACAGAGAAGATCATATCGTTGTAGGGTTCCGGGATCTTACCTAATTTTTGAATGCTCTCACCTAAGCCAACGCCCTTTAATCCACCGGTCGCGATGGCATACAGACCTTGCAGGGTTTGGAATCCCTTCGGATGGGTTTCCACGTTCAGCCACGCGTCAATACGAGTGGAATGATACCCGCCCAGAGCCTTAATTGCAAGAAATCCCAGGGGTGGCAAGGCTACCATCACCAGGAAATACAGAAGTTTTCTCTTCGCCACCACAAAACACATACCGAACACGATCACACACATAATGATCGCGGAACTTAAGTTCTCAACCGCCACAAATAGAATGATCACCGCCGGCCAGAACGCAACACGAAAGATTCCCACAACGTTGGATAGATCCATATCGGAGCTGTAAAAAATATAGGAAGCCACCAGCAGGATGATCGCAATCTTAGAAACCTCGGCCGGTTGGAACTGAATGCCTAAAATCCGGATCCAGCGCTTGGAATAGTTCACTTCTTCCCCAATAAAAAGCACCGCAATCTGGAAGATCAGTGCCATGGCATAGATCCAGGACACAAACCGCATCGGTCCGATTTTTTTTAAAAACGACCGATAATTAAATTTACTAAAGCCCGTGGCGATCATACCTACCGCGCCAATCGCCAGATTTCGCAGTTGGTTCCTTAAAAAGAAAGTGGGATTATCAAATTGCTTCTGACCTACGTAGTAGCTGGCGCTGTAGATCATTAACACGCCAAAAACGGCAAGACAGATCACCGTGATCAACAACACATAATCAAAATACGACTCGCCTTTTTTCCCGCTTTTCGCCGATTGAGCGTTATCCGTTGATTTTCTCGCGTAATGGGCATCGTAGGTCACCGCCATAAAATCCCTCCTTTCATAAAATTTTTCAAAGGATGTTCGTAATCTTCCTTATATCTTCCTTATATCTTCCTTACATATTCCTTGAACAGATCCCCCCGCTCTTCGTAGGAGGCGAACATATCCCAGCTGGCACATGCCGGGGACAAAAGGACGGCATCTCCCGGTTCCGTGATCTCTCCGGCCTTTTCCATCGCCTGTGCCAGGTCATCCACAAATTCATATGCTTGAAACCCGAGTCTGTCACAGGTTTGGGCGATCTGTTCCCTGGTAACTCCCATAAGAAGAAGTTTCTTTACACGACCGTTAAAACATTGAACCCATTGGGTAAAATCGCTGTTCTTGTCATACCCTCCACCAATTAAGACCGTAGGGCGATCCATGGATAAAATCCCTTTGATGGCAGCATCCGGGTTGGTCGCCTTGGAATCGTTGTAATATTCCACACCGTTTTTCTCCGCTACCAATTCCACCCGGTGGGGAACCGGCGAAAACTTTTTCACCACTTGAACTGCCAGTTCCGTGGGAACACCCGCCTCTCCAGCCATAAGAAGCGCCGCCATGATATTTTCCGCATTATGAGCACCGGGAAGCTTTGTTTCCTTCTGGTTCAATACAACGTTTCCATCTTTCTTGCGGATGTTTCGTTCCGCATCCAGATACATATCCGCTTCCGTATTTCCCAAACTGCTGAAATACAGGGTTTTACACTTCAGATCCTTCCCTCTCTCTTTTAAGATGGGATCCTCGAAATTCAGAATACATGCTTCTTCACTGCCTTGGTTTTTTGCAATGCTAAGCTTTAAGTCCGTATAGTTTTCCATGGTCTTATGCCGATTCAAATGATCCGGCGTGATATTTAAGATCGCGCTGATCTTCGGACAAAACGTATGGGCGGTTTCCAATTGAAAACTGCTGATCTCCGCAACCGTAAAAGAATTCTCCGAGGTTTTCTTTACTTCCGCGGTATAGGGGTAGCCGATATTTCCCACCACATAGGTTTCCGGATTATAAGCTTTCATAATCTCCCCCATGAGGGTCGTGGTGGTGGTTTTCCCATTGGTTCCGGTAATCCCGATCACCTGCCCCTGATCCAATCGGTACGCAAGCTCGATCTCCCCCAGAATGGGGATGTCAGCGGCACGAAAGAAGTCCGCCAATTCGATCTCCAACGGAACCCCGGGACTGAACACCGCGTAGTCTGCCGTCTGAAACAGTTCTTTCGGGTAATCCTTTCCCAAATACAGCTCTGCCTCGGGACGAACCCCGTTATATTCTTCGTTGCCGTCATAAAGGATAACGTCCGCACCCTCTTCTTTTAACAATTCGTAGGCTGCCAGCCCACTTTTTCCCAGGCCTACAACGATCATCTTCTTATTCTCAAACATAATTCTTCCTCTATTTCTAAATCGCAAATGCTCCGAACGCCAATACACACAAAACGATCGTTACCACGATAAAGGCGGTTGTGATCTGGGTTTCCTCGTACCCGCACTCCTCAAAATGATGATGAAGGGGAGCCATGCGGAAAATTCTTTTTCCATGCGTCGCCTTGAAATAAGTCACTTGAAGGATCACGCTTAATGCCTCCGCCAAATAAATGAATCCTACGATGATAATGTAGATCGGCATATGCAGCATGAGCGCCATGGCCGACACAAATCCTCCTAGTGCCAGGGAACCGGTGTCTCCCATAAATACCTTCGCCGGGTGAGCGTTAAATACTAAAAATCCCAGCAAGCTTCCAAATACCACGGCTCCAATGGGTACCATTTCCGGGTTAACAAAATGAGCGGCCAACAGAAAAAAGCCGGTAACAGCCAGCGTCACTCCGGTCGCCACTCCATCCATCCCATCCGTAAGGTTCACGCCATTGACCGTTCCCAATACCACAAAGAAGGCAAAGGGAATGAACAACCAAAGAGGCATATTAAAGTAAATATTTCCTGCGAAGGGGATCAAAAGTCCCGTATCCTGCTTGCTGATACAAAAGTAATAAAGAAGAAATCCCGCTGTCACCAAAAATTGCAGCAAAAGCTTTTGAATGGCGGTTAATCCCAGGGATCTTTTCTTCTTGATCTTAATAAAATCATCCACAAAGCCGATGATCCCAAATCCGATGGTTAAGATTAAAACCGGAAGGGAACCTTTGCTCCAAAGGGCGGTCAGAAGTCCGCACACCAGAATGGATGCCAAAAAAATAATGCCTCCCATGGTAGGCGTCCCGGCCTTCTTCAAATGAGACTCCGGTCCGTCATCCCTTACAAATTGACCAAATTTGAATTTTTGCAACAATGGGATGATCAGGGGACATAAAAAAATACATAGAGCGAACGAAATAACCACCGGAGCTACCAGTGAGATAATACTTCCTTCCAAATCAAAGATATACATTTAGATCGATCTCCTATCTACAATAGATTTTGTAATCATTGTACCCCATTCTCCCACGGGACGCAAGTAGAAATCCCGGTGATAAACGAATACCCGGATTTCTGCATCCATGTTACAGGAAGAAGTCTACGGGTTCTGGCCCGGTCCGGCAGCGTAAACGTTCTTCCTTCACGATTTAAAACCTTTACCACCTGAAATCTACTCTCTCTTCTCATATAACAAGCCTCACTCTCTCATAAGACATATGTTCCATTCTTCCAGCCTACGTGACAAAGCATCACCTGTGGGGGTCATTCCCCACTGCCTTCTCCTGTACCGGCTAAGGACGTACTCGCAGGTTCCTGGGCATCATCCGTCGGATCCGATGAATCGGAGGATTCCGTCTGTTCTGTGTCATCCGTCTGATCCGATGAATCGGACGTTACGGTCTGATCCGATGAATCGGACGTTTCCGTCTGCCCCGATGAATCGGAATCGTTGGTTGTATTTTCCACCTTATTGTCTTTTTTGGTGGTTTTCGGATAGATGTTCAGGAAAGGAAGAACTTTCTTCATAACCTTGGAAGCGAACTCGGTAGCGTAGGTACTGTGTGCCTGATCCGCTACATTCGGTTCATCGATAATGACATATACGACCGCCTTGGGATTCATCGCCGGTACACATCCCAAAAACGATACCAAATAATCGTTTTTTATATCCTTTGTTTCACGTTTCTCGGCCGTACCGGTTTTACCACCGATACTGTATCCTTCCACAGAGGCCGGATTTGCCGTCCCTTCTTCTACCGTCGCTTTTAAATATTTACGCATCAGCTTACTGGTTTTTTCACTGATTGTTTTCTTAACAATTACCGGGTCGTAACTCTTAACGGTTACCCCATTCTCGTTTTGTACTTCTTTAACCACGTGGGGCTGGTAATAATTCCCTCCATTGACTAAGGAGCTGAAGCCAGCTGCCATTTGGATCATGGTAACGGTTTGGGTCTGGCCGAAACTGGATGTAGCAAGGTTTACGGATTTCATAGCATCCTCATCGAAGATCTGACCGGCTGTCTCTCCGGGAAGATCAATTCCGGTTATCTGACCAAATCCGTAAATCTCATTGTATTCACAGAATTTCTTGGTTCCAAGCTTGGCGCCAATATGCATCAAAGCTACGTTACAAGATTTCATAATGGATTCCTGCAAACTTAAAGGGCCATGTCCCGTCCGAACCGCGCAGTGGATGTCATACTCCCCTACCTTTAAAGATCCTCCGCATACATAACTATCCCCATCGTGAACCACTCCCTCATCCAACGCCGCGCACACCGTAAAAGGCTTAAATGTGGAACCCGGCTCATAGGCGGACGCGATCCCGAAATTTCGCCACATATTCATGTAGGCATCTTTCTTTTCCTTTTCGGACATGTTGTCAATTTCTTCCTGGGTATGAATTGCCGTTAGATCACGGGGATTATTTAAATCATAGGTGTTCTGGGATGCCATCGCCAAGATCTCACCATTATTGGGATCCATGATCAAAATCCCGATGTTCTTAGCGCCTACATTCTTGTAGTATTTTCGGATCATATTCTCCACGATCCGCTGAACATTGGCGTCGATGGTCATAACAACGTTGTTTCCGTTTTCGGCTTCTTTGACGATCTTCTGATATTTCAGATTCGAATCAAAATATCCATACTCTCTTCCGTTTGTCCCTACCAATTCTGAATTGTAGCTTTCCTCCACCCCATAGGTTCCCTGGCTTTCCGAAGACATGAAGCCCACCAGGTTGCTGGCAATCTTCTTTAACGGATAATTTCGCACATAAACTTCTTCAAACCAAACCCCTTCAATCAGTTTATTCCCCTCATCATCCGTTTCTTTCATCAACTCTTTAAAGCCTTCCACCTGTTCCTTGGAAAGCTTCTTAAGTTCATCCACCTTTTTGTACATGGAATTGGGATAATCGTCCACCGCTTGTTGGATCTTTGTAGAATCTACGGAAAAATATTCCGCAATTTTAGAAATCGTTCGAGCCTCCAATCCTTCTTCACCGGATTTTAAGGTTCTTGGCTCTAAGATCAGATCATACTTCCTGGTACTTTGCGCCAGGATCGTATTGTTTCGATCCACGATCTTGCCACGACAATAATGAATTTCTTTATTTACCCCACTCTTCTGACTGAGAACTTCTTTCTTGTATTCATCTCCTTTATTCGCGTTTAAATATACGATCCGTCCGATCAACGCCACCATCGCAACGGTGATTACGATCAATACAATAAATACATTCCAGCGGATTCTTTTTGTAATTGGCTTCCACACCCAGCGTTCTTTCTTATATCGTGCCATTTAATGACCATCCTTTACGCGAACCTGCGTGCTCTTCTTACTCTCATACGTATAAATCTGCTTCTTATCAGGCGTCCTCATTCCCAATTCTTTCATTGCCTTATCGTAAATATCCTGAAGATTGACTTCTTCTTCCAGATCCTGCCTTGCATTGATGTTCTCCCTTTGCAGATCCGTTACCTGACTTTCTAACGCAACCACCTCCGACTGTAAGTTCGTTACCGTCAGCTGCTCATTCAACATGGTAAAGATGGTGCCCACCACGATCAACGCCGATACGCCGATACTGGCCATTAACAATTTGGATGTTTTCTTTTTGGGTTTTGGCTGTCGTTTCGGCTGTTGTTTCGGATGCTGTTCCGGAATCTCTTCCGGCAGGGTATTCCATTGTCTTGCCGCATTGCCATCGTATAAATAAACGCGTTCCGCCTTTGCCATGTAACCTTCTCCTTTTCCGGATTTTTCCGATATACTTACCGTTATTTCAACATCTACTCTACATTCTTCTCAAATATTCTAAGTTTCGCGCTTTTGGATCTGGGGTTTTTCTCCCTCTCTTCTTCCGACGGAAGAATGGGTTTGCGGTTCACCCTTCCGCCTCTGGATCTTTTCCCGCATACACACACGGGCAAGCCCGGCGGACAGGTGCACGGATTCTCTTCCCGTTGAAAACATTGTTTTACCAACCGGTCCTCCAGGGAGTGAAAGGTGATAACACAAAGCCTTCCACCGGGGTTTAGGAGAGCGATCATATCCTCCAGTGTGTTTTTTAATACATCCAATTCCCGATTGCATTCAATCCGGATTGCCTGAAAGGTCCTTTTCGCCGGATGCCCTTTCCCGTATCTGGCTTTCGGCGGTATGGACTTTTCAATGATCTCCACCAGTTCTTTGGTAGACTGGATGGAATGTTGTTCTCTGGTCTTTAAAATAGTTCGAACGATGGAGGAAGCATATTTTTCCTCTCCATATTCCTTGATCACACGAAACAGTTCTTCGGAACTGTATTGATTGACCACATCTTTTGCTGTCAGATCACCGCCCTGATCCATCCTCATGTCCAGGGGCGCGTCTTCCCGATAAGAAAACCCCCGTTCCGGCGTATCTAGCTGATAGGAAGAGACGCCCAGATCCAGGAGGATCCCATCCACCCCTTCATACCCCTGCTCATGTACGATGGAAGACATATGTTCGAAATTACTTCTTACGATCACAGCCTTCTTACCAAAGGGTTCCAGCACCTTGGCTGCCGCCTGACACGCCTGTTCATCCTGATCGATCCCGATCAATCTCCCCTCGTGAGACAGGCGTTTACAAATTTCTTTACTGTGTCCGGCCCCTCCCAGGGTGCCGTCTACGTAGACGCCATTTCCTTTTATATTTAAACCCTCAATGCATTCCCAAAGCAACACCGATACGTGTTGAAATTCAATCTCATCAGAATACAATTCCATACTCAGCAACCTTCTCTGCTACTTCGTCCGCATCTGCAATCTCTGCCTCATAAGCGTGATAACTCTCCTTACTCCACACCTGTACTTTATTACGATCCCCTGCAAATACCACTTCTTTTTGAATTCCCACCTTGTCGCGGAGATTCGCAGGAATTAAGATTCTTCCCTGTTTGTCTACCTCACACTCCACTGCATTGTTGAAGAACATGCTTTGCAGCATTCGCGCGCTTCGTGTGCCGGGCAGATCATCAAATTGAGCGGCGAATTTCTCCCAGCCTTCCATCGTGTAGGCATAAAGACATCCATCCAAACCGTAGGTCATCACAAAAACATCTCCCAAGCCGTCACGCAGCTTCGCAGGTACAATGACACGTCCCTTATTGTCAATGTTATGCTCAAACAGACCTACAAACATAAAATTCACCACTTTTCCCTACTTCCACCCACAATTCACCACTCACATCTATATCTTACCCCACTCACACCAAAAAAGCAAGAAAAAAAAGCAAAAAAATAACCGCAAAACACGGATTTTCCGCTATTTTGCGATTATTCATTTCCAACATTTCGTTGAAATATTACATTTTTTTTACAAAAACCACATCATCTTGTGTTTAAATTTTTTTTAAATTTTTTCTACTTCTGTGGAGTCAGCATTTTTCCTTGCCAGGGAAACTTTGAGCTGCCAGATTCCTGCCACGGTAAGTAAGAAACCGGATAGCACCATGGAAACCGGAATATTCGTGTTCCAAATCTTTAACTGGTCGGTTCGCACATACTCGATGATCAGACGCCCCAAGCCATATCCCATTAAATATCCACGGAAGACATCTCCTTCTCCCACTTTGAATTTTTTCTTCTTTTTCCAATAGGTCAACAGCAGTAGAACGATCAACACCACCCCGTTCCACATGGATTCGTATAAAAACGTAGGATGTACCTGAATATAAGAAACTCCATCTACAACTGTAGCATGATCGCGCATAGCCTGGGTCACATCCTCCACCGCCACCTCATCCAGGCGCAAACGCATGGCAAAAAGACAGTCGGTATAGCCACCGAACACTTCCCGGTTGAAGAAATTCCCATAACGGCCGATCATCTGACCGGTGATCAACCCGAGAATCGCGGTATCCGCAAAAGTAAAAAAAGAAATTTTCTTGATTCTACAGTAGACGAACGCCGTAATGATCGCCACGATGACGCCACCGTAAATGGCCAATCCGCCGGTTCGCAAGTTAAAGATCTGCAACGGATGGTCCTTAAAACGATCCCAGGAAAAGATCACATAGTAGATCCTCGCTCCCGCCACAGATAGAAGGATCCCATACAGAGCATAATCCAAATATTGTTCCGGATTCTGTCCTGTCTTCTTCGCCACTACGATCACAAGGAGGATTCCCAATAACATTCCCAGGGCAATGCAGATCCCGTAGTAGGCAATACCAAATCCTCCAATGGGAATGATCTTCGGTAAATGTTCAAAGTATAGATGCAAGTGGGGAAATGCCACATCTGCCGCTTTTTCCATGATTGACTCCTTTTATACCGAAAGACTTACACATTAAAGCGGAACAAGACGACATCTCCATCCTGTACCACATATTCTTTGCCTTCAGAACGCACCAGACCTTTTTCTTTGGCTTGCTGCAAACTGCCACACTCTACCAGTTTATCGTATGCTACCACTTCTGCTCGAATAAATCCCCGTTCAAAATCGGTATGGATCTTTCCGGCCGCCTGAGGCGCCTTGGTGCCCCTGGTAATGGTCCAGGCTCTGGTTTCCGTCTCACCACTGGTTAAATAACTGATCAACCCCAGCAAACGGTAGCTGGCCTTGATCAATTTTTCCAAACCGGATTCTTGGATCCCCAGATCCTCCAGGAATTCCTTCTTCTCATCCTCTTCCAGCTCGGCAATCTCCTGTTCGATCTGCGCGCAGATCACAAATACTTCGGATCGTTCTTCCTTTGCGTACCCGCGAACCTTCTGAACTCCTTCGTTATCGGCTCCATCCGTTGCCAGATCCTCTTCCGATACGTTGGCCGCATAGATGACCGGTTTCGCCGTTAAAAGATTGTATTCATCAAAGTAAGCCTGCTCCTCTTCCGTATTGATTTCCAGATTCTTAGCCAAATGTCCCGCTTCCAAAAATTCTTTCAACCGTTGGATGAACGTCACCTCGCTCAACGCCTTCTTATCCGCTTTGGACGCCTTAACAGCTTTGGCGTGTCGACGTTCCAGGATCTCCAGATCCGAAAAGATCAATTCCAGATTAATGGTTTCGATGTCACGCAACGGATCAATGTTTCCCTCAACATGAATAATGTTGGTATCTTCAAAGCAACGAACCACGTGTACGATGGCATCCACCTCACGAATATTGGATAAGAATTGGTTTCCCAAGCCCTCTCCTTTGGATGCTCCTTTTACCAGGCCGGCAATGTCTACAAACTCTATAACCGCCGGTACGGTTTTTGCGGAATGATGCATTTGGGTTAATACGTCCAGGCGCTCATCCGGCACCGCTACCACCCCTACATTCGGATCAATGGTACAGAACGGATAATTGGCCGATTCAGCCCCCGCCTTGGTTAACGAATTAAACAAGGTACTTTTTCCCACATTGGGCAAACCTACGATTCCTAGTTTCATGGTTTCGATTCTCCTTCTTTTTTCTTTCTATCCTCCAAAATTTTCTTAAACGCCTGCATATTCTTACGAACATCCCCTTTGAAAATCTTGGTTCCCGCCACGATCACATTGGCGCCGGCATCTAAGACCTCTTCCACATTCTCCAGATCTACGCCGCCGTCTACCTCGATCATTACGTCCAGGTTGTTTTCCTCAATGTATGCTCTTAATTTGGAAATCTTCTGAAAGGTATCCTTACGGATTCTCTGCCCACCATATCCGGGTTCCACCGTCATGACCAACACCATAAATACCTTGGATAAATACGGATAGATGGTTTCAATATCGGTCATGGGTTTCACGGCGATCGCAGCCTTCTTGCCAAACGCGTGAATGGCTTCCAACGTCTCTTCCACATTCTCGCAGGCTTCCACATGAACGGTGATGCCGTCGGAACCGGCCTCTGCAAAGTCGCGGATGTAACGAATGGGCTCCTGCACCATCAGATGCACATCAAAAAAAGTATTCACTCCACCTCGCAGCCCGGAAATGATCGGGATACCAAACGACAGGTTGTGAACAAACATACCATCCATAATATCAATGTGGATAAAATCCGCCCCTTCATTGGCAACCAGCAGCACCTCTTCTCCCAAACGTCTTACATCAGCCGCCAGGATCGAGGGGGAAAGTTTGTATTCCATAGATTCCTTCTCCTCCATACGTTTCTAACGATACTTTCTCTTTTCCAACTCCTTCTGTTCCTCATACATAAGAAGATAGCTATCATATCGCTCCTTGCTAATCCCTTGATCTTTTACCATTTCTTTGATCTTACACCCCGGTTCATGGGTGTGCGTGCAGGGCGAAAACCTGCACATTCCCTCGTAGGGATGAAATTCCGGATAATAGTTTTTTAATTCTTCTTTGGAAAGAGGAAGAATCTTGGCATCTCCGAAACCGGGGGTATCCAACACATACGTGTGGTCTCCTAAGGCAAAGATCTCCGAATGTCTGGTGGTATGTTTCCCCCGTTTTAGCTTTTCGCTGATGGCGCCGGTCTTCGACTCCGCCTCCGGATACAAACGATTCAAAAGACTGGATTTCCCTACGCCGGATGGTCCTGCCAATACCACCGTCTTCCCCCGGATCTCATCCAGGATCCGATCCATATTCCATCCATTCTCACAACTGATCGAGATCAGTTTTCCGCCGAAATCCCGGTAGATTCTCATGAATTCTTTCTGTTCTTCCGCGCTGACCAGATCACTTTTATTCAGACATAGGATCGTAGGAATGTTTTGCTGGGCCATTTGGATCAAATAGCGATCCAGCAGCCCAAGGGATACGTCCGGGTTTTTCCAGGCAAATACCACCAGGCATGCATCCACGTTGGATACCTGCGGGCGGATCAGCTCATTCTTCCTGGGTAAGATCTCCGTGATATTTCCTTCGTTCTCTCCGATCTCTTCCACGAGAACCTGGTCTCCCACCAAAGGTTTCACTCCTTTTTTACGAAAGATCCCCTTGGCCCTGCATCGGTAAATCCTGTCTTTTTCTTCTACATACACTTCGTATTCGCCGGCTACGCCTTTGATAATTCTTCCCTTCATCCCTTCACCTAATTGGCAATCTTCTTAAATGTAGCGTTGTAAGTAGAAACTTTGACACCGTCTTTGTAAACCGTAACCTCTCCTTCGTTGGCACTGCTTCCTTCGATGTTGCTTAACGAATAAGGGAAGTCGCTGTATTGCAAGGTTTCATTCACCAATACTTTGGTCTTGCCATCCTGGGTCAATACCATCTTGATCTTCGCCGGTTCATCGGTTTCATATTCGAAGGGATTGGCAATGCCACCGGATACGCTTCCAATGTAGCGATAGGTCTTTTCCTCCCCTAAACTAATGGTAATATTAACAGCCGTCCCCTCATTTACCTGGGTGTTGGCGCTTACACTTTGCACACATACATGGCCGGCTTCCACCGACGAATAACTCTTTCCAACCTGTCCCAATACCAGCTTGTTATCGGTTAATAATTTCTTCGCCTGCGCTTTGGTCAGACCGATCAAACTGGGCACAACGACGAACTTACTTTCCTCGCCCTTGCTGACATAGATCACGATCTTCGTTCCCTTATCTACCTTTTCACCCGCTGCAGGCTTCGTATACGCTACCTTTCCAATATCCTGAGAGCTGTACGCCTCTCCGCCGGATACCACAACAAACCCTTTCTTCTTCAATGTTTTATTGGCATCCAGGATCTCATCTCCGGTTACATCCGGCACACTGATCTGCTCCACACCCGAACTTACGATCAATTCAATGGAACTTCCCTTCTTCACCGCCGTTCCCGCCGGAGGATTGGTACGGATCACATTCCCTTTAGCAATGGTATCCGAGGGTTCTTCCACAATGGTATAGGTGATCTGCTCATTATCCAGTTCCACGGTTACGCTTTCCTTCAATTGATCCGCGAAGTCCGGAAGCACATAATCTTCCTCTGTGCTGGGCGTAATCGTCGCCTCTGCCGTAGCCTTGGGATCTTCATTGCCCTTCGGCGCAGATTTCCCCCATAATCCGATGACACGACCACCCAGATACAGTAAGATGATCCCAATGATGACTGCCACGGCAATGCTCCCGAATACCAGGATTTTTTCCAGCTTCGGATCGACATCCCCGTCGTCTTGATCTTCTTTTTTCTTTCCCCGTTGTCCGGCGGTTTCGTCGTTATTTTCCACCGGATTTACATTGTTCTTTCTGGAAGCGTCTTTCAATTTTTTTAACTCCCCTTCCGTCATAAAGATTGTTCCCTGACGGTCATACAAATTCTCAAGCACGCCATACGTTCCATCCGGATTGACCATGAACTGCTTTAATTCCGCGATCAATTCCTCCACACTCTTATAACGCAATTCACTTTTCTTTTGCATACATTTATTGACAATGTCATTCATTCCTCTTTGAATGGTACCATCAATGGCAAGCAAAGACTTCGGTTCCTCCTGAATATGAGCCAAAGCCACCGATACCGGATTCTCCCCGGTAAAAGGCACTCTTCCGCTTAGCATCTCATACATGGTAACACCCAGAGAGTAAATATCACTTTTTTCATCGCTGTATCCACCTCTGGCCTGTTCCGGCGAGATGTAGTGCACCGAGCCCATGGCATTGGCCGTAATGGTATTGGAACTGGCAGCCTTTGCAATTCCAAAATCCGTCACCTTGGCCGTCCCATCTCTGGTGATCAAAATATTCTGAGGCTTAATATCACGGTGAATGATATTGTGACTATGGGCAGCCTCTAAGCCATATGCGATCTGTAAGGCAATCTCCACGGTTTCTTTCACCGGTAATCGTCCCCGGGTTTCGATGTATTTTTTCAGGGTGATCCCATCCACCAATTCCATAACGATAAAGTGGATCCCGTCCTCCTGACCGACATCATAGATATTTACAATGTTGGGATGGTTAATGGTGGCAATGGCCTGGGCCTCCGCGTGAAATTTGGTAACGAATTTTGTGTTATCACTGTATTCCGCTTTTAAGGCCTTAATGGCAACGTAACGGTTCAATCTCTGATCTCGGGCCTGAAAGACATCCGCCATTCCGCCGCTGCCTACTTTTCCAACTATTTCATAGCGATTTGCAATTATTGTACCTTCACGAATCACTTTATTTCCTCCTTGTCATCAAATCCGGATCAATACCACGCTGATATTGTCTTTTCCTCCTGCCGCATTGGCTTCTCTTACCAGCGCCTTGCCAGTTTTATTCATATCCGGACCATACTCTCGAATCAACTCTTCGATCTGGTCATCCTCTAACATATTGGATAATCCATCCGAGCACAACAAAAGCACATCACCCTTTTCCACTTCAATTTCAAAACAATCGCCTTGCACCTTGCTTCCGGTTCCCAAAGCTCTTGTAATAATGTTCTTCTGGGGATGTGTCCTCATTTCATCTTTTTGTAATTTACCGGTACGGACCATTTCCTCTACCAGGGAATGATCTCTGGTTACCTGTTTTAAACTGTCCCGCATCAAATACAACCGGGAATCTCCCACATTGATCACGTAGGCCGTCTTTTCCAAAACCACGGCACCAACCATCGTCGTTCCCATTCCCTGATATTCCTGATGGGTCTGAGACTCCTGATAGATTTTTTCATTGGCCTGATTCACGGCCTCATTTAAAATGCTGATCGGCGTGATTTTATTGCTGGCCTTAATGTAGGCCACCACCTCTTCTACACACAATCTGGATGCCAGGTCTCCTGCTTTATGGCCTCCCATTCCGTCTGCTACAATAAACAGGTTGGGAAAACAGCCAATGGAATTTTCTTCACAGAAAACATAATCCTGATTCATTTCTCGAATCTGACCTACGTCTGTTAATGAAAATGTTTGCAAAACCTTCCTCCTTTACCAACGATCCGGGTTGTTCTTTCTTCTATGCTTCATAACGGTTCCGTAACTGTCCGCATGCCGCATCGATATCCTTCCCCATCTCTCTTCTTATAGTAACATTTATTCCATTTTTTTCAAGTGTTAATTTGAAATCCTTAATATTTTCTTCCTTGGAACGCTTGGTCGTTCGTTCTTTTACCTCGTTTAACGGGATCAGATTCACATGACACAAAAGCCCTTTACAGCGGCGGGCAAGCTCTACTGCCATTTCCTTCCCGTCATTCACTCCCGCGATCATGCTGTATTCAAAAGAAATTCTCCGCTTGGTCTTCTGAACATACCCATGACAGGCTTCAAAGATTTCTTCCATGGAAAACCGGTTGGCAATGGGCATGGTCTTTCTTCGGATCTCGTCGTTGGGGGCATGAAGGCTGATGGCCAACGTAATCTGCAGCCCTTCTTCCGCCAGATCATAGATTTTATCCACCAATCCGCACGTGGACACGGTAATATTTCTCTGGCTGATGTTGAGTCCCTTGGAAGAGGAGACCATCCGGATAAACCGGATCACCTCGTTATAGTTATCCAACGGCTCCCCCATTCCCATGAGGATAATATTGGAAACCCGCTCTCCGGTCAGGCGCTGAATGTCATACACCTGGGCCAGCATTTCTGCGGCGGTTAAACTTCTGGTCAGTCCATACAAGGTGGACGCGCAGAAGGTACAACCCATTCGACATCCCACCTGGGAAGAAATGCATACACTGTTTCCATGGTGATACCGCATCCAGACGCTTTCCACATGATTGTGATCGAAGGTCTCAAATAAAAATTTCTTCGTATCTCCTTGGACGGAGGTCTGAACCTTGACACAGTCCAGATTCTCCAGTCGAAATCGTTCTTCGAGCCGGTCTTTCAGGGATTGGGATAAATTGGTGATCTCTTCATACTGACTCACACATTTCTGATGGACCCACTGGCATAGTTGCTTTCCCCGAAACGGCTTCTCTCCCATTTCTTCCATGAGCTTACACATTTCTTCTTCCGTAAGCTCCCGCAAATCCTCTTTTTCCATCATCCATCTCTCCATAATCACTTCCTCGGAAGATTGACCGTTCTTCCTTTAAGCAGATCCATTTCCCTTGTAGCGCATCTTGGCTACAAAAAATCCGTTTCCTTCCCGGATCCCCGGCAGGATCTGAAGCATCCCCCGGGCGCTTTGTCCATTTTGCAAAGCCTTCGGTAACCCATCCCAAAGGGAGACACACGCCAGAGGAAAATGTTCCGTAAAATATCGAACGTTGCCTTCGTTCTCTTCCGGATGAATGGTACAGGTGCTGTATACCAGGGTTCCCCCGGGCTTTAAGTTCTGAATCCCACGGGCCACGATTTCCCTTTGCATCGGGATCAGCTGGGAAACCCGCTCCAGGGCATGAAACCGTATTTCCGGCTTCCTTCCCATTACACCAAGACCGGAGCAGGGGACATCGGCCAGCACCACATCGGCTTTCCCCTTTAAATCCGGATCTTCCTTTCTGCCATCCCAAACCTGACAGGCAATCTTCGAATCCAGATGCATCCGGGTAATATTTTCTTTCATCCGCTTCATTCGTTTCGCGGAACTATCACGGGCAATCACACGCCCTTTCTCTCCCAGAAGATCCGCTGCCTGAATGGACTTCCCACCGGGGCAGGCACACAAGTCCACCACCGTATCTGAAGGTTTCAAGCCCGCCACCGTTACCGGTAACGTCGAACTCAGGTCCTGAACCATGAAGGTTCCTTCGTGAAACCCCGGAATATCCGGCACTGCCACCCCTTCCTGCAGGCGAAGGACGCCAGGCAGGATCGTAGGCTCATAAGAAATCCCCTTTCGGATCAGTTCCTGTGTAAATTCTTTTTCATCGATCCTACTGTTCTGAATGCGAATGTATACAGGAGCCGGCTCTTCCATGGCATTTAGGATTTTTACCGTGGTTTTCTTCCCATATTGATTTAGAAATAACGTAACGATCCCTTCCGGCATTCCATAGATGAACCCAAGCTTCTTGGAATCTTTCTTCTTGGTTTTTAGGATATCGTCCCAGAGGGGATCCTTCTCCTGCTTAGAAATCGTACGCAGCACTCCGTTCACATAGCCGGTATACTGAGGGACGCCAACGGTCTTCGTAAGATTGGCCATTTCATTGCAGGTGACTTCCTTGGGTACCGAATCCACCCAGAACCGTTCATAAATTCCCATACGTAAGATGGTGCGGACTCTGGGATCTAGGTCTCTTACTTTTAAGGAGATCACCCTTCTTAAAATCTCATCGCAGGTAATCTTTCTTTCTATGGTTCCGTAAGCCAAACGCTTTACCTGATGAAAACGAGGCTTCCCTTTCATCGCCTCTTCCAGGGCGACATCGCTGCTGATGCCTTTTTCCAATACATTAAATACGATCTGAAAAATGATATCCCTCAATGGCATTTCCCCTCATAAAATCCGATGTCGGCATACGTTTCTTACCTTCTAACTGTAAAACCTTAGGGATCAGAATTCCATCCCCGGTTTGAATGCCAAAGGATTTTTTTTCTTTTAATACCCCGCGAATCTCTTCAGAAATCCCAGGGGTTTCCCATGTGATCACATCCCCGGGTTCCCGTGAGGTATTCCCGTTCCAAACCCATGCTTCCCAGAACTTACAGATTTTTTTTCCATAATAACTGAATGCGCCCGGCCAGGAATTCATGCCTCTTACAAAGCAATCCAACTCCGAAGCTTTTCTGGTAAAATCCATCTTTCCCATGTCTTTTCGTAACATCTTGGCATAGGTGGCTTCTTCTTCCTTTTGCGGTTCCGGATGCAATTCTCCTTTTTCTGCCGCTTCCAACGCCTTTAAAAGCAAAGGACCGGATCCAGAGGCCAGACGATCGAACAAAGAATCCGAGGTGTCATCCTCCCGGATATCCACCACTTCTTTCATCAGCACATCCCCGGTATCCAAACCTTCATTCATTTGCATGATACAAATCCCGGTTTGTAAGTCCCCGGATAGGATACTCCATTGGATCGGCGCCGCCCCCCGCCATCTGGGAAGAAGGGAAGCATGCACATTCATACACCCGTAGGTAGGGATTTCTAAGATCTCCTTGGAAAGGATCTGACCATAAGCCGCCACCACGATCACATCCGGGGCAAACTCCTTTAATTGGGTGACCGACTCTTCCTCTTTGAGCCGTTCCGGGGTAAAAACCGGTAGATTCTTCTGAACTGCCAGGGCCTTTACCGGTGTGGGAACCAACTTCCCACTACGGCCTCTGGCCTTATCCGGCTGGGAATACACCGCCACGATCTCATGCCGGGATTCCAATAAACTCTCTAAGATAACAGACGCAAAATCCGGCGTCCCCATAAACACAATTTTCATCCGTTCCACTTCTTTCCGGGATTCATTCTTCCCCTTCCGCTTCTTCCTGCTCTTGTTGTAATTCCACTAACTCCTCGGTCGTATATAATTTCCCTTCCACTTTATCCACATATAAGATTCCATCCAGGTGATCCATTTCATGTAAAATAGCACGAGCCAGTAATTCCTCAGCTTCCAATTCAAATCGTTGAAAGTCTTGATCATAAGCCTCCACTTTAATATGATTCGCTCTGGTTACAAACCCGGCCCGATCCGGAATACTTAAACACCCTTCCGTGCCGGTTTGTTCGCCGTCACTTTCCAATAAGGTGGGATTCACAAAAACATACGGCTGGTTTTTTTCTTCGGTAATATCAACCACGCAGATACGTTTTAACACGCCTACCTGGGGAGCTGCCAATCCCACGCCTTCAGCTTCATACATGGTCTCTAACATATCTTCGACCAGGACTTTCAGATTGGGGGTCATTTCCTTTACTTCTTTACATTTTTTTGTTAATACTTCGTCTCCGATTTCACGGATCTTACGCAATGCCATAACTTGCTCCTTTCATCTTTCCATGCCTCGATCGGCAGCAAACCATATTCCCACATCGGTACGGTCTCGATTCCATTGATTCCCCAACGCGATGATTTCTTTCATTTGTTCTTCACTCTTCAACCGAACGTAAAATTCCAGAAGAAATCGATCGTTTCGTTTCTTCAGATTCTTGGAAACCGGGCCGATGCATTCTCCTTTTTGTTGAAGCAGTTTCTGAAACTCATCCGACAATTCTCTCGCCCGTTCATATACGGTTTCCGGATCATCCCCCCGTAATCCCACTGTTAAAAAAAAGGCATACGGCGGGTACTCCATAACTTTGCGATAGTCCTTTTCCACCTTGTAAAAAAACTCCGCCTTCTGTTGTCTTACACTTTCCATTACGTAATGGTCCGGCTGATAGGTTTGCAGGATCATCGTTCCTGCCCGTTCGCCTCTTCCTGCTCTTCCTGCCGCTTGCATTAGAAGTTGGAACGTTCTCTCCGCGCTTTTATAATCTTCATCGAAGAGACTCATATCCGCCGCCAGCGCTGAAACCAGCGTAACCATAGGAAAATCATGTCCTTTTACGATCATCTGGGTTCCGATCAGAATATCTCCCTCCCCCTTGCGAAATACCGATAGGATCCGCTCGTGTCCACCTTTCCCTTTGGTGGTATCCGCGTCCATCCGTAGGATTCTTGCCTCCGGGAACATTTTACTCAATTCTTCTTCCACTTTCTGGGTCCCCAAACCGAATAATCCAATATAATCGGATCCGCAGGAAGGACATGTCCTGGAAACATTCTCTTCATAGCCACAATAATGGCATTTCAAACGACTGACTTTTCCCCAGAGGTTCCGATGGGCTTTTAACGAAACACTACAATGAGGACATTGTATCACATTTCCGCAATTTCTACAAGAAACAATCCCGGCATACCCTCTTCGATTTACAAATAGCATGCATTGTTCCTTCCGTTCCAGACACCCTTTGATCGCCAGTTGTAAGGATCTGCTAAAGATGGAAATATTCCCCTCCCGAAGCTCCCTACGCATGTCCACCACTTCCACATCGGGGAGCTTTGCCGCCCCGACCCGTTCCCGTAAGTGAAGGCAGGCGATCTCACCGGCCTCTGCTCTTACATAATTTCGTAAAGAAGGGGTAGCCGATCCCAGGATCAGATCGATCCCCAATTGGTTTGCCATAAATTCAGCCACTTCATCCGTGTGATATCTGGGATTGGTCTCACTGATGTAACTGGTTTCATGCTCCTCGTCCATCAGGATCATTCCCGGATTCGGAAAGGGCGTAAACAGAGCGGATCTGGGCCCTACCATTACATCAATTTCTCCCTTTTGGGCTCGTTTGTACTGATCGTATCGCTCTCCCTCGGATAAACGGGAATGAAGAACGGACACCCGGTTCCCGAACACCCTCTGAAACCGGCGGACCGTTTGATACGTTAATGCAATTTCCGGAATCAACACGATCCCCTGCTTTCCTTCCCGGACCACATCCTTTAAAAGCTGGATGTAAACCTCTGTCTTTCCGCTGCCGGTTACGCCGTAAAGAAGATAGGTTTTATGACGCCCCTTCTGACGCTCTTGCCGGATGGTCTTTAAAACCAATGTCTGCTCCGGAGTTAGGGAAAGATCCGGCTCTTCTTCCGGTTCCTTCTCTGCCGCAAAGGAACTTCGATACGTCTCTTCTTCTTCTTTCTTTATGATCCCTTCCCGGATCAGACCGTCTCGAACGCTTTTCGTTCCCTGGTATTTTTTTCGGATCACTTCGTAGGAAACCGGAAGGGACTCCGCCTTCATTCCTTCCACGAAACGAAGTTTTGCGTGGTATTTTCTTTGTTTTAAAAAGCCAATGTAATCCTCTAATTCTTTCCCGGAGATCTTAAAATCCAGGTAGCAGGTGGTCAGATCCCGCATCTTATTCCGAACGGGCATCACCGCCTTTAGCGCCTCCAATCCCGTGGATCCATAGGCATCTTTCATAAAGGACGCCACCTCGATCAAACGCTTCATGGAAGAAACCTGTTCTCCGGAAATCCCCCGGATCTCCTTAATCTTGGACTCATCCCAGTTGGCAGCCGATGAGATCCCTACCACATAGGCCGTTCGCTCTTTTTTTGAGTTGCCAAATAAAACCCGGACAGCTGTCCCGATTGTAATCTCCTCTTCGAATCGTTCCGGAATCTTATATTGGAAGATCCGGTCCAGTTGTCTGGTTTCCATATCCAGGATTACATCTGCAAACATTTACTTTAACCTTTCTATCAGATCCTCCATATGCATGCCGCGGGACCCTTTCACTAAGATCCAGGCTCCTTCCGGCACGTGCTCCCTGGCATACGCTGCTGCCTGTTCACAGGTTTCAAAAGATGCGGTTGTTAGATTCGAATCTTTTAATTCCTCCGCGATAAACCTGGCCTCGGTCCCCACCGTGATCACCATGGAAATCCCTCTTTGATCGTTTTCCATCTGGGCAAGGTAAGTTCCAACGCCCCGATGAAGCTTCTCCGAATCCTCCCCCAACTCCAGCACGTCTCCTAACACAGCGACGGTAAACCCGCCTTCTCCCCGATCAAACAGAGCCTCTACATTGCTTGTAATGGAATCCGGGCTGGCATTGTAGGTATCATCGATCACATGCCACGTTCCGATCTCTTCCACCACGCCCCTTTTTTGATAGGGCTTATATTCCTCCAAGGCATGAATCCCCGCTTTTTCGTCAACATGAAAATAATTTCCAAGGGCCAGAGCCACCAGGGCATTTTCCACATAATGCCTGCCCAAAACCGAAAGACAAACCGTGCCCGTATGTGTCCCATATTCATAGGAAAAGATCTCCTTCCCATCCCTTAATTCTAAGTCTTTTCCCCGAATCTCCACATCCTCCTCCAGACCGTAGGTGTGAACCTGAGGCATTCTTTCACATAAATTCCAGGGAATATTCTCTGCCATCTTTCGCATGTCCCCGTCTCCGCAGAAGAACACATCCTTTGCATACGTTACAATGTGTCCTTTTTCAAATGCGATGTTCTCTCTGCTTCCCAGATTTCCAATGTGGCTTACGCCAATGTTGGTGATCACCGCCACCTCCGGGCGGACAATCTCTACCAGTTGCTCCATCTCTCCGGGCAAGCTCATTCCCATCTCGATTATGGCGATCTCCGTGTCATCCTGAATTTCAAACATCATAAGAGCCACGCCGATCTGACTGTTCAGATTCCCCTTTGTCTTGACGATCTGATAGTTCGAAGAAAGTACCGCGCCGATCATTTCCTTCGTTGTGGTTTTCCCGACACTTCCGGTGATCCCCACAATGGGAATCTGAAACTGTCTGCGGTACCACCCTCCCAGTCTTTGCAAGGCCTGTAACGTATCCTCCACCAGGATCAGGCTTCCGGATTCCCGGGAAATCTCCATCTCTTTTTCGGTCAGGGCAACGCCTCCCTTTGCCAATACGTCCGCCAGGAACCGATGGGCGTCTACCCGCTCTCCTACCAGGGGCACAAACAAAGTGACCTCTTCTGTTTTCCGGGAATCGATCTCCACCCGGTTGATCTCCTTGGCTGTATCTCCAAATAAAAGGGTTCCTCCTGTGGCATCCAGAATCTCTGCAACCGTAATACTTCTCATAACTTTATCCTTTCATAACAAACACTTCCTGCTTCGTCCTAAAACCGACCATGCAGGAAGTGCGTAAAATTACCCTTGGATTACATCTGACATGTTATACATTCCGGCTCCCTTTCCCTTCATATACTTGGCTGCCGATACGGCTCCTTTTCCGAATACCGCCTTACTGTAAGCCCGATGGGAAATGGTGATCACTTCATCTTCCCCGGCAAAGATCACATCATGATCTCCCACAATGGTCCCGCCTCGAACGGCGCTGATCCCCAGTTCTTTCTTTTCCCGGGGCGCACGTCTTTGACTGCGATCAAAGATGTAATCGTAGGGAGGATCCGCCACTTCATTGATGGAATCCGCCAGGGCAAGGGCTGTTCCGGATGGAGCATCCGCTTTCTTGTTGTGATGCTTTTCCACGATCTCAATGTCAAATCCCTCCGGCGCCAATACCTGGGTTGCCTTCCGGATCAGATCCATGATCGTATTGACTCCCAAAGACATATTCGCGGAACGCAAGAAGGCAGCTTCTTTGGAAGCTTCTTCGATCTTTGCCAGCTGTTCTTCGGAATAACCGGTGGTACAAAGAACCCCCGGCACCTTGGTTTCTTTGCAATACGATAAAATCCCATCCAAAGCCTTCGGCGATGAAAAATCAATTAACGCATCCGCTTCTTCCTTACATTCCGAAAGATCCTTGTAAACCGGATATTCCCCTGTGGCAAACTTCGGTTCAATATCAATTCCTGCTACAATCTCCGCATCGGGATCATCCGCTACGATCCGGCTGATCGTTCGTCCCATGGCTCCATTGCAGCCACACATAATGATTCTTGTCATAACAATCCTACTTTCTTCATTTCGTCGCTTAATCTCTTCGCATTGGCTTCTTCCATCTCCGTTAACGGAAGTCGTAAACTGCCCACTTCCATTCCCATCAGATTCATTGCTTTCTTAACCGGGATGGGGTTTACCTCACAGAACAACGCCTTAATCAAATGAAAATATTTCAACTGCAACGCCTTGCTCTTTTCCACATCTCCAGCCATAAAGGAGGCTACCATATCATGGGTGTCTTTCGGCGCCACGTTGGACAATACGGAGATCACTCCTTTCCCTCCCAGGGAAATCGTCGGTGTGATCATATCGTCGTTTCCGGAATATAAGTCAATCGTTCCTTCACTCTTTGCCATAACTTCCGCTACCTCGGCAATGTCACCAATGGCATCCTTTACCCCAACGATGTTGGGAACTTCCTTACAAAGAGAAACCACCGTATCTACCGCAATTTTCACGCCGGTCCTTCCGGGGATGTTATACATAAGGATGGGAACATCCACCGCATTGGCGATCTTCTTGTAATGTTCTTTTAATCCATTTTGCGTACATTTATTATAGTAAGGCGTTACCACCAGAAGCCCGTCCGCTCCGGCATCCTGGGCTTTCCTGGAAAGATAAACGGCGGATTCCGTAGAATTGGAACCGGTGCCGGCAACAACCGGAATCCTCTTCCCGACTGCATCGCAGCATACCTTAATGCATTCAATGTGTTCTTCTTCGGACAAGGTAGACGCCTCACCGGTTGTTCCGCAAATAATGATCGCGTCGGTTTCATTGGCTACATGATATTCCACCAACTCTTCCAGCTTTTCAAAATTCACGTTTCCATCCTGCTTCATAGGGGTAATCAGAGCTACCCCGGCTCCTGTGAAAATAGCCATTTTTCATTCCTCCAATCCATGACTTGTACTGCTTTTTTATCCGGTATTTTGATCCGATCGAAAATAAAAAAGCATTCCACAAGGAATGCTAGAATTCTTCTTGAATATGTAGCACTCCATCGAATACGATGACAGTCGTATGCTTCTTCAACATACGCCCAGGCAGATCATCCGTGAAAATGATCCCCTTCGGCAAATCTTCCTTTTAAAGCCCTTCCTCTGTCTACACGGACATCCGGGTTTCTACTGATAAGATTCGCGCCTCTACGAAACTCTTCTTAATTACAATAGCACGAACCCAAGGGAAAGTCAACCGGATTTTTCAAAAGAATTGGTTACGATTCACAGCTAGTATGGTAGAAAACGCGCAGATTGACAGCTTGCTGGCATATCTGCGCGTTTTCCACCATACTGGCTGGAATCAGCAACCTGCCTCCAAACTCTTGGGGCAGCCGCGACAGCGGCAATAGAGTCCCTCGCTTGAAGCGTCGTGTCAGCTAGCTGTTCACGACCAAGAGCGCATAGCGGGCCACAAGAGTTGGAGCAGGGGGCTGTGAATCGTAATCGCCATTTCCCAGATCGACGAATCAGCAACCTGCCCCCAAACTCTTGGGGCAGCCTCGAACGCGGCAATAGAGTCCCTCGCTTGAAGCGTCGTAATTCCCTGTATTGAACGGCCTTTCCCGGATATCCTTGAAAAAAAACAAAAAAACTCAAAATTTTTCTCCCATTACTTAGAAAGTTGTGTTATAATACGTGGAGAATGTTTAGAAGAAATATAGGAGGTTTCGTGATGCCAAAGAGAACTGATATCCACAAAGTATTAATTATCGGGTCCGGTCCGATCGTAATCGGTCAGGCCTGTGAGTTTGATTATTCCGGAACACAAGCTTGTAAAGCCCTTCGTTCCCTGGGATATGAGATTGTATTAGTGAATTCCAATCCAGCAACGATCATGACGGATCCTGAGATGGCAGATGTTACTTACATTGAACCCTTAAATGTGAAACGTCTCGAAGCGATCATTGCCAAAGAAAGACCGGACGCCTTACTTCCTAATCTTGGCGGTCAATCCGGTCTCAATCTTTGTTCAGAGCTAAATCAGGCAGGAATCTTAGACAAATACAACGTGAAAGTGATCGGGGTTCAGACCGACGCCATCGAGCGGGGAGAGGACCGGATCGAATTTAAGAAAACCATGAATTCCCTTGGAATCGAAGTTGCTCGTTCCGAGGTGGCTTACTCCGTTGAGGAAGCATTGGCCATTGCCGATGAACTGGGATATCCCGTTGTCCTTCGCCCGGCTTATACCATGGGTGGTGCCGGCGGCGGTTTGGTTTACAGTCGCGAAGAATTACAGATTGTTTGCGCCAGAGGATTGAAGGCATCGCTTGTGGGACAGGTTTTGGTAGAAGAATCCGTAACCGGCTGGGAAGAATTGGAATTAGAGGGGGTTCGGGATAAGGATAACAACATGATCACCGTATGTTTCATTGAAAACATTGATCCCATGGGAGTTCACACCGGTGACTCCTTCTGTTCCGCTCCCATGCTGACCATTTCTGAAGAGGTACAACAGGAATTACAGCGTCAGGCTTACAAAATTGTAGAAGCCATTGAAGTGATCGGCGGTACCAATGTACAATTCGCCCACGATCCCGTATCCGGTCGAATCGTAGTCATTGAGATCAACCCGAGAACATCCCGTTCTTCCGCACTTGCTTCCAAGGCAACCGGGTTCCCCATCGCGCTGGTTTCTGCGAAATTGGCATCCGGACTTTCTCTTTCGGAAATCCCCTGTGGAAAATACGGAACCTTAGATAAATATGAGCCGGACGGCGATTACGTGGTGATCAAGTTTGCTCGCTGGGCCTTCGAGAAATTCAAAGGCGTCGAGGACAAATTGGGTACACAGATGCGTGCCGTCGGCGAAGTTATGTCCATTGGTAAGAATTATAAAGAAGCGTTCCAGAAAGCCATTCGTTCCCTGGAGAAGAATCGTTACGGCCTGGGACACGTAAATCATTATGATACGCTTTCCAAAGATGAACTTTTGAAAAAGTTAGTAACACCTTCCAGCGAACGCCACTTCCTTATGTATGAAGCTTTGCGCAAGGGAGCTACCATTGAGGAACTTCATAAATTAACAAAAGTAAAACACTATTTCATTGAACAAATGAAAGAATTAGTGGAAGAAGAAGAATCCCTGATCCAGAACTTCTCCGGAAAGGTTCCGGATATTCAGGCTCTAACCCAGGCAAAGAAAGACGGATTCTCCGATCTGTATTTAGCTCAGATCCTGAACGTAAAGGAAGAAGACATCCGCAATGCCCGTGAAGAAGCAGGTGTCAGCGAGACCTGGGATCAGGTTCATGTTTCCGGCACCGAGGACAGTTCTTACTTCTATTCCACATACAACGCGCCGGATCACAATCCCACCAACGAGGACAAACCTAAGATCATGATCTTAGGCGGCGGTCCCAACCGTATCGGACAGGGAATCGAATTCGATTACTGTTGTGTTCATGCCGCACAATCTTTAAAGAAGCTGGGATTTGAAACCATTATCGTAAACTGTAACCCGGAAACCGTATCGACGGACTACGATACTTCCGATAAGTTGTATTTTGAACCCTTAACCCTGGAAGATGTACTTTCCATCTACCGCAAGGAAAAACCGGTAGGCGTCATCGCCCAATTCGGTGGACAAACTCCTTTGAACTTAGCTTCAGAGTTGGAAGCAAACGGAGTAAAAATATTAGGAACCTCTCCTTCGGTGATCGATCTGGCCGAGGATCGGGATGAATTCCGAACTATGATGGATAAATTAGGCATCCCCATGCCGGAATCCGGAATGGCAACCACAGTGGAAGAGGCCAAGGAGATCGCCAACCGGATCGGATACCCGGTTATGGTTCGTCCTTCCTATGTGTTAGGTGGACGAGGCATGGAAGTGGTTTATGACGACGAGAGCATGATCGGCTATATGGAGGCCGCTGTGGGAGTTACACCGGATCGTCCTATTTTGATCGACCGTTTCTTACATCATGCAACCGAGTGCGAAGCCGATGCCATCGCGGATGGAGAACATGCTTATGTTCCCGCGGTAATGGAACACATTGAGCTGGCAGGAATTCATTCCGGTGATTCCGCTTGTATTATTCCTTCCAAACACATTTCCGAGAAGAATCTGGAAACCATTCGGGATTATACAAGAAAGATCGCTCAGGAAATGCATGTTGTGGGATTAATGAATATGCAATACGCCATTGAAGATGATGTGGTTTATGTATTAGAGGCCAATCCCAGAGCTTCCCGTACCGTACCTTTGGTTTCCAAGGTTTGCGGAATCACCATGGTTCCCATTGCCACAGATATTATCACCAGAGAAATTACCGGAAGACCTTCTCCCGTTCCAAATCTTAAAAAGAGAGAGATCCCTTACTACGGTGTGAAAGAAGCGGTCTTCCCCTTCAATATGTTCCCGGAGGTGGATCCGATCTTAGGACCGGAAATGAGATCCACTGGTGAAGTATTGGGAATGTCCAAGTCCTCCGGCGGTGCTTTCTTTAAAGCGGAAGAGGCTGCCAAGGCGGAATTACCTTTGGAGGGAACGGTTTTGATCTCCGTAAACCGCCAGGAAAAACCGGAAGTACCGGAGGTTGCCAAGCTTCTCCACGACAACGGATTTAACATTGTTGCCACCGGAACCACCTATGACTTAATCGTCGAAAACGGGATTCCCGCTAAGAGAGTGAACAAACTGTATGAGGGGCGCCCTCATATTACCGACCACATTGCCAATGGAGAGATTCAACTGATCATTAACTCTCCTGCCGGTAAAGAATCCATTCACGACGACAGTTACTTACGTAAGGCCGCTGTAAAATACAAAATCCCTTACATCACTACCATCGCAGCAGGTAGGGCTGCCGCGGAAGGGATCGACCATTTGCGTAAACGTCATATGGGTGAAATCCACTCCCTTCAGGAATGGCACAAGCAGATCAAGGAATTGGATGACTAATCCCAAGTGCTTGGATCCACGCCATCCAGTGATAAAACATACAGATACGACAACTGCGACGGGAGCTCCTCTCCCGTCGTTCCTATCGTATGAAACAATAAAAACACAAAGGCGAAAAGAACAGAAAAAAGAGAGAAAAGAGAAAAGAGAAAAGAGGAACCAAAATGTTAGCCACAAGAGATAATGTACGAAATATTGCCATCATCGCCCACGTTGACCATGGTAAAACCACCATCGTAGATGAGCTTTTGAAACAAAGCGGCGTATTTCGTGAGAACCAGGAAGTTGCCGAGCGTGTTATGGACTCCAACGACATTGAACGTGAGAGAGGAATTACCATTTTATCCAATTGAGCGTATGAATATGGCAACCGGAGAAATGTTTGGTGATGGTGAGCATATTCTATATGTAAATGGTGCATATCGTGGTAATACCAGCGATATTGCGACATTTGATGTTTATGCAGATGGCCAATTAGTTAAGGCCAATGCCACGGACTTTTATAAAAAATTCCCTGTTGGAACTCTTATTGAAGTAAGAAATATTAATGTAGCGGATGGTTATACTTATATTGGAACTTCTGATAAAGCAAGTTATGGCAATGTTCATCATCAGGATGAGTTACCATTCTATGTTGAAACTGAACTTGTTAATGATGTTGCTTTAAGCTTTGTTGATTCAAGTTCTCTGGAATAGGCTTCGGGATGTTTCATTAATTTGGGTCACATACTACCACTTATCGTTGGGTAGATACCTATTTACAATAAAATAATTTTAATTTGGGGGTTAGTATATAAAGTACTGACCCCCTTTATTTTAATGGAGAATTTTTAATGCAAATTACAAATACAACTAAGGTACAAGAAATTCTTGATACCTATCCTTGGCTGATTGAAAAAGCCAATGATTTTGGGGAAGAAATTGTTCAAATTGTTAATAATAAAGTTTTACGTTTAATACTTTCTAAGAAGACAATTCATGAAATATGTAAACAATTTAATTTAGATGAAGAACAAGTAATTATCAAAATAAATACTTTATTGAATAAATGGATAGCGGAAAGAAACGGAAATTATTTATTTAAAGATATTGAAAAGAATAAAATTTCAACGCCTAAATTAAACTGGATTATCGATAAATTACTTGGTTCAGATTGTGATCAGGCGGAACGTTCTATATTACGTGTTGCAATTTTAACAACCAGTAACAATATGGCGGATTTAACTATAAAGAAAGTTATTCAAAATATAAAAGATTTAGATAATTATTTAACTGAAATTAATAATATTGAATTCAATAATGATAAGGAATCATTCATGCCTTTCACTGAATATAAATTCGTCGCTAATTTATCAAACGGAACCGAAGTCGAACTCTGCGAAAATGGTAATAACAAAACCTTATCTTTAGAAACCAAGAAGGAATTTATCGAATTATTACTAAAGACGCGTCTGAACGAAGGAAATGTACAAATCCAGTCAATACGAAACGGCCTTGAACAAGTGATCCCTTTCGGTCTTTTAAAATTGTTATCATGGAATGAATTAGAAATGCTCGTTTGTGGTAAGCCAATATTAGATATTGAATTACTTAAAGAAAATACGCAATATAATGGCTGTAATATAAACGATCAGTTAATCCAAAATTTCTGGAAATGTCTAGAAGAATTCAGTGCTGAAGAAAGAGCAAGTTATTTAAGATTCGTCTGGGGAAGAAGCAGATTGCCTTTAACTAGTAAGGATTTCCCTATGCAGCATAGAATTAGTATTAAAAGTCATAATAACCCGGATTTAGCTTTGCCTATGTCTCATACATGCTTTTTCTCGATTGATTTACCGAGATATTCAAGTTATGAAGTACTTAAAAGCAAATTGAAATATGCCATTACGCATTGTCAAGCGATTGATACCGATATGGTTACGAGAGAAATTTGGGATGATGAAGAATAATATAATTAAGGTATATAATAAGGGAGTGCTGCGCACACAGCACTCCCGATAAATGAAAAGAAAAACCGATTACTTGCCAGAGTCATTCTGGTTGTACAGAGGACGGTCGCCGTGGTGATTCTCCTTGTACGTTGCAATTCTATCGGCCTCCCATGCTTCAGCAGCATCACGTGTGGTGATGTTTCCAACCTTGTTTATGCTTGTGAATTGCATACCCTCGTTGCGATGCTCGGCTTCTCTGCGATCTAAATCATTGGTAATACCAACATAGACAACTCTGTTGCCGTTGCGAAGCTCGTACTTATAAGTGTCGCGTTCTGCCATAGGCATTGTTGCTTTACGCCTGTCCTTTTGCAGGCCAACATGAAGACTTGCCTAAGGTCTTCGGGTTTGACATCGGATTAGGCAATCCATTTTTAACTAACTGCCTCAGTAGTTAAACTACCAAGGCAGATTTGAAAAGGTTAAGGCAGAATGTCTGTCGGGTCTGATACGCTGACCAGAGGTCCTGTAACTGTGAGTTCCTCACCGAACTGGCAATTGCACTTATGGCAAAGCGGGACAATATACCATTTGCGGTTTGAGGAATTTGATAACTGGACGTGAGCACCGTCTGTTGCTTTGGCCAAGCAGCCGACTTTGTGGCAAAAACTTGCTTTTTTGCCGGTGGCTTTTTCCCAATAGCGAATCCAATTGCCATCTCTGTCGCCTTCTCTAAGATTGTGTACTAAATATGTCATTCTTAAAGATATTTGTTAAACACCTGCTCCCTGAACAGTTCAGCACAGCTTTGAACTAGGGCGGGGCAGAGACTGCGGAAATGACCACCGCCGATTAGAATGCATGCAAATAGCATGCCGTAAAGTTGAAATTTGAGCAAAAACCTCAAAAAGAACCGTAATTTTTTGTAATAAAAGACTTTTAATATGAAATATTTCTAAAAACACGAAAATATAATGTCAATTTGTCAGTTGCTCCGTATTTGTGATTTTGACATCCTTTTTCACTGTCATTTTGGCAAGAATTTGAAAAATACACTCAAAAAAGTACCTTATATTAAAAATAATGTGTATTTTTGCACTGAAATTATGAGCAAAAATCAAAAATCTGCGTTATGATTACAGGCTTTACAGTAGAGAACTATCGTTCTATTGACGAAGAAGTATCCTTGTCGTTTGATGCATCTACAGGCATAAAAGACATGGATAATAGAGGGTATACCATAGTTGCAAATTCACGGGTTCTTAATGCTATGGCCTTTTTCGGAGCAAATTCCAGTGGCAAATCAAATGTGTTCAAGGCTGTTAATTGTATGAGAAGCATTATAATACAGTCTGTAAGGCTAAACACAG
>CALGGT010000080.1 GCA_937915825.1 uncultured Eubacterium sp.
CAGAGAGACTGCGCGACCTGCCAAGGTCAGAGATCAGGGCCTCCGCATCGATCGAAAGATGCAGACTTCCAAAGCCGTCGACGCCTTCCGCCTCTGCCCGCACATAGTCTGAGGCAGAGAGCCGGTTTTTCAGGAAGAGATGGCCGCAGAAAAAGGCCGCAGCCAGAAAAAGGAGCCCAAAGATGAGCCGCATCGGTGCCCGGGATGCCTTCTTTTTTCTGTTTTCCAGTCCCCCGGAAACTCCTTTCCCCTCGCCTTGATCCCTCATACTGTCCTCCTATCCGGCCATCTCACAGGGCTGCAAAAGCCCTCAGGATGACCCCGCCTGTCAGAGACGCCTCTAAAGGCGCGCCTGAAGGCGCAAGCGCCATTCTCTCTGTGAAGAAATTATAGACGCATCCACAAAAGTGTGCAATTCGCAGGGGATTAAATTTTGACGTGAAAAATGAAAAAAAGAAGTGCGAAAAGACAGATCGTCCCTCCCCGGGGAGGGGGCACAGGCAGGTTTTGTTATGGAAGTCTTCCTGAAGGCTCTGGATTTTATAAGGGTTTAATCTCAGATTCCGTCCAGATCTGACAGTTCCTTCCCTGCCTGCTTTAACGCCTGCTCCATGACGGGAATGATCTGTTCCACATGCATACGGGAAGCAATCTCCGGCACGACGCCGCCATATAAGGTATGCAGATCAATTTGAGAAGAGATGACATTGGACAACACGTTTCGTCCGTTCACCACCACGGCTGCCGCCGTCTCATCACACGAACTCTCCACCGCCAATAAGGTTATATCTTTCATTTACTCATCATCCTTAAACTTTAATGTAACACTTTTCAAATCTTTTCCCGGGTAAGTCTCCGGGAATATTTTTCGAACGGATTTCATATATGGATCCGGGCGCACCAGAGAGGGGCTGTAATGGGTAAGCCACATTTCCGCAACCTCCGCCCTCTTTGCCAGATCCGCTGCCTCTTCAAAGGTCATATGCTTCTTGTCTTTGGCATTCTTAAGTTTCCCCGCATCTCCATACATCCCTTCACAGATAAATAGATCGGAATGCATCCCGTAGCGTACAATGGACTCCACGGGTCTGGTATCCGTACAATACGTAAGTTTCAACCCCTTACGCTCCGGCCCCAGTACCTGATCCCTGGTATACGTTACGCCATTCACGGTGACCTCTTCCTTCTTTTGCAAAGGACTCCACGCCGCCATGGGCACCTGATTTTCCTTGGCTTTTTCCATGTCAAATTTGCCAGCTCGGGGGATCTCCATGGTATAACCATAACAGGTAACATTGTGATCTAACTTGTAAGCATGTAGGGTAAAGCCTTTCATCTCAAAGGATTGTTCCGGTTCTGTTAATTCCACAAATTTAATTTCAAAGGGAACCCCCTGCGCAATGACCATAAGGGCGTTTACCACTTTCTTAAGCCCTCTTGGGCCGATCATGGTAACCGGCTCTCTTCGATCCGCGTTCCCCATAGACAACAAAAGCCCCGGCAGTCCACTGATGTGATCCCCGTGAAAATGAGTAATGCAAATCGTATCAATGTCATGAAAACTCCATCCCTGTTTTCGGATCTGAACCTGGGTTCCTTCTCCGCAATCCACAAGCAGACTGCTTCCCGAATATCGTACCATTAAGGCGGTTAACGCCCTTTTGGGTAACGGCATCATGCCGCTGCATCCCAACAGACAAACATCTAACATTTATGATCCTCTTCTCTCTTTTTTGCTTCTTCCGCTTCCCGTTCCGCCTGGGATTTTCTTAAGTATATCGGAAGAAAATCCGCAGCCTTTACAACGTTCCCTTCTTTCAAATACCGGCTGCCTAAATAGGCAATCAATGCCGGGCGCTGATAATTGGAAAAAGCAGGAAGGAATCGGGATGGAATCTTCAGATTCTCTTTGATCGTATCGAAAAATACCGGCACCCCATCTCCCACAAAAGTAATGGGCTCCCTGAAACCTTGTTCTTCCAATTTCTGAAATAAGTCTTGAATATCCATGGCCGCCTCTTCCAGCAGAGGAATATACTCTCCTTCTTTGACCTGATAAAGGGCTGTATAGACCTGTCCTCTACGGGCGTCCATGATCGGGCAGACCAGGCCGTCTTCTCTTACATGGCAGGCTAATCCTACAAGTGTAGAAACAGGTACAATGGGAATTCCCAATGTCCACGCTAAACCTTTGGCCGTAGCCGCGCCAATGCGAAGTCCGGTGAAGGACCCGGGACCTCTTGCCACAGCAATGGCATCCAATTCTTCCACCTGAATCCCCGCCATTTCCAACAGATCCGTCACCATGGGCAGCAGCGTTTGGGAATGGGTTTTCTTATTATGAATTGTATATTCTCCCACCAAAACATCGTCCACCAATAACGCAGTTCCAGCCACAAGCCCGGAACTGTCAATCCCTAATATTTTCATATTGAAACCTCCGGTTCTCCAATGGTAATGATCCGATAATCAAAGCCTTTGTCTAAATCTTTCTCAATGGTAACCCAAATGGTATCCTTCGGCATGATCTCCGGCATTTTGGAAGCCCACTCAATTAAGCAAACTCCGTCCGAATCCAGGGCTTCATCGGCTCCAATGGCATACCACTCATCCTCATCTTCCAAGCGGTAAATATCAAAATGATACAGCGGAAGCCGCCCTTCTTCATAAATTTGTTCAATGGTAAAGGTGGGGCTTACCACATCCTCTTCAATTCCTAATCCTCTGGCAAATCCCTTGGTAAATACAGTCTTTCCCACGCCTAAATCCCCATCCAGAGCAACGACGGTTCCAGGGGTAGCATGCTGTCCCATTCGTTCGCCGATGAAGAAGGTATCCTGTTCTGAAAAGCTTTCATATTTCGCCATACCATAACTCCTTTATTCTCCGTCCTCTTCCCCCATGTACTTACGGATCAACGCAGCCAGGGGCACAAAGTTCTTTCCACATTGCGACGCCGGAATGATAAAAGCCGACACCGCGTTCATATAAATGTAGATCGCATCCTTGGTAATAATGTCTTTTTCCACCTGCTCCCAGGGTACATCCACTTCCCCCGCCGTATTTTTCACATGAATCCCTTCCTCACTGAACACGTAATGAAAGGGTTTCCGAAACGGGCCGGTTTTCAATTGTTTTAACCCCTTCAGCCAAATACTCAGAGGCTGGATCACCGTGAAAAGCAACCCCAGCATCACCAGGAGGATCTTCTGTGCCTGTCCGATCTTCCCCCAGAATACCACAAGGCAAACAATGGCAGCAATGCTAATGATCAATCCGATAAAGCCGCCGGCCTGGGTAAAATTATTGCGGATCAAAAACTTGGTCATGGACTTCTTATCCATTAAAACATCCAGTTCCATCCCATTCCTCCTCGTTATCATTTCTTCTTCCACGCTATCGTTTCTTCCTCCACGCTATCGTTTCTTCTTCCACACTATCGTTTCTTCTTCCACGTTGTAGTTCCTTACATCATACGCCATCCGGGCAAGTATTTATTCTTCACGGTTCCCTTCTGATCCTTCCCCCACCCCAGGGGATATCCGTCCACACAGATCAACAAATACCGGGTCCCATTGTCAGGGATCTCACGTTGCTCCTCCTTCGTTAGCACAATCGTCTCCCCCTTTAAATACCGGATCACCCGTTCATCCTCAACATTCAGAGACAGGGTGCCCCGGTACTGGGAGGATTTTAACGCCATCGCCAACGCCTGGCTTGGTTCAAATCGTTTCTTTTTAACTTCCCCCAGAAAAAGCCCGCTTCGCTGATATCGCATGGAATTCTTATCTCTTAGCTCCTCCGGTAGCGCAAACAGAAATCCCTTTTTGCTGACCACCTGATCCAAGGGAATTTCCATCGTGATATTTTGATAAAACGATTCCCACAATTCTTTTTCTTCCCGGTTCAAATTCTCTTTTTTTCCTTTTTTCCGGGGGATTGCAGAAGAAGAAACCTCCCTCTCCCCGTCTTTTTGAAACAAGGCCAGAAAATGTCCTTCGCCCTGCATCTTATGAGGGAAGATCCTCACGCAATTTTTTAACTCTTCTCGGTTACTGTTGACCCATTCCGGATGACCGCACTCAAATCCCTCATAGCCTTCCATCGGCGTTATATGCAGGTTCGGATGCTCTTCCAATACGTGAAGAACGGTACCCTCATCCTCCAGGGGCGAGAACGTGCAGGTGGAGTACAACAGGAACCCTCCGGGCTTTAAGGCCTGAATGGCAGATTCCAGGATATGCCGCTGAAGGGGGGCATAGAACTCAGGTCCATTTTGCTCCCAGGCCTTTACCATGCTGCTTTCCTTCCGAAACATCCCCTCGCCGGAGCAGGGGGCATCCACCAGGATCTTATCAAAATACTCCGGGAACCGCCTTCCCAGATCCTCCGGTTCTTCCACGGTGATTCCTACATTTGGGATGCCAAACAATTCCACATTCTTCACCAGAGCCTTCGCCCGTTTGGCGCTGATATCATTAGCCAGGAGAAACCCCTTCCCCTGTAGTTTCGCTCCTAATTCCGTGGTCTTACCGCCAGGGGCCGCGCATAGATCCAACACCTTATCCCCGGGCTCGATCCTTAAACGAGAAGCCGGGGTCATCGCGCTGGGATCCTGAAGATAATAAAGTCCCGCGTAATAATAAGGGTGCTTAGCCGCCGGAATCTTCCCCTCGTAAAAAAATCCGTTGGGAATATACGGAATCTTCTCAATCGGAAACGGGGCAATTCGTTCAAACTCATCTACGGATATCTTCCCGGTATTCACCCGAAGTCCGTACAAACGAGGTTGATCCAGGGACTTTTCAAAATCCGAATATTCCTCTTTCAACATTTCCTTCATACGGGTTTGGAATGCCTCCGGTAATCTCATACGTTACTTCTTCCTTTCAAAATGCGTGGGGCAACAGATCCTTCAACTTAAAAACCTCATAATCCCGGGGACCGGTGGCAACGCACACTTCAAAGGTCTCCGGATCGCAAAACTCCACCATAACCTGCCTACAAACTCCACAGGGCGTCGTCTTTATCAATTCCTTTCCCCGTTTTCCCCCAACGATCACGATCCGGCTAAATTCTTTATTTCCTTCACTGATCGCCTTAAAAAAGGCGGTTCGCTCCGCGCAATTTCCGGGAGTCAGGGCACGATTTTCAATGTTGCATCCGGTGAAAACCGCCCCCTCTTTTGTGACCAGGCAAGCCCCCACCAAATAATCGGAATAAGGAGCATAGGCCTTTTCACGGGCTTCCATCGCCATTTGAATGTATTCTTCCATGGGCACCTCCCTCGAAACTACCATAAAGACCGTCCTCAAAGCTTCCTTTTATGTGTAAGAAATAAAACGATTTTGAGCCTCTTTAAACGTCTTTTCCATTTCCTTCCGATCCACGGTTTTGATCTTACCGTCCGCCGGGTCGCAAATGGTTAAATGTCCTTCGTCGTAGCCGCATATTACTACAGCTGTAGTGTCACTGGTCTTCCCAATGACATAATGATCCGAGCTTACCATATACAGCACCTGATCCAAGGTAACTCCGGATAAATTCATAACATGATCCATGTATTTGCGCAACATCTTCGTAATGTTGTCATGATCCTTACTTAAGGTTTCTTCTTTGGGCGAATAGTGGTTCGCCTTTAATACCATGTAGGCACAGGCGGAAGCATCGGTTAAATGACCGCCGGATTTCTTCCCTTCCAAACCAGCGATGCTGTTCATTAAGAACGCGCCGCTTCTCTCCCAGATCACCTGGTGGGCGCCGGATACCACCACACCCATTTTTTCATCCGCCAACTGAATGGCTTTGGCCGGATCATCGGTGGAGTCCGTAATAACGCCTAAGGCGTACACGTAGTATTTTTCCTGACTCTTCTCATCCAAATGAACACTTCTTCCCCCGGTAATGATGGGGAGTTTTAAATCTTTTTCCTTCGGCTTGTCACTCATGGTATAAGACGCCGAGATCCTAACATACCACTCCGTTAAGGTTTGGGTATTGCTTTTCGGGGACATAGAATAGCCGGCGGACTTGGACTCATTCTGGTTTAAAATGCTGTCGTTTCCAATCTTCTCATAGGTATCCCCCACCTTCTTCACCCGACGAAGGGTCATTACATTTCCCGCCACTTCCACGCCGGTAACGTAAACATCCGCCGCCTCATAGGTCTTTCGCACATTTCCTTCACAATCGGAGATCATGATCTTATAGCAGGGAATCTCCCCGGACCACACTCCGTCTTCCCCGCGGCAAAAGCCATAGATCACGTTATCATTAATGGTTCCCAGCAAACGGATCTTCTCATTTTCCGCCGGGGGGGTAACCACCTTCTGTTCTTCTGTTTCCAGGTTAAATAATACCAGTTGGTTTTCCTCCAACCAGGCATAGAAATTGGTGTCCTGAATGACCTGGAAGTTGTTATTCTGGATTTCTTCTCTTCTTGTGATCAGACGACGGGCATCAAAATGATAGGAATAAACATTGCCGGCCACAATAAAATGATAGACATTCTGAGCCGTTACATATCCATATTCCTCAAAATCTTCCTTCAATTGCTCATAGGTAGTATCCATGGGAAGATACAACAGCTCCTCCAGCTTCTTCTCTTCCGCATGATAACAATGGATCACAATGGCAACCTTCCCCTCGTAGTTTCCTCGTGGAAAATACCCATAGGCCGCAAAGTATAGATCTCCATTTTCTAACGTCTTTAACAGTCGAATGGATTGGCCGGGTCCCTGACGATAGGAATAGGCCTTATCCTCACTGTAAAAAGAATAAATTCTCTCTACGGTATTCTTCGAAGTTTTGGTATTGTAACAATACAGATTCCCACCTCTGGCAAAATACAAATACCCTTGATCCACAGCGCTTAAAATCTTGCTTTTGGTATCATTGGTAATTCCCATTTTTAACATACCGTCGTCCACATCCGCATGGGACGCCTTAAAATCCGCTTCCAATCGTCTCTCAAAATTCAGTAGGTAGTCTTCGTTTCCTGCATGTCTTACCCGGTAAAACTCCTGAACTTCAAAAATTTCTTTTCCCGCCGGCGTCTTGGCTCTCACAAAATAATCCAATAAAAAACAAGCCGTCTCTGTATTAAATTCCTTTACCACCGGTACGATCTCGGATATCACCTCCGGCTCCATGCTCTCCCAGGTCACCTGGGACGGATCGGATTTTATGGTTACCGTAGCCAGGGACGTTTTCTTATCACTTCCGTCGGTTTCTAAATATTCCGAGAGCATTTCCTGCTTCATCGGGTCCAGCGTCATCTCGTGAATGTTCATGGCAAAGTTTAATTTATCTGCCAGGTGGGTATCGTTCTCGTAGTATTTGACCCGGGTATAATAATGAACTTTTCGGCCGCTTTCCATGGTAAATACCAGGGATAGAATGTATTCCGTAGTGGTTTGAAAACCGTAATCCAAGGTTAATTCCAGCTTACGGCCGGATTGATCCAGATTCCCATATTCCTTTTCATATAGGGTTTCCAGGCTGTTGCATCCCTTAATGGCAACTCCCACTTTCATGGGCTTTAACTCGGTATCCGTCCAGGTAAGAGACAGATTCTTATCCTGGTTCAACGGGGTAATGGACTCTCGCACTACATTGTCGGCGATCGGACCATTATAACCGTACATCGCGTTTACATAACACCCTTGCACCGTTGTGGTAACAATGGGCAACGTCTCCGTTTTAGGTTGAACCACCACACCGCTTTCATACTCATTGCTCTTCAATCCCTTCATAAAAAAAAGGAAAGAAGCCACAAATATAATCATTAAAATAACCGCTCGATACAGTATTTGATAAATCGATTTCCACATTGATCGCTTCACTCCAAAATTTTTCAATCCTTGTAAAACTTCTACTTATTATAAACGATAATCGGATTTTTTACAAGTCCCAGTTGACTTCCTTCCCGAAACGTGCCATAATAGGATGTCAAGGTCATAAAAGATAGTTCATTGAAAGAATCGAGGTTATGTATGAATCCTTTTTTATATAGCATCAATGCAACATTGCCGATTTTCCTCATTATCCTACTGGGGAAAATTCTGCAGAAAATGGGAATCCTTACGGAGGGCTTTACCAAATCCGCGGATTCCTTCGTGTTCTACGTAGCCCTCCCTGTTTTGTTATTTCAGGATTTAACCGTAGTTTCCCCGGGGAAAGGGATGAACATTTCCTTTCTCTTTTTCTGCTTTTTCGCCACCCTGATCTTTATCCTCGTCGTTTGGGTCGGCACGGAACTGCTTATGAAAAAGGAAGAGGAAAAAGGAGCCTTTATTCAAGCCTCCTATCGAAGCAGTGCCGCTCTTTTGGGGATGGCCTTCATTCACAATATGTATGGAAATGCCGGCAGTTCGTCCTTCATGATCTTAGGCGCCGTTCCCTTGTTCAATATTTTTGCCGTGATCATTCTAACCTTAAAAGGCAAGGGGGATGAGACTCCCAATATCAAAGGAACCTTGAAGCAGATCGCAACCAATCCGATTCTGATCGCCATCGTCCTGGGTCTGATCTTCTCATTCCTTCCCTTTCACCTCCCCGTTTTTGCACAAAAAGGCTTAACCATGATCGGCAATACAGCAACCCCTCTGGCCTTGTTATCCATTGGAGCCTCGTTCCAGGGAACCGCCGCCATTCAAAAGATCAAACCCACCTTACTTGCCACGCTCATTAAACTGGTAGGGATCAGCGCGGTTTGCATGCCCATTGCCATTCTTCTGGGATTTCGGAATCAGGAACTGGTAGCAACTTTGATCATGTGCGCTTCCCCTACCACGGTATCCAGTTACATTATGGCGGCGAAAACCAACAACGATAAGGTCCTAACGGCAAGCACCATTGTTTTAACAACTTTGTTATCCTCGGTCACCTTGACCTTATGGATTTTTTTCCTAAAAACGCAAAATTTCATTTGACATTTCCACAAAAATGTAGTATATTAAAGCAGTCGGCTTATTTCAAACAGAAATAGCCTGCCTATAGGGGCATAGTTCATCGGTAGAATAAGAGTCTCCAAAACTCCAGAGCTGGGTTCGATTCCTAGTGCCCCTGTAACACGACTCAAAAAAAGGAGCTATTGTTAATAGCTCCTTTTTTATATTCTCTTATGTTCTCTTACATTATGTTCTCTTGCATTAAGATCTCTTACACAATCGAACGGTTTTAGCGAAATCATCCGCCTTACTATTCGACTCGAAGATGGGAATTACCAATGTATCCGTGGACTTCTTCAATTCAAATGTACCAACTTTACTATTGTCCACAAGGATCTCCATGGTTTTCCCCTCGTTCTTCTTAGAATAAGATGTCAAAGATTTCTTGCCGGTTTTATTCATCTTAATCTCAACGGCCCACCAGTCATCGTCGTATTTCTTGGCAGATGCCGTATCAATGCTGTCGCCATCTACCATTATGGTACCTCCCCCTTCCGGACGAATCTCAAGGGAATGGGTCGGTCCTTTCTTTTCCTTCTTTTCTTCCTTCTTCGTTTCTTCCCCACTTTGATCTCCGCCTGTGGTTTCTTCCGAAGTATTCTCCGCCGGAGCAGCCGGTGTCTCACTTCCTCCACCCTTGTTACATGCCGTTACGGAAACCATCAAAGCTCCCATACATAAAACAGCTGCCAGCATTAAAAAAATCTTTTTCATACGATAACCTCCTTTTTTCATCGGTAAATAATCTCATGTCGTCCAGGCCCGTTGGATACCATCTTAATCGGAACTCCCAGTTCCTTCTCAATAAATTCAATGTATCCCCTGCAATTTTCCGGAAGTTGATCATATTCTGTAATTCCTCGAATATCTTCCTTCCATCCGGGTAACACTTCATATACCGGTTTTGCTTTTGCCAACATCGATGTTGTTGGAAAATCCTTTGTTACGTTTCCATCTATTTCATAACCAACGCATACAGGTAATTCATCTAAATACCCTAATACATCCAAAACCGTTAAAGCTACTTCCGTTGCTCCCTGGATGCGGCATCCGTAGCGACTTGCCACCGCGTCAAACCATCCCATTCTTCTGGGACGACCGGTTGTTGCGCCATACTCACCGCCATCGCCTCCGCGTCTCCGAAGCTCATCGGCCTCTTCCCCGAAAATCTCACTAACAAATTCTCCCGCGCCTACCGCACTGGAATAGGCCTTAACAACCGTTACGATCCTCTGGATCTCATAGGGAGGGATCCCCGCTCCGATCGCACCATATCCAGCCAACGTAGAGGAGGATGTTACCATCGGATAAATACCATGATCCGGATCTTTCAAAGATCCCAACTGTCCTTCCAGAAGAATGTTCTTTCCGGCCTTTCTGGCTTCATATAGGAATGCGGATACATCGCATACATACGGAGCCACCATTTCTTTGTATTCACGGAGGGTCTTCCATACATCCTCCAGCTCAATCTCCGGTTTGTGATATAAGTTTTTCAGCAACACATTCTTCTTTACTAAGATTGTTTGCAAGCGTTCTTTTAAAGCTTCCTCGTTAAATAATTCCGCTACCTGGATTCCGGTTTTCGCGTATTTATCGGAATAAAAAGGAGCAATGCCGGATTTCGTGGAACCAAAGGACTTACCGGCCAAACGTTCTTCTTCATATTCATCAAATAAAATATGATAGGGCATTACGATCTGGGCACGGTCTGAAACTAAGATCTTCGGCTTCGGCACACCCTTCTCCACAATTCCCTGAATTTCATTGAATAGATCCGGGATGTTCAATGCGACACCATTTCCGATAATGCTGGTCGTATGGTTATAGAATACACCGGAAGGCAAAATATGCAGCGCAAATTTTCCATAATCGTTAACAATGGTGTGACCTGCGTTACTTCCGCCTTGAAATCGAACGATAATATCCGAAGTCTCACCAAGCATATCGGTAATCTTACCTTTCCCTTCATCTCCCCAATTCGCACCTACAACAGCTGTTACCATAAAATGTTTCCTCCTTAATACTATCCTTGTAGAATAGGACATAGTATGTTCAATTTAATTATACACAAAACACTTGTTTTTTGCAAGTATTATCAAAAAAACTTTACATTTACGCTCATTTGAGATAAGATGAAATAGTGAATCAATGGTAGGAAGGAGATTCTTATGCATGAAATGAGTTATATTGTTCGTTTGGTCAATCAAGCCATGGAACAAGTCGAAAAAAAGAACCCGATCCACGTGAATTCTGTGCATATTGAAGTTGGGGAAATGACCGGACTGGAGCCCTTCTATCTTCTAAAATATTATCCCATCGCCGTCAAAAATACGAGATTGGAAGGATCTAAACTGGAAATCACGGAAGTTCCCGTGGAAGCTCTCTGCCACTCCTGTCAGACACTCTTTCATCCCACCAAAGAATTTCAATATTTATGCCCCCATTGCGGAGGTGGACAGGCAACGATCCGGAGAGGTCGGGAATTTGTTCTGGATCATATTGCCATGGAAGTGAACGATTGACCGATTTCACATCATCATATACATAGGAGGTTCTGTAACATGAAAGTAGAGATCATCGATTTAAAATCCAACATTCTGGATGACAACGACCTACAGGCGGAGAAAACCAGAGAACGACTAAAGAAGGACAAAACCTTCCTGTTAAACGTTATGAGTTCCCCCGGTTCCGGAAAAACCACCACGTTGCTGCGAACCATTGAAAAACTGAAGGACACCTATCGCATTGGCGTTATGGAGGCAGACATTGATTCCGACGTGGATGCGGTAAAGATCGCGGAAGCCGGCGGCTCTTCCATTCAGCTCCACACCGGCGGCATGTGCCACCTGGACGCCAGTATGACGGATCAGGGACTGGATTCCTTCCAATCCAGGGACTACGATCTGGTGTTTTTGGAAAATGTAGGCAACCTGGTTTGCCCGGCTGAATTTGACACCGGCGCCGTGAAGAACGCCATGATCCTATCCGTTCCGGAAGGAGACGACAAACCTTTAAAATACCCCTTGATGTTTCAAGTGGCGGATGTGGTATTAATTAACAAGATCGACGTTTTACCCTATTTTGATTTTGATCTGGAAAAGGCAAAAGAATGGATCCATATGCGTCATCCGGGTATCCCCATCTTTCCCATTTGCTCCAAAACCGGGGAGGGAATGGACGCATTTACCAACTGGTTACAAGATGAGATAAAAAAATGGCAGAGTTAATTCTCTGCCATTTTCATATTATCCTTGTTGTAAGCTCGCCATATTCATTAATTCTTCTACCAAAGGCTTTTCTTCATAATTCTCATCAAAGAGCAAGGGACGACTGTTTTCCTTCCGAAAGTAGGTAAGCCAGCTGTCCTTATCTCCTAATCCCCAGAAGGTAACGCTGGTAATATTTACCTGATTCTCACGTCGCTCTTGGATCAGGATTTCAAATAACTGCCGGTATTTGTTTTCAAATTTCTCCCGTTCTTCCTTCGGTTCCACCGGATTGTGCACATCAATTTCCGTTAATTGGATCTGAATTTTTCCCGGGTCGATGGAATCAAAGTGTTCCATCGCTCTTTGAACCTCCTTGATCTCCGGCTCATCCAGCAAATAATGAGACTGCATCCCCACGCCGTCGATCAGACCTTTTTCATATAATTCCTTCGCCTTTTGATAATATCCCTGGTGCTTAGGCTCTTGGTATTCATTGTAATCATTGATGAAAAGGCTCACACCCTCTTGGGCATATTTCCTGGCAAAGGTAAAGGCGTCTTCCACGTAGGAATCATCCCCATAACACTCATACCAGGGAGATTGGGTTCGTGCCTTTCCGTCATCGTAGATCACCTCGTTGCAAACATCCCAGGCATATACCAAACCGGGATAATTTTCCTTACAAAAGGTTAAAATACTACGAATATAAGATTCCAGACGGCTTCGCATCACTTCCTTGGAGGCTTTTTCCTGACTCAGATCGTAGTCCTTGCAGAAAAACCACTTCGGCGTTTGATTGTGCCAGAGCAGACAATGACCGCGTACCTTTAGTCCAAGATCCTGTGCCATTTGCAGCATTTCACCCAGAAATTCTTCATCGATGACAACCTGGGATGTATCGGCAAGTTCCTGGGATTTCAGGGAAATCATGGTCTCCGGTTTCATCTGGTTTTCAAAGGTAATGCTGTTAAAATGTTTCAATAGTTGGTCCTTCGCCTTTTTATATACACCGTCACCATTTAACTGCCAGGTATTAATGGCTGCTCCCATTAAAAAATCCGTTTCAAATGCCTCTTTTAATGTCATCTTGTCCTCCTAACCGCGGGCAATTGCATAAATCACATCACACACATATAGTAATACCATTAGAATTCCTGTGCCTCTTTCCACCTTCTTCCGAACACAAACAATGATAAACAAAAGAAGGTTGATACCAATTAAGATCATGGTATCGTAGATTGAAGCCATGTTGATCGCTACCGGGTGAATGCTCGTCGAAACTCCTAAGATCAAAAGTATATTGAAGATGTTGGAGCCTACCACATTTCCTACGGCCATGCCATTTTCACCCTTCTTCGATGCCACAACCGAGGTAACCAGCTCCGGCAATGAAGTTCCGCAGGCAACCACGGTTAAGCCGATCAACGTCTCCGTCATCCCTAAGAATTTGGCAATGTTCGTAGCACTCCATACCACGGCCTGACCACCTCCTACGATGAGAACAAGGCCGATCAGAATAAAAAGAATACACTTCCAAACCGGCAATGTCTTGATCTCGTCCGTTTCCTCGGTTGGATTCTTTTTTGCGTTATAGATCAAAAATCCAATGTAGAAAAGGAAGATCACCAGGAAGATCAAACCGCAGATCCGTTGGAGCTCCCCTGCATTTTCCGCCATGTTACCGGATAATTTCCCGGCAAAGATCGTACCGGCTCCCCCGAATAACAACAACAGGATCGTAATCCCAATGGAAAAGGGGAAATCCCTTTTGATAATGGCCGGATCCACAGGAATAAAACGGATTATCGAACATACGCCCAATACCAGCAACAGGTTCATAAGATTGGAACCCACCACGTTACTGTAAGCAATTTCATTGGCTCCTTTTATGGCTGCGGACGTGCTCACCGCTAACTCCGGCGCACTGGTTCCCATGGCCACCACCGTTAATCCAATAATCACGCCGGGCACCTGAAAGGTCTTGGCAAGAGAAGCGCTTCCATCTACAAAAAGATCCGCCCCCTTAATCAAACCCACAAAGCCTAAAAGCAATAATACAACGCTTACAAACTGCAACATGATTCCATCTCCATTCCTTCAAACCGATCCCCACTCCCAATTAGGATTCCCACTCCCAGAGCGTATTTCTCAGACGGAGAAATCGATTGTCCACTTACGGTCGAAAGGTATTTCATTCCTCTGAGATACATAAATTAATTTTACTGGACTACCGGGGATTTGTCAATGAAAAAGCCCGAAAATATGCAACATATTTTCGGGATTTTTGGGCCATGCGGATAACAGGAATCGAACCTGCACGAGTTACCTCACTAGAACCTAAATCTAGCGCGTCTGCCAGTTCCGCCATATCCGCAAAACATAAAACATTTTACTCCATTTCCCCTTAAATGTCAACATTCATTTTTAAAATATTTGTGAATTTCATTGACTTTTATCTTAGAATCGTTATATTATGGTGTCAAGGTTTTCAAACCCAAAGATGCCTGTGCTTCCACATAGGGACATGGGGGATGAAAACCGCCAAAACATGAGCAAGTAGCTATTTACACTAGAAATAGGCGAATTGCCAATGTTCATCCCAGACCTGAAAGCGAGGTATAATCAGTGAAATTCTACAAAAAATACATCACGCCCTATTTACCCTATTTTATTTTAGGGCCGATCTTTATGTGCGTGGAAGTCGTCGGCGACGTATTTATGCCTAAGATGATGTCTTTGATCATCAACGTAGGCATACAGGGAGGCGCCGGTACCCGTTACATAATCATTCACGGTATCTACATGGCTCTCACTGCGATTGCTATGATGGTTGGCGGTGTTTTGGGAGCTTATTTTGCTACCAAAGCTTCGGTCTTTTTTGCAGCGGATCTTCGCAAAGACCTGTTCCAAAAAGTACAGACCTTCTCATTTGCCAACATTGAAACGTTTTCCACCGGTTCTCTGGTAACCAGACTCACCAACGATATTACCAATATGCAGAATGTGGTTGCCATGGCACTTCGTATGATGTTACGATCTCCCGGATTAATGATCGGCGGACTGATCATGTCCTTCTCCATTAACAGTCGTCTGGCTTTGGTCTTTGTGATTGCCTTGCCCATTCTGATCGTTTCTCTTACATGGATGGTGAAAACCGCATTCCCCAGATTTACCATCATGCAGACCAAGATTGATGCGTTAAACTCCCGAATCCAGGAGAACCTGACCAACGTCCGTGTGGTAAAGTCCTTCGTTCGGGAAGACTATGAAAAGGAAACCTTTCAAGACTATAACAACGATTTAACGGATAACACCTTGCGGGCATTTAAGATCGTAATATTTTCCATGCCCATTATGATGCTGGCCATGAACGTTACCACACTGGCCATTGTATGGTTCGGCGGAAATTTGATTCTGGCGGGAAATATGGCCATCGGGGATCTGACCGCGTTCACTTCCTATGTGATGCAGATTTTAATGTCTCTGATGATGATCAGTTTTATCTTTATCCAGGGTTCCCGTGCGTTAGCCTCTTCCAAACGGATCAAAGAGGTTATGTCCACAACCGTGGATTTAACCGATGACGATGCCAAGAATAAAGATGCCACCGTGACCAGGGGCGATATTGAATTTAAGAATGTAAGTTTTCGCTATTCCAAAAACAACCAGAAAAATGTTCTGGAACATATTCATTTTCATATTCCCGCAGGGAGTGTAGTGGGGATCATCGGCTCCACCGGTTCCGGTAAAACATCTCTGGTACAGTTGATCCCCAGGCTTTATGACGTGGATGAAGGTGAGGTTCTGGTAGACGGGATCAACGTGAAAGATTATTCCCTGGAACACCTTCGTAACAGCGTTGCTATGGTTTTGCAGAAGAACACCCTCTTCTCCGGATCCATTCTGGACAACCTTCGCTGGGGGGACGAGAACGCTTCCGAAGAAGAAGTAAAAAAAGCGGCGGCTCACGCCAAAGCCGACGTGTTCATTGAAGGCTTTGAAGATGGCTATGATATGGAATTGGGACAGGGCGGCGTGAATGTATCCGGCGGACAAAAACAAAGGATCTGTATTGCAAGAGCCCTTCTAAAGAAACCGAAAATCCTCATCTTAGATGATTCCACCAGTGCGGTGGATACGGTAACGGAAGCGGATATTCGTAAGAATTTGAACCTGGATCTCCCTTCCACCACGAAGATCATCATCGCCCAAAGAATTTCATCCGTGGAACAGGCGGATATCATTCTGGTCATGGACGATGGAAAGATCGTAGGAATGGGCAATCACCATGAGCTTTTAGAGTCCAACGAAACCTATCAGGAAATATACGATTCCCAGATGGATAAGGAGGTGAGCGCATGAGTCAACCCAAACACTCCTCAAACAGTGCCGCTTCCGGGGGGCCCCGTATGGGAGGTCCCCGTATGGGCGGTCCCGGTGGACCCAGAGGTCCCCGTGCCATGAGTGGAAAGCCTGAGAATGTAGGAATCGCCATTCGACGTTTGCTCCACTATATCGGTCCGGACAAGGGGAAAGTTGCTCTTGCCCTGGTTTGTACCCTGGTTTCCAGCGTCACCTCCCTTGCGGGAACTTACATGTTATCCCCGGTGATCAATGGGATCGCCAAAACCTACACAACCATGAAGGACGCGGCAGATCCTCAGGCGATCTTCCATCAGGGCATTGACAACCTTTTGAAAAATCTGTTATTCATGGCGGTCATCTACCTTCTCGGTTTGATCACCTTATATGCCCAGCAACGAATTATGATCGGCGTTTCCCAGCGGGCGTTAAAAAACCTGCGAAAGGATTTATTCGATCACATTCAAACCTTACCGATCCGGTATTTTGATACCCATGTAACCGGTGATATTATGAGTCGTTTCACCAACGATGTGGATACCATTGGAGAAATGTTGAACAATACCATCGTTCAACTGTTTTCCGGCGTTTTAAGCATTACCGGAACCATTATCATGATGTTTTCCATGAACCCGTGGATGGCTTTGCTTACCATTGTTTTAACCCCGCTGATCGTAATTGCCGGACGTACCATTGCTTTGAAAGGATCCGCCTATTATCGAAAACAGCAGTATGCTTTAGGGAATTTAAACGGTTTTATTGAAGAAACCGTTACCGGTCAAAAAGTGGTAAAAGTTTTCTGTCATGAAGACATTGCCATGCACGAATTTAGCGATTTAAACGATGAATTAAAGAAAAACCAGGTGAAAGCCCAATTTGTCGGAGGCATTATGGGACCGGTGGTCGGAAACTTAAGCCAGATCAGCTACGCGTTAACCGGGTGTGTCGGGGGGCTGTTTGCTTTGGCCGGTAAGATCACCCTGGGGGATTTAACGGTATTTGTAAACTATGCCCGTCAATTTAGCCGACCCATTAACGAATTTTCCATGCAGATGAATACCATCTTCTCCGCCTTAGCCGGCGCCGAGCGGGTATTTCGTGTCATGGATGAAGACTCGGAATCAGAAGACCGAAAAGACGCGAAAGAATTGGAAACCTCTCAATCCAAGGTGGAAGTGGAAATGAGCCATGTCACCTTCGGATATCTTCCGGACCAGACCATCTTAAAGGATATTAACCTGTATGCTCATGCCGGACAAAAAGTGGCATTTGTAGGATCCACCGGTGCCGGTAAAACGACGATCACCAATCTTATGAATCGTTTTTATGACATTGAGGAAGGTTCCATCCAGATCGACAACGTAGATATTAAAGATTATCAGAGATCAAGTTTACGCAGCCAGATTGCCATGGTATTGCAGGATACCCACCTTTTTACCGGTACGATCAAAGACAACATTCGCTACGGTCGTTTGGATGCCACCGATGAAGAGATCGTGGAAGCCGCGAAAACCGCCAGCGCCCACTCCTTTATTATGCGGTTGGAAAAGGGGTACGATACGGTCATTGAAGGAGATGGTTCCAACTTAAGCCAGGGCCAACGACAATTGTTAAATATTGCCCGGGCCGCTATCTCAAAAGCTCCCATTCTGGTATTGGATGAGGCGACCAGTTCCGTGGATACCCGAACCGAGCGACACATCGATCACGGAATGGAACGCTTGATGAAGAACCGAACCACCTTTATCATCGCTCATCGTCTCTCTACGGTGCGTAATGCGGATTGCATTATGGTTTTGGAAAAAGGGGAGATCATAGAACGAGGAACCCATGAAGAGCTCCTCGCGAAAAACGGCAGATATTACCAATTATACACCGGCGCCGTGGAATTGGATTGATTCCTAACAAGCGCCCAGTATTTCTTTGGCTTTTTGAACGGATTCCTTATCCGGGGGATTTACGCCCTTTAACGGATAGGGAATTCCCAAAGCCTCCCATTTATACTCACCCATGGAATGGTAGGGAAGAACCTCCACCCGTTCCACATTGGTTAAGGTATCCATAAATTCTCGAATCTTTCTTAAATCTTCCTCTTCATCCGTCAGACCGGGAACCAGCACGTGACGGATCCAGACCGGCTTGTGAATCTCCGACAGATAACGGAGGAAATCCAAAATATTTCCATTGGAATGTCCTGTTAGCACCCGATGTTTTTCGGAATTATATTCTTTGATGTCCACCAGTAATAAATCCGTAACTTCCATTAATTGTTCCAATTTCCCGAAGAAAGGCTGTTCCCTGGTAAAAGGCTGCCCTGCCGTATCTATGCAGGTATGTACGCCTTCTTTTTTTGCCTTTGTAAACAATTCCAACAGAAAATCAATCTGAAGGAGCGGTTCTCCGCCACTGACTGTGATCCCTCCTTCTTTGCCCCAATAGGAACGATAGCGGAGGGCCTGTTTCAACAATTCATCCGTTTCCTTCTCTTCTCCGTTTTCCATGGACCAGGTATCCACGTTATGGCAATATTGACATCTTAATTTACATCCCTTGGTAAAAATAATAAAGCGAACTCCGGGTCCGTCTACCGACCCAAATGTATCAATGGAATGAATGATCCCTTTCATATTGTTCCTCCAATCCAATCCAAAATCAACGGATCTTTTTCCGGTTTCTGCGCGCCAAAGAAAAGTGACGCTTCTAACATTCTCTTAGCATCCGGCAAAAGGGACGATTGGTTTGTGTATAGTTTGGCAATCGTCTCTCCTTTTTGAACATAATCTCCCTTTTTCTTACAAAAGACCAGTCCGGCATCCGGATCAATGGTATCTCCCAACTTCTTTCGCCCGGCGCCTAAAAGCATGGACGCGTTCCCGCACCCTTTCGTATCCATCTTCACAAGGTATCCTTCTTCCCTGGCCACAAACGACTCTTGGATCTCCGCTCTCTGAAAGTTTTCTTTCTTCTCTAAGAACGACCGACTCCCTCCTTGCGCCTCAATCATTTCTACGAATTTTTCATATGCTTCCCCGGAAGAAATCCTACGTTCTACCCTTCTTCGTCCTTCGTCATGATCCTTTACAAGCTCTGCCATCCACAGCATTTGGGCGGACATCTCCATACAAAGTTCGGTAAAATCCGCCGGTCCTCTCCCCTGAAGGGTATCCATGGCTTCCTTTACTTCCAGCAGGTTTCCCACCGCATTGCCCAGTGGTACGTCCATATCTGTAAGCATGGCCACCGTAGGAACACCACCTCGTTCTCCAATGTCCACCATGGTTTGCGCCAATTTTCTTGCCTGTTCCAGATCCTTCATAAAAGCCCCGCTTCCTACGGTTACATCCAGTAGGATCTTATCGCAGCCGGAGGCCAGTTTCTTACTCATAATGGACGAGGCGATCAGAGGAATGCTTTCCACCGTTGCCGTCACATCCCGAAGGGCATAGATTTTCTTATCGGCCGGAGCGATGTTCTCATTCTGGCCGACCACAGATACGCCAACCTGATTCACAATTTCATAAAAACGTTCCTTTGGAATCGACGTCTGGTAACCGGGGATTGCTTCCAATTTATCCTTGGTTCCCCCGGTAAATCCCAAACCGGCTCCACTCAACTTTGAAACCTTTCCGCCACAGGCAGCAACCAAAGGACCTATGACCAGCGTGGTTTTATCCCCCACCCCGCCGGTGCTGTGCTTATCCACTTTTATCCCCGGAATCTGATCCAGAGAAATCTGCTCCCCGGAATGAAGCATGACCTGGGTCATGTCAAATACTTCTTCCTCCGTCATCCCCTGAAAATAAACCGCCATTAAGAAAGCGGACATTTGATAGTCCGGGATCCTCCCTTTGGTATAACCTTCTACCAACTCTTTGATTTCCCCGGCTGTAAGGGCCAGGCCATTTTTCTTCTTATCAATGATATCACAAACTCGGATAGGATCACCCCCTTCTCTCGTTGTCTCTATCTTACCCTGAATCAATGGTTCGGTCAACCGAAAAGGACGAAAAAGAAGGAAAATGAAAAAAAACTTGCAAAATTCTTCATTCATGATATGATAGAGAAGAAGGTGTGTGTAGGATGATGAAAACCGGAGGATCCCATGGAAGAAAAATTTCAAAGCAGGACCAAAGAAATGCTGATCGAAAAATTACAGTCCATTACGCCAATGGCTTTGTTTTTTATTGCCTATTTGATCCTCTTCCATATTCTAGAGTCCTACCGTGTTCCCAGTGAATACCACGTTTTACATACGCCCCTGGACGATCAGATTCCTTTTTGCAAATTTTTCATCGTCCCTTACGTTCTCTGGTTTTTCTATGTGGCCTTTCATGTGATCTATATCTGCTACAAGGAAGAAGCAATCTATACGCCCTTTTCCCGCATGTTATTTTTCGGTATGTCCTTGTTTCTTCTGATATCGGCTATTTTCCCGAATATGCAGGATTTACGTCCTTCGGTCGTGGGCGGTCAGGATATTTTTTCCAATCTGATCCGCCATCTTTACGAGACAGATACGCCAACGAATATTTTCCCCAGCATTCATGTTTACAACACGCTGGTCATTATGATCGCCATTCACAAGGGAAGTTCTCCCTTATTTCAAAATAAAATTTATAAAATAATGGCAGACGGACTGGGCCTTGCCATCGTCCTGTCTACCATGTTTTTAAAGCAACATTGTGTGTTGGATGTGATCGGTGCCGTTCTGTTAACCGGCATTGCTTATTCTCTGTTCTTCCCCTCATCCGACTCTAAGAAAAAAACATTTTAACACCTTTTAACAACCCTTGCGCGATTTTTAACTGGGTTGTTGATGAAAGGTCCGAACCCCGATCTCCCACTTCCACGTCTACGGAAGGCACGGTAGAATACGAGGTTTGCGTCAGATCAATCTTCATGGTTCCTCCGGAGTAAATCTTTACCCCGGATTTTTTTACGCCTTTTAATAACTGTTTTCCTAATTTTTCATGTTGCTTCCAATGACTCTTAACCGGTTCCATGTTCCGATAGGAAGAGATCGCCGGCACGCCAATATAGAAGAACCCTTTGTTGGATGTGGTAGAATCGTAATGGATAGCAATATGACAGTCCGCGTATTGATTCGCTAACACCGTTCTGGCGATGTTATCCAAACCGGAATGATTATTGGAGCGGATCATTAACACATCGTAGCCATTGTCCAATAACAGCTTCTTTATTTTTTTGGCCACACGGAGATTGGCCGTTGCTTCCGATACGCCGCCACGGCATGTGGTTCCCCCGCTGCAGGATACCGATTTTACTGCTCCTTTTGCATTGGATCCACCGGTGACTTTCCCGGTTTTATTGGGATGAGAGTACGTATAACGGGACGTTCCTTTGGGACAACCATGCCCGGCATTGACACAGACCGTAATATTTTTCTTATCTTCCTGACTGCTGTGCCATAAATAGGCAGTATTCTCATGGGTAAGGGAAAAAGTAGCGTATTTCCAGGAAGAATTCCACTTAAGCTTCTCTTTCGTGTGGGCCTCGCCTACATTGGCACAAAACCAGGTTCCCAGGATCAAGCTGCCTGCGATCCCGAATAATAACAATGCTTTTTTCATCCATGTCCTCTCTTTCTTGCTGAACTCGTTCCATCTTTTTCGTCTATTTCAGCCATTTCACCAATTGCGTCTGTTTCCCTTGTGTTACGAAGACAACTCTTTCGTACGTTTCTTCACAATTTTTCAACGAAAATTACACAGTTTCTTCACAATTTTTCATTATACTATGCTTAAAGATTGAGCTAATCCTTATATTCTAATATTTTTCATAAAACTCCTCTTTCATGCGGGCAACGATTCGGTTGCCCGTTATTTTTTACGATTCATCCTCCAAGGGATGAAGATTCTTCATGGATAAGTCCAGGATCGGCGCGGAATGGGTCAGTGCGCCACTTGAAATATAATCGACCCCGATCTCCGTTAATTCCTTTACATTGTCCCGGGTTACATTGCCGGAGCACTCCGTTAAAGCCCGTCCCCCGATGATCTGAACCGCTTCCTTCATCTCTTCTTTTGTCATATTATCCAACATAATAATATCGGCGCCAGCCTCCACGGCTTCACGCACCATCTCCAGATTCTCCGTTTCCACCTCGATCTTGCGAACGAAGGGAGCATACTCTCTGGCTCTTTGCACCGCCTGGGTAATACCGCCTACAGCCCCGATGTGATTATCCTTTAATAAAACGCCGTCCGACAGGTTGTAACGGTGGTTGGTACCACCTCCTACCTTCACGGAATATTTTTCAAATAAACGCATGTTGGGCGTGGTCTTTCTGGTATCCAAAAGTTTGGTCTTACTACCCTCTAACAAAGTAACGATTTCCCTGGTATAAGTGGCGATCCCGCTCATTCTCTGCAGAAAGTTTAAGGCCACACGTTCACCGGACAGAAGAACACGCATATCCCCGGTAAGCTTTGCCAACCGTTCTCCCGCGGTGATCCGGTCTCCGTCTTTGGCGTAGGTTTCAATCTGTGTGTCCGGATCCAGCAATTCAAAGACTCGTTTATAAACCGGAAGGCCTGCCAGGATCCCCTCCTGTTTGGCGATCAATTCGACACTTCCTCGTTGACCCAATGGCAAAACCGCATTGGTGGTTACATCTTCATCACTGATATCTTCCTGCAATGCCATGCGGATCAAAGGATCCGCCTGAAGCAACATGGTTATTGGATTCATGATTCTTACATCCCTTCTTTCAATTCTCTCTTTAGGATCGATCATTCGGATCGGACATCCGTTTCTTCGTTTGTTCTTCCATTTCCTTGATCTTATCAAGGACTAATTTCTTATATTCTCTTTTAATTTTTTCAGGATCTCTGTATTTCTCATGTTCTACTTCTGTCGTCATGTTCGGAATTTCTTCCGCATCTTCCAGCGCCTCGTAATTTTTTGATAGATCGTCAGCGGCCCGTTCCGCGAAGACCAGGCTCTCCAACAGGGAATTACTGGCCAGACGATTCTTCCCGTGAACCCCGTTGCAACTGGTTTCCCCGGCCGCGTACAATCGTTCCATGGAAGTCTTGCTCATGGAGTTAACCCAAATCCCTCCCATAAAATAGTGCTGAGCCGGAACCACCGGAATGGGCTCTTTCGTAATGTCATATCCCGCTTCCAAACATTTTTTATAGATGTGAGGAAAATGTCCCATAATCTCCTCTTCCGGTATGGGCTTCAGACTTAACCGAACGTAGGGCATCTGATCCTTTTCCATTTGCTTATAAACTTCCTTGGTTAACAGATCCCTGGGTAACAACTCATTGACAAAGCGATTTCCGTCCTTGTCCAGAAGGATTGCCCCTTCTCCCCGTACAGATTCGGAAATCAGGAATCTTCGTCCCGGTTTCTCCGAATATAGCGTGGTAGGATGGATCTGGATGTAATCCACATGTTCCAACCGGATTCCATGCTTTAACGCAATCGCCAGCGCATCTCCGGTTAAATGTCGATAGTTGGTAGAATGAGTAAATAGTCCACCAATCCCTCCACTGGCTAAGATGGTATAATCCGCATGCATGGCATAGACCGCGGCATCCTCCGGCAGGATTACACCACCACAGCATTGTTGATCTGCGATCCATAAATCCATTAACGTATGTTTCTCCAACAATTCGATATTTTTTCTGCCTCGTACCGCATCTAGCAATTTCGAGGTGATCTCCCGTCCGGTACGATCCTTATGAAAGAGGATCCGCTGGGTGGAATGCCCCCCTTCTCTGGTATAGAGGTATTCCTCGCCATTGTGTTCAAAATGTACGCCGAATGTTTCCAGCTCATGGATCACATGGGCGGAATTACGGATCATGAGTTCCACCGACTCTTTCCGATTCTCGTAATGACCGGCTTTCATCGTATCTTCAAAATAGCTTTGATAATCCTCTTCATTTTTTAGGACGCAGATCCCACCCTGCGCCAAATACGAGTCACTGTGCTTGGCCGTATCCTTGGTGATGATCGTTATTTTCTTATCCTTTGGCAGATGCAAAGCAGCAAAAAGTCCGGCCACTCCACAGCCTACGATTAAAATATCCGTGTGTTTAATCATTGATCTCCTCTTCTTTTTTGGCCTCATCTAAAATCGCGTCAAAACATGGTTTTTTCTTATTGTTTTTATCGAATAGCAAGGGGAAACTCTCTTCTCCCCGAAAATTGGTAAGCCAGGTTTCCTCATCGTTAACCCCCCAAAAGGTTACGTTGGTAATATTGGTCTCTCCACTGCGCTTTGCGTCCAAGATCGCATGGAAAAAGCTCCGGTAACGATCCGCCTGTGTTTGCAGACCGGACGGTGAATTGTCCGTGTTATGCATGTCAATCTCCGTTAATTGCACTTCCAGATCCGGAATGGAACCGTATGCTTTTAAGGCATCTTTTAACAGATCCAACGAGGGATAATCCATGTCCCAATGACTTTGCATCCCGAACCCGTCAATTAAATCTTCTTTCTTCAATCGTTGGATCAGATCCACCAGGTCCTGGGTCTTATCCGGCGCATATTCATTGTAATCATTTAAAAACAGGGAAACATCCGGATCGACGTATTTTTTGGCGAAGCGAAACGCGTCAAAGATATAAGACTCATCTCCATACGCTTCCCACCAATTGCTTTCCTGACGAAATCCGCCATTGTCGTCAATCCCCTCGTTTACCACATCCCAGGCGTATATCACCCCCGGGTGAGTGCTTTGGCAATACGTAATGACCTGCTTTATGTAAGACTCCATCCTCTTTTGCATGGTAGCCTTATCCGCCTTTTTCTCCATGGTATCGTAATGGTCATAAAAGAACCACTCCGGCGTTTGACTGTGCCAGACCAGACAATGTCCTCTTAATTTCATATTGGCGTTCTCCGCCTTCTCCAAAATCTGGTTCAGCCGATTGGTGCTGATCACCGGCATCCCATCCGAGGAGTGCTCCGATTCATATTGATCCAGCAAACTTTCCGGCTTCATCTCATTCCCCATGGTCATGCTGTTAAATTGAGAGGTAATAAATTTCCATTCATTCCGGTCTTGTATATCTCCCAGACTCACGGCACAACCTACGGAAAAATCCCTGCGAAACGCATCTTTTAACGTAGTCGCGTTGGCAACGATCCCCCCGGGCGTGGCGTTCTCGTCGGTTTTCGTTTGCTCCGATTCATAATCCCAGCCGCCAAAGGGTTCCTTCTCCTTGGAACGACAACCACTGAATATAACCGCCGTCAAGAGACATATTAGTACAAGGACTGCTTTTCCATTTCTATGTTTCATAAAATTTGTTCCTCCTCCTGAATATCAGGGGTCAACGGGGTTATTGGGGACAACTCAATTATACACATTTATATAATAAAAGTAAAGGTAAATGTTACGATTTAACTTGCAAGACTTGACTTTTCCCGGAAAGAAAGATAGAATAAATTTTAGGCGTGTGGTGGGGAAATAAACACAAGGAGATTTTTCGTATGAAAAAAATTATACTTACCGGGGATCGGCCTACCGGCAGGCTGCATGTCGGCCATTATGTAGGATCTTTAAAACGCCGGGTCGATCTTCAGAATTCCGGTGAATTTGATTCCATTTATATTATGATCGCGGATGCCCAGGCGTTAACGGATAACTTTGATAATCCGGAGAAAGTGAGAAAGAACATTTCTCAAGTATTACTGGATTATTTATCCTGTGGATTGGATCCGGAAAAAAGCACGATTTTGGTGCAATCCTACATTCCGGAATTAACCGAGCTTACGTTCTATTATTCCAACCTGGTTACGGTGTCACGTTTAAAACGGAATCCCACGGTCAAATCCGAAATTGCCATGCGAGGATTTAACTCCAGCATCCCGGTAGGTTTTTTTACGTATCCCATTAGCCAGACTGCGGATATCACTGCATTTAAAGCAACCACGGTTCCCGTTGGTGAGGATCAGCTTCCCATGTTGGAACAGGCAAGAGAGATCGTCCGCAGCTTCAATTCCATTTATGGGGAAACCTTGGTGGAACCTAAGGAAATGCTTCCGGACAATCAGGCATGCAACCGCCTTCCCGGAATTGATGGAAAGGCAAAGATGAGTAAATCCTTAGGAAATTGCATTTATTTGTCCGATGATCCGGATGACATTCGTAAGAAAGTTATGAGCATGTATACCGATCCGAATCATATTAAGATCGAGGATCCGGGCAACCTGGAAGGAAATACCGTATTTATTTATCTGGACGCCTTCTGTAAGGATGAACACTTCTTACGTTATTTACCGGAGTACGCCAATTTGGATGAACTGAAAGGTCACTATACCAAGGGCGGTTTGGGCGACGTGAAAGTGAAGAAATTCCTTTACTCGGTTCTGATGGAGGAATTGGAACCCATTCAAAAACGCAGGGCTCAGTTGGAAAAAGACGTCCCTTCCTTAATGGAACAACTCAAAGAGGGAACGGAAAAAGCAAGAGAAGTAGCGGCCCAAACTCTTTCGGAAGTTAAGCACTCCATGAAAATCGATTATTTTGAGTAAATCTATAAACAAGATCGCTTAGAAAAAACCGCTTAAAGCACCATGCTTTAAGCGGTTTCTTTTATCTCTTTTTATTCGGCTGCGTTCTTGCCGTTCGTTTAATTCGGTTTCTCAATCTCTTTGATGTACTTGATCACCGGTTGATTCTTGGCTTTAACACTTCCATTGGAATCCTCGGTTTGAACATCTTCACAGATCTTATCCACGACCTCAATGCCGTTGATCACCTGACCGAAGGCCGCATATTGACCATCCAAAGAGGGATAATCCTGATGCATGATAAAGAACTGTGAGGATGCAGAATTATAATCCGCGGCTCTTGCCATTGAGATCACGCCACGGGTGTGTCCCAACGGGTTCGCAAAACCGTTTGCTGCAAATTCTCCACGAACCTTATGTTCGGATCCACCGGTTCCATCTCCGAGGGGATCTCCTCCCTGGATCATAAAACCAGGAATAATGCGATGAAACGTTAATCCATTATAGAATTCATCGTGAACCAGATTCATAAAATTATCCACGGTATCCGGAGCTACGTTGGGATCTAACTCGATCTGCATGGTTCCATAGCCCTTTACTTTCATCTCTACGTATTTCTTTTCTTTCTCAGGGGTGCTCTGCGCCGCTTCCTGTCCTGCAGTTGCCTGAGGAGTTCCTTCCTCTACTTTGGTTTCTTTCTTGGCACAGGCAGTCAAGGTAAAGACCATTGCCAACGTTAAGAATAAAGCCAAATATCTTTTTTTCATTTTTTCTCTCCATTCCGAAACGTCTGCTCACGCAAACGCTTCCATCGTTCCTTCTTTTTCTCTTTTACTTAATTTCCAATTCCGTGAGCAGATCTTCTTTCGTCCGGCCGCCTACCACTTTGGTCTTCAGCTCCCCTTTTTCGAATAAGCAAAAGGCAGGGATGGACGTGACGCGATATTGCTGTGCCAGATCCATTTCATCGTCTACGTTGATCTTCCCCACTACGATCTTATCTTTATACTCATCCCCGATCTCGTCTACAATCGGCCCCATCATACGACAAGGTCCGCACCAGGGTGCCCAAAAATCAACTAATACCGGCTTATCCGAGTTAACGACTACCTCTTCAAAATTTTGAGAATTAATTTCAATATGCATTTTTTTCCTCCTTATCACCTAGATCATTTAACACTAGATTCCTAAACCGTATGTTCCTTACTATGATGTTCCATACTATGATCTTACTCAAAAAGAATATCTCCCTCAAAAACTTCCGTGGCAGGCCCTTTCATATATACCTCCCCGTTGTTCTGATAGGTATCGTACAAAGTTCCCCCCAGCACATGAACCGCAACTTCCACTTCCTTCCGGCAATACCCATTGCACACAGCGGCTACTGTCGCGGCGCAGCTTCCGGTTCCACAGGAAATGGTTTCTCCGGATCCTCTCTCCCAAACCCGCATGTTCAACGTATGATCGTCCACCACCTGGACAAATTCCGTATTGATCCGATCCGGAAACAGGGGGTGATTCTCAAAGAGGGGACCGATCTTTTCCAGGTCGATCTTCCCAGGATCCTCCACAAATACAACGCAATGGGGATTCCCCATGGATACACAGGTAATGGAATAAGGGGTATCCTTCACCATGATTTCCCGGTTAATAACTTCCTCCCCCTCCAATTGTACCGGGATCTTCTCCGGCTGTAAGATCGCAGGTCCCATATTAACCCGAACCGCCTGAACCTTCCCGTCTTCCACGGTTAAATAGACGGTTTTGATCCCGCTTTTGGTCTCGACCTTCATCTCTTCCTTTACAGCCAGTCCGTGTTCATAGGCGTATTTTGCTACGCAACGTATGCCATTGCCGCACATAGCTCCTTCGGAACCATCCGCGTTATACATGATCATTCGCACGTCACCTACATCCGAGGGAGCGATTCCAATAAATCCATCGGAGCCGATCCCCTTATGACGGTCACTGACAAACCGGGCAAATCCCGAATAATCTGTTAATTTCTCCGTAAATAAATTTACATAGACATAATCGTTGCCGGTTCCGTGCATTTTGGTAAAATGTATTTTCAACGAACCACCTCTCTTACATATATCGTATGTCGATCTTTACACAGGAATACGAGGGGCCTTTTCCGTTCATGTACATGGTAAAACGAACCTCCACCCGAATTCCATCCTCCTCGTAATCCAATTTGTATTGATCCGTATTGATCATCATCTCAATGGAACCAAAGCTGGTCTGATACATGCTGTACGTATTCTGATGACGCACAAACAGCATGGCAGCCTCTTCTCTTTCTCCTCGGATCACCTCAATCCGATCCGGATAGATCCTTAACATGGCAGGCATCGTAGTCGTGGAATCCTCCACTGCTTCCGTATAAGAAACCACATCGCAATCTTCCCCCTTGACCAGGGTTCCGATGCTGGTCATCTCAATTTCATCTTCCGGATCCGTATCGTGCAATCCCCGGATCACAACGTTCACCCGACGCTCCACTTATCGTCCCTCCTCCGCAAGTTCGATCAACGTATCCAATAATTTCTCCAGGGGATAGCCCACCGCTTCACATAACATCGGATACATGCTGATTCCGGTAAATCCCGGAAACGTATTGATCTCGTTAAAGATCACGCGGTTGTCATCCTTCGTCACATAGAAATCCACCCGGGAAAGACCGCGCCCCTGTAACTCTTTAAATATCTTCAGCGCGTTCTCCCGCACCTGATTCTTCACTTCCTCCGATACATCTTTTGGATCCACAATGGTCTGGGATGCATCGTTGTTGTATTTGGCGTCAAAATCATAAAACTCCGCGGCCGGTACGATCTTGCCCACCACCGTAGCTTTGGCATCGGCATTGCCCAATACGGCGCATTCGATTTCCTTGCCGTCAATAAATTCCTCGATCAAAACCCGAGGATCGTATTTTTTGGCTTTTTCAATCCCTTCCCGAAGCTCGCTTTGGTTGTTCGCCTTGGTGATCCCCTGGGAAGAGCCGGCGTTGGAAGGCTTCACAAACATGGGATAACCTAAGGTTTCCTCCGCCTTCTTACAGGTTTCATCCACCCCGCGCAGATCCGGTTCAATATCCGTCACATAACGAGCTTGACAGACTCCTACATGATCTGCAAACAGCTTGGTGGAAATCTTATCCAATCCAACCGCGGACGTCAAAACCCCGCAGCCGACATAGGGAATATTGGCCAGTTCCAGCAACCCCTGTACGGAACCATCCTCGCCGAATTTCCCATGTAAACAAGGGATCACCACGTCAATCTTCTGTTGGGAGATCTCTCCGTTTTCCTTCTGAAGGAGAAGACCGGGCATGGCGCGGTTTGCACAGATCGTAACGTCCGTCGTATTCTCTTTCCAGCTTCCGTCCGTTAGTTCCTGCACATCTTCCGTATAAAGCCAACGTCCTTCTTTGGTGATTCCGACCATGGTCACATCATACCGATCCCGGTTCAGACTGTTGATCACATTGTAAGCGGATTGGCAGGATATTTCATGCTCTGCCGATAAGCCTCCAAATAGTACTAGAATTTGTTTTTTCATGTGAAATACCTCTTTTTTAACATTCCTCTTCTATTATCACAAATCTTTCTAAACTTGTCAATGAAAAATCCGCCTTTTCCTCCCACTTGCTTTTTTTCAGATCCTATGGTAAAATAGCTACGATTTGAGACTACACGAATAGAAAGGAAGTTGTTTCATGAAGACAACCCGACGAATGAAAACTCTGTTATTATTGCTGATCCTCGGTCTTCCCTTATTCTGTGCCAAAGCGCCGAATGCCAGGGCGATCTCCGTTGTAGATACCCTTGCGGCCGACAATTCCACACCGGCGCCGAATCCTACCATCAAGGAAAGCACCGACACTTCCAAGGGAACGGTATATTCCATCGGCGGCACTTCTTACAGCTATCGGGGCGACCCCATTCACCTGGTGTATGAATCCAAGGATATTAACTTGAAGAAAACTCCGGCCGTTACCATTAACGGCACGGTCATGGTTCCTTTAAAGCAATCCTTTGCCAATCAGGGGATCGAAGTAAAATACAAATATCGTAAAAAACTGAAAAAAATAACCATTTACAAAAATGGTAAATTTGTCAACTTATATCTGAACCAGTCTACCATGGAAGCAAACCAGAAAAAGATTACCCTTCCGGTTTCCCCCATGCAGGTGACTTATAAAAAAAGCAAAGTAAAAACGATCTTAGTTCCCTTAAAATCCATTGCGGATGCATTGGGAATCAACTATTTATGGGATTCCTCCATTAAGACCGCTCAGCTTTCCAAACCGGTTCTTAACTTTATCGGGAGAAAAAGCTACACCCGGTATTCCTGGAGTTTTGCTAATTACGCGGCCCTTCAATATCGACGAAATCCTCGCGTTGCCTTAAAAGAATACAAACGATTGATCAACCCCAAGAAGGATACGACCTACGGCTTCCAGTATTTACGTTTGAATGAATACCGGGAGGTGGATGAGAACAAATTTATCTCCACCTTTAACTACTATGTCAACAACGCTTGTCGAAACCAGAGACGCGGTTCTTCCTACAGTGTTCTCTACGGCAAGGGCAAAGTCATGCTGGCCGCTGCTAAAAAATACAACATCGATCCCATGTACTTTGTTTCCCAGACCTTCCTGGAGTCCGGTTACGGAACCAGCCATTTAGCAAGAGGGAACCGCATTAAGAAAGTTGCCCTTCCCAGTTTTGCCCGCAGCGGCGGAAAATTTATCACAAAATCCATTAAAAAAAGCACCACGGTTTACAACCTGTACGGGATCAAAGCCTACGATTCCGACCCTTATACCGGGGCAACGTCCTATGCCTATTATCAGGGATGGACAACGGTAGACAAAGCCATTTACGGAGCGGCGAAATTTATATCCTCCAATTATTTCCAGGCTTCGCCTTCCCAAAATACGATTTTTAAATTCCGCTTTAATCCCAGCAATGTGTCTCATCAATACGCCACCAGCCCGGCCTATGCCGAGAACATTGCCCAGAGAATGATGCTCTTTAGCAGCTGTTATTCTCCCAAAGCAAAATTTGTATACGATTATCCAAAATATCAGTAATGTCTGCGCTAAACCACATTGCTTATGACGACTGGGACGGTTCCTGAAAGAAGCGAACAACTTCTTCGGCGGACCGTCTTGTCATTTCCGGTATTTCCGAAAGTTCTTCCACCGTCGCTTCCTTAATGTCCTCCAGGGAGGAATAGTAACGCATCAATGCCCGCCTTCTGGCTGGACCAATGGAAGGGATATCATCCAGAACGGAGTGGACCTGACCTTTCTTTCGGATCTGCCTATGGTATTCAATGGCAAAGCGGTGGGTTTCATCCTGAATGCGCGTTACCAGACGAAAAGCTCGACTGTGTGGATCCATAGGAATCTCCTGATCTTCAAACAACAACGCTCTGGTTCGGTGTCGATCATCCTTTACCATTCCGCAAACCGGAATGTCTAAATTCCACTCCTTTAAAACCTTTTGGGCCATATGCATCTGCCCCTTTCCACCGTCCATAAAAAGCACATCCGGCATGGAGCTGAAGGATGTTTTCTTCTTTTCTTTTTCATCTAGGATCCCGTGGGAAAATCTTCGACGGAGCATTTCTTCCATGGCATGATAATCATCCGGCCCGGTAACCGAGCGGATCCGGAATTTCCGATAGTCATTTTTCTTCGGCCTTCCCTCTTCATACACCACCATGGAACCCACGGTTTCAAAGCCGTTAATATTGGAAATATCATAGGATTCGATCCGGTTCAGATCCGGCAGATTTAACAAACGTCCAATGTCTTTCAGCGCGCCTACGGTTTTTTCATATTCCAACTTCATCTTTTGGGCATCCCGTTCCAGAACCATTCGGGCATTTTCTTTTGCCAGATTTAGCAAACGGACTTTTTGTCCCCGCTGAGGTTGTCTTATGGTTACGCGGTGGCCTCGTTTCTCCCTGAGCCACCTGGTAATGGCCTCCTCATCTTCCGGCACCACTTCCGTTAATAACTCCCTGGGAATGTAAGGGGTTCCCGCATACATCTGTTTTAAAAACTCTCCTAGAATGTGCTCTTCCGTTTCTTCTTCGGTGCCGGTAATATAATAATGCTCTCTTCCGATCATCTTGCCGTTTCGTAAGAAAAATACCTGCACCACCGTTTCACCTTCTTGATGGGCCATGGCAATAATATCCAGATCATCCCGGTCTTCCCGTAACATATTCTGCCGCTGGGTTACATGTTCAATGCTTTGGATCTGATCCCGGATCTTACCTGCTTCCTCAAACGCCAACTCCTGGGAATATCGTTCCATCTGTTCCTGTAATCTTCGGATGATCTTCCCGGTATCCCCGTTTAAAAGATCCATGCCCTGCTTTACGTATTTTCCGTATTCCTCTTTGGTCTGATATCCCATACAGGGCGCCTTGCAGCGACCCATCTCGTAATACAGGCAGGGTCTTCCCTTTCCAATCTCTTCCGGGAGCTTTCGATGGCAGCTTCGAATGTAAAAAAGTCGGTTGATCAGGTCAATGGAATCTCTGATCGCCGTAGAACTGGTAAAGGGACCGTAGTATTTATCCCCGTTGTTTTTCATTTTTCTGGCAAAAACAAAGCGAGGGAAATCCTCGTGCAACGTGACACGTAAAAAAGGATATCCCTTCCCGTCTTTTAGCAGGGTGTTATATTTGGGATTGTATTCCTTGATTAAGTTACACTCCAGCACTAAGGCTTCCAACTCGCTGTCGGTTACAATGTATTCAAACCACTGGATCTGTTCGATCATACGTCGGATCTTCTCTGTGGTATGGTAGCTTTTTTGAAAATACTGGCGAACCCGATTCTTTAAAATAACGGCTTTTCCCACATACAAAATATGATCCGAAGAATCGTGCATGATATACACACCGGGCTTTTCCGGCAATTTTTTCAATTCTTCTTCCAGATCAAATTCCTGCATGAAGGATCTCACCCCTTTCTTCAGGTAACTTTCGTTCCGCCCGCTCTGAGAGTCTTCCCCGTTCGCCTTTTCGTAAGGCTTTTCCAGGGCACCGCTTTTCAGGCTTTTCCAGACTCCGCTTCTTTTAATTCTTTTCCGGTTACTTCTTCAAAAATTTTTACAAATTCCTTTCCGGTAATGGTTTCCCGTTCCACCAGAAATTTCGCTAATTTATGTAAAACTTCCTGATTCTCGGAAATTAATTCTTTGGCTTTCTTGTAACAGGAATCCATGATCCCCATCACTTCCTTATCAACTTCACTTTCCGTGATCTCGCCGCAATTCATAACGGTTCGCCCGTCTAAGTATTGTCCCTGTACGGATTCCAGTTGTACCAGACCGAATTTTTCACTCATTCCATATTGGGTGATCATCGCTCTGGCAATGGAGGTTGCCTGCTCAATGTCGTTGGAGGCTCCGGTTGTTACATCCCCGAAAATAACCTCTTCCGCCGCCCGACCGCCAAACAACGTAACGATCCGTTCCAGCAATTCCTGTTTTTTACGTAGGTATTTTTCTTCTTCCGGTACCTGCATCACATATCCCAAAGCCCCCATGGTTCTGGGCACAATGGTGATCTTCTGTACCGGTTCCGTATTCTTAAGTAAGGTCGTGACCAACGCATGTCCGATCTCATGGTAAGCGACGATCTTCTTCTCTTCCTCACCTAAGATCCGGTCCTTTTTCTCTTTTCCGGCAATGACTACTTCCACCGCCTCAAAGATATCTTTCTGACAAACATATTTACGTCCGGCCTTAACCGCCATGATCGCCGCTTCATTGATCATGTTGGCAAGATCCGCTCCTACGGCTCCGGACGTGGCCAATGCGATCTCTTCCAGATCGACGGTCTCATCCATGGAAACATCCTTGGAATGTACCTTCAGAACATCAATTCTTCCTTTTAGATCCGGACGTTCCACAATGATCCGACGATCAAAACGTCCCGGTCTTAACAAGGCCTTATCCAGTACTTCCGGCCGGTTGGTGGCTCCAATAATGATAATACCCTTGGAGGAATCAAATCCATCCATCTCCGACAACAACTGGTTCAAGGTTTGTTCATGCTCATCGTTGGCACCGCCAAACCGTGTATCTCGACTTTTACCAATGGCATCGATCTCATCAATGAAAATAATACAAGGGGCTTTCGACGTGGCCTGTTGGAACAGATCTCTGACACGAGACGCACCTACCCCAACAAACATTTCCACAAAATCCGAACCGGATAGGGAAAAGAACGGTACCCCGGCTTCTCCGGCCAATGCTTTGGCAAGAAGGGTTTTTCCGGTTCCGGGAGGTCCGACTAACAAGGCACCCTTCGGAAGTCTGGCGCCGATCTCCGTGTATTTTTTCGGATTCTTCAGGAAGTCTACCAATTCCGTCAGGGATTCCTTCGCCTCTTCCTCTCCGGCAACATCCTGGAAGGTAACCCCGGTCTCATCCTGCATATACATCTTTGCGGTAGATTTGCCCACGCCCATAATACCACCGCCGCCGCCACGCTTGGCGAATCCTCGCATCAACAGGAGAAACAATCCCCATAGCAGTACAAATGGCAATACATAGGCGATCAACAGCTGAATGACGCCGGAGCTGGCATCCTCGATCTCCGCTTTAAAATCAACCTGATATTGGTTTAACATTTCCTGTACCAGATCCGCATTCTCAATGTATCCGGTATAGTAAGTAACCGGAAGCATCATCTTGCTGGAATTCTTAGGCTTGATCTGAATGATATTCTTATCAAAGATGACCTGTTCCACCTGTCCCGCCTTCAACATGCTGACGAATTCCGTGTACGAAATTTCTTTTTTGGTACTCTTTTCAATTTGCGAATTCAAAAACAGGATCAGACAAAATGTAACCAGCGCTGCAACCACGCATATAATAATATTATTCCGTCTGCGTCGCATATCCTCTTTATTATCATTTTCGTTCTTTCGATTCATAGTGTCCTCCTAATATGGTTATCCCACCGTTTTGAACGTTTCTCTTTTCCATGTAAGTATAACATTTTTCACGAATAAATCAATCATTTTTTTGTGAAAGAAGGGTGAATTTTCAAATTTCTGTGGAAAAATTGTATTGAAACCACAACTAAAAAAGGGTATAATGAACATATCATTGATTTTTAGGAGGTCACTATGGCTGTAAAATATGTATTTGTCACCGGTGGGGTTGTTTCCGGCTTAGGAAAAGGAATCACGGCAGCTTCCCTGGGAAGATTGTTGAAGATGCGCGGCTACTCCGTAACCATGCAAAAATTCGACCCTTATATTAATATCGATCCCGGTACCATGAACCCCATTCAACATGGGGAAGTCTTTGTTACCGATGACGGTGCGGAAACAGACCTGGATCTGGGACATTATGAGCGCTTTATTGATGAAAGCCTGACCAAGCAAAGTAATGTTACCACCGGTAAAGTATATTGGTCCGTTCTCTCCAAGGAACGAAGAGGCGATTACGGCGGCGGAACCGTTCAAGTGATCCCTCACATTACCAATGAACTAAAAAGCAGATTTTATCGCAATGACGGATACGAAGGCACCAAGATCGCCATCATCGAAGTAGGCGGTACCGTTGGTGATATTGAAAGCCAGCCTTTTTTGGAGGCCATTCGACAATTCCAGCTGGACATTGGAAAAGAGAATGCCATCCTGATCCATGTGACTTTAATCCCCTATTTAAAGGCATCTGCCGAATTAAAGACGAAACCGACACAAAGCAGTGTAAAGGAATTGCAGGGAATGGGAATTCAGCCGGACATCATTGTATGTCGTACGGAAATCCCCATTAACAAAGGGATCAAGGATAAGATTTCCCTGTTCTGTAACATTCCCAGCAGCCAGGTGATCCAGAATCTGGATGTAGAAACCCTTTATGAAGCTCCCCTGAAGATGGAGGAGGAACATCTGGCGGATATTGCCTGTAAATGTTTAAACCTGGATTGTCCGGAACCGGATCTTACCGAATGGAAGAACATGGTTTCTTCCATCAAGAATCTTTCCGGAGATGTAACCGTAGCTCTTGTCGGGAAATACACCGCACTCCACGATGCTTACATCAGTGTGGTAGAATCCTTAAAACACGGCGGATTTGCCAGCGACGCCCATGTTCACATCAAATGGGTCAATTCAGAGCTTGTAACGCCGGACAACGTGGCGGACTATTTAAAAGACGTAGATGGTATCTTAGTCCCCGGCGGTTTCGGTGATCGTGGCATTGACGGAAAGATCTACGCCATTCAATACGCAAGAGAAAACCAGGTTCCTTTCCTGGGACTTTGCCTGGGTATGCAGTTAGCCATCGTGGAATTTGCCAGAAATGTGATCGGATGGAACGATGCCCACAGCGCTGAATTAGATCCTTCCACCACCCACCCGGTGATTCATTTAATGCCGGAACAGGATGGCGTCGAAGACATAGGCGGAACCCTTCGCTTAGGGTCTTATCCCTGTAAGCTGGATCCGAAATCAAAGGCATATGAATTATATGGCCGTGAAGAGATCCATGAACGTCACCGTCATCGTTACGAGGTTAATAACTACTACCGGGATGACTTTATTAAAAACGGAATGGTATTATCCGGACTTTCTCCGGACGGACGTATTGTAGAGATGATGGAAATCCCGTCTCACCCCTGGTTTATCGCGACCCAGGCCCATCCGGAATTTAAAAGCCGCCCCAACCACCCGCATCCATTGTTTACGGGATTCGTCGGAGCAGCTCTGAAACATCAAAAGGATCGACAAGCTTAAGAATCTCACCATTCTATAAATATTTATGCAAGACTTTCTTCAAACTCTCCCAATCTTTTCGGGAGAGTTTGTTTTTTGAAAAACAAAATCGTTCAAACGTTTCCACCCAATGGGTAATCTCTTCTGGTGTCAGTGGATTTTTCCCTTTTCCCATCACATAGGAAAATTGTTCCAAAGGCAGGGAAAGTTTAGCGAATTCCCCGTCTTTCTTCCTGCGTTTCGCGCACAAGAGCCCATAATAATTTAACAGATTTACCTGTTCATCCGGGCCGTGCCAGCTTCGATATTTTTTTAGCTTCTGATACAGATAATACGTCAAAACCACCAGGATTCCCAGGATCAATACAACCAGGGCGATCATTTGCACCACATTTAGATTTAAATGATTGAAAAGTTGATTGGAAAAATCCGCGTTAATATTTAAGTTGGATTCCTGATTGATCATATTGCTGAAGGAATTCAGAAATCCCCCCTGGGACTCTTCCTCTTCCGTTAACAGATTGGTGGGTGTCGGGTCGGCCACGATCCATCCCTTTCCCGGTACGAATACCTCCACCCAGGCATGGGCCAAACCATCTTTGATCTTCAGATCCATAACCGGAAGATTGTCCCCCAACGGATTCTCCCCTTCCAGATAATCTTTGGGATCCAAATCTTCACGGATCGTTCCCCTGGCATAAGTTTCCTCCGTTGTAACGTATCCTTCCACATAGCGGGCCGGAATCCCCATGCGACGGTACAGCAAGGTAGCCGCCGATGCAAAATGTCCGCAGACCCCTCTTCTTTGCCTCTGCAGAAAATAGTTGATAAAATCTCTCCCCGCCGGGGTCGGTCCCGGGGTATAACTGTATAAATATTCGTCTTCAAAATAATCGATCAACCGCTGGATCTCCTGGATCATCAAATCCGTTTCCCCGGTCCATCGTTCCATTTGCAGATTCCCCTGATCCACCTTGTCTATATTGGCGATATGGGTGATCCCGGCTTTCTTTAATTCTTCCTCCAACACGTCTTTGTTGGCTACCGGAACGCTTAGATCCAACGCCGGCTCCAGATCCATGGTTTCGGATTCACCCAACAATGGGGTTGGATCCTCATTGGGATAGCAATATACTGTGATTTCCTTCCCTTTGTCATTCAACGCCACATAACGTGAAAGAGTTGTAACCGCATAGGCATCACTCCTGGATAACGCATAATGCTCCGATTCCTTACTTAATTTTTTTCCCACATCTTCATAAATGGAAGAGTAATAGGGATAATACAAATACAAGTTGTTTGCGTCAACGTTGGTAATATCCAGTCGAACCTTCAGGAGATTTTTGTCTTTGATCCGGTTCATTTGCGTTTGCAGCGCTTCCGTCTGAAAAGCGTCCCAGTCTACCGATCGATCGTTCGAGCGGATCTCATGGAAGCTTTGCCATAAATTTTCATAGCTTTTATAATTTACACCGGTATAACCTTTAAAATACATGCGTTCGTACGTATAAGGCACCATGGTGACTTTCAGATGATCCACATTATCGGTGCGAATATAGGAAAATCCTCCCATATGACCTCCGTTCACACCGGGGGGAGACCCTCCTCCATAAAGGCTCCTCCATCCCATTTGAACAAAATTACGCATATCCTGATCCATCTCGCTCTTAACCGGATTGACCTGATAGGTCTTCGCAAAATCCTTGGGGGAATAGACCAGACGAAGAACCATTAGAAAGACCGCTACCGTCATCAGGATCAGGAAAATTCCCATATAATTCCGGTTGCTTTGCTGGTATTGAACCAAAATCCCTCTTCCCCAGATTTTTTCGCCGTTTTCACGTTTCGTTCCTTCCTTTGTTGGAAGATTCTTTCCATCCTTACTTTGTAATTTTCTTCTTTTTTTCTCCTGCTTCAAATCCGGCTCATAATCATTTTTCCCCAGTCCGTTCTTTCCGGATTTATAATGACCGGAATTCTTCATCAGGTAAATTCCTACATATCCGGTAACCATACAGATCACAAAGACAACCCCCGGCTCTCCACGGAAAAACAAAGGAAATCCGTAGAACATAAGAGAAACAAACAAAACCGTTTTTAAATTCATATAATTGGAGATAAAAAGATTCATCAACAGGATCAGAAAAAGTCCGATAAAAACATAGGCCAGTGTAACCGACTGATATCGGTCGTCAATCGCCTCGGAAAACTGGGTATCCGTTGTTAGGCGATAATACACCTCTCCCTGTTCTCTGGTCTGGTTTACGATCGCCGCAAATCCACTGTTCACATAGGTTCGAAATGTAAAAATCCCAATGACATAAAGAATAAAAAACAGGATATACCCCAGGTCCTTTTTCCACATTTTTCTGGTAATAAAAAGAAGGCTGACATAGACCGCTGCCACCAGTAAAACAAGGGCTGGAATTATATAATTTACTTCAATTTTTATAGCAGAAAAATACCCGCCAATGGAACCGTAAACCACTAAAAATACAAAGATTCCCTTCGGCAGGCAATTCAAGATCTCTTTATTTTTTTCATCAAAAGAAGGACGTAAGATCTCTACGCCACGAGTTACCTGTGTATGCCATTCATCTTGTTTTTTTCGATGAAATAATGCCATGCGAACTTCCTTCCTTACGCACCAGACTTTCCCTACGCTCCCATCATTTCCCAACTGCCCTTATGGATCAACAAAAAACTTTTCCCCGGATTGATGGCGCGAAATCGTTCTGCCATAAATCCCTGCCCCATTTTATCGTAAATAATATGCTGAACCGTTTGCTCCAGATCATAATTGGATTCCACCTTTTGATGGCTGATCTCACCAAAACGGGCGTTCCACCACCATATTTCAATGGGGACTCTGGACGCCAGACACTGCTTTCCGATCCCATAGAGCAATTCCATATTCTCATCGGAATATTCCACTTCCTCCGGATTTAGTTCCAATACAATGGCCATTTGCTTGGAGGACATTCGCAGCCGCTCCTTCACCATCCATTCATCTTTTTTCGCGCTAAGCTTCCAATGAATGTCTTTCATGGAATCGCCGGGAATGTATTCCCGAATCTCACTGACATCGGAAAAATCGCTGCCTTTTAATTTACTTTCTTCCGCTTCTTCCATACCGGGCTCCATGGCATTCAGGTCCATCTGCGCGTCGCCTTTCCCCTGGGGCATAACCAGAACATCCACTTCATTCTTCAGAGGGATCATGGTCGTTCTCAGGCCCAGCCAATCGTCAGCAAACAGGCAGACCGCCTTTACCTTAATGTCCCCCACGTATTTTGAAGACAGGGGATACGACGCCTTGGACGTATTTTTCGGACCCAAGGGCATGGTGATCACAACCTCTTCCCTTTCATCTAAAAATTCATTTCCCACTTCCATCATCAGATAGCAGGCCGGCAAAGAAAGCCATAAAGGATTCTCCAGTTCCACATAAATCCGGAACTCTTTTCCTTTATCCATATTGTCCAAAGGGGCATGAATTCTGCAGGTTACCCGATTCATCACCAAATATCCGCACCATAAAGATCCGATCAATAAGAGCACCATGACAATTCCCATTACCAGGTTAAAATAGCTATGGAAAAACCACAACATCACTCCGTTTATGGAAAATAAGATCAGGAACTCAATCGCATTTATCCAATGTTTCATAAATCACCTTAACTTTACCAAATGGAAGATCTCATCCAACACCATCACAACCGAGATTCCCTCTGCCTTCGCTTTGGAACTGATCTTAACACGATGGCCCATTACGTCGAAAAACACCTGTTCAATGTCTTCCGGCACCACATAATCTCTTCCTTCCATCACCGCTCTTGCTCTGGCCATACGCACCAGAGCGATCCCTCCTCTGGGGCTGGCTCCTAACTGAATGTAGCTGTTCTTTCTGGTTTCCTCCGTAATCCGGATCACATAATCGTACAACTCATCGCTGACATGACAGATCTCCGCCTGATCTTTTCTCTCCTGCCATTCCGTTTCGCTGATCACCGCCTTCACATCCTTCATGGTCTTGGCGCCATCATTTTTCAAAATATCTACCGCGTCTTTATGATCCGGATACCCCATGGAAAGGCAGACCATAAAACGATCCAGCTGGGACTCCGGCAACATTTGGGTTCCGGATGATCCCACCGGATTCTGGGTTGCAATCACCGTAAAGGGTGCCGGCAGATCGTGGCTTTTGCCATCCACCGTTACCTTTCCTTCTTCCATGGCCTCTAACAAAGCCGATTGGGTTTTCGGCGACGTACGGTTGATCTCATCGGCCAGAAATAAATTGGCAAAGATCGCCCCCGGACGATATTCAAACTCTCTTGTCACATTATTATACATGGAAAAACCCACCAGATCACTAGGCAGAACATCCGGGGTAAATTGCACTCTTTTGTAGCTTAGGTCCACCGCCTTCGCCACCGTCATGGCCAGGGTTGTTTTCCCCACACCCGGAATATCTTCCAGCAAAATATGACCGCCTGCCAGCATGGTACACAGTACCTTCTCCACAATGGCGGTCTTTCCTTTGACAACCTTTTCTACTTCATCGATCACCTGTTGAATTTTATGTTCCATCATTCCCTTTAGCCTTTCTATTTCGTAAATCTTTGGTAATCCTCCCATATCAGCTGAACCCTTCGTTCTCCGTGAAATTCATTGATTTCCGCGTGGAACGCAATGCCCAGATCAATGGCATTGGGATTTCCTCGATAGGCGCGTTCCAACTCATCCTCATTCCATTCTTTTACAATGTATTCTTCCAATCGATCCGGATCTAAGAAACTAACGGTGGACATTACCGTTTGGTACTCATCCATAATCTGTGCCTGCAGGACCTGTCGTTCCTTTCCGACTCTTCGCATGGATACGATCTTATAATGGCTCCCTGCGAATAACGGTTTGGGATTGGCTACCCCAAAAGGCGCCATCACTTCCAGATCGTCCAGAACCGGTTGAGAGAAGGTCCGCAAAGGCGCTTTGGCGTCAATATAGATTTCTTCCGCAAAATCCTCCTCTTTCAAGGGGGATTCCTGATTCAACCTGGTCCGCAGGGTTTCAAAATCTTCTTCCCGGATGGTCATACCTGCCGCCATCTTATGGCCACCGAAGGCAACCATGAGATCCTTGCATTTCATTAATTCCCCAAACATATCATACGCGGGAATGGATCGACCGGATCCCTTTAAAAGACCATTTCCCACAGATGTAAAAACAATGGTGGGATGGTAAAATGCCTCTTTGATCTTTCCGGCTACCAGTCCGGCCAAACTTTCATGGCAATCCTCTACCTTCAATACCAGCACGGAAGACAGATGCTCCGGATCCAGTTGTTGAAACGCCCTACTCCTTGCCTGCTCGGTCATCGATTTTCTTTCATCGTTGATCCTTTTTAATTCAGCCGCTTTTTCCCTTGCCGGACCTTCTTCCCTTTCCTCCAGCAAGGCAAAGGATTTTTGCACATCCGCAATGCGACCGGCCGCATTAAAACAAGGCCCGATGATAAATCCGATGTGATAGGTACTGATTTCCTTTCCTTCCAGTCCCTGTTCTCTTAACAGCGCCCGAAGTCCGGAATTTTTTGTGTTTTTCAATCGTTGCAGGCCTTCCCTTACGAGAATCCGGTTTTCTCCCTGCAGCTCCATAATATCCGCCACGGTAGCAATGGCCGTAAATTCCGATATAGCATCCAGACATGAATCCACATCTACACCGCACCGCCTTGCCAGCTCCTGGATCAAACGATGAGCCACTCCCGCGCCGCATAAACCACGAAACGCGTAATCCGAATCCGGCCTTTTAGGATCTACCACCGCATCTGCCTGTGGCAAGACCTCCTGTACCTCATGATGGTCCGTTACAATGACAAGCAGCCCCTTTTCCTTGGCATAAGATACCGCCTGAAAGGCCGCGATCCCATTGTCACATGTGATCAACAGCTCACAACCGTCCCCGATGGCATCGTCCACGATCCGCCGGTTTAGCCCATACCCCTCTGTGGTTCGATCCGGCGTGTAGCATTTTCCACGGATTCCACACTTCGCAAATCCGGTCTTTAAGACCATCCCGGAAAAAATCCCATCGCAATCATAATCCGTAGCAATGGCGATCAACGTATCTTTCTTCGATAATAAAAGGGAAATCGCCCGATCCATATCTTTCAGGTGTAAGGGATCTTCCAGATCCTTCCGATCCCCTCTTAAAAATCTTCGAATGTCCTCTTTTGTTTCCACCCCACGATTCACCATACATTTTACCGTTAAGGGAGAAATTCCGAAGGTCTCCCCCAGTTCTTTAAACGGGGCTCCGTATTGTCGTAAGATCCAACGTTTTCTCATAGGTGATTCTCCGATTCGTATACAATTTTCCCCCGACAAACGGTATAATAAATGCGGCCCGGTAATTCCCATCCGATGAAGGGACTGTTCTCTGCTTTGGAAGCAAATCCGTTAACTTTTTCTCTTTCTGTTTCATTAAAGATAACCAGATCCGCCGGATATCCCGGCGCGATCCGCCCCGGCTCCAAATGATATAACTTCGCCGGATTGACGCTCATATCCGTTAACAGATCCATTAAAGACAGATACCCCGGTTCCACCAGAGACTGGATTCCTAATCCCAAAGAAGTTTCCAGTCCGATAATTCCACTGGGAGCTTCTTCCATGGAACGATTCTTCTCTTCGGTGGAATGGGGCGCGTGATCGGTTACGATCATATCAATGGTCCCCTCTTGCAATCCTTGAATAATGGCCAGCCGATCCTCCTCCAAACGCAAAGGCGGGTTCATTCTGGCATTGGTTCCATATTGGAGCACCGCCTCTTCCGTCAGCGTGAAGTGATGAGGGGTCGCTTCCCCGTGAATGTCCGCGCCTGCTTCTTTGGCCGCTTTGATATAATCCAAAGATTTACCGGAACTAATATGCTGAATGCACAGGCACCCACCGGTTTCTTCCGCGATCTTACAATCACGTTCTACCATCACTTCTTCCGCTTTACGGTCCGCTCCACCATATCCGATCTCTTCCGAAACGGCCCCCCGGTTTACCCCGGCTCCCCACACGTATTGGGGATCCTCCTCATGGAGGCTGACCGGCATATGCAGTGCCTTGGCTCGTTTTAAAGCTTCTTTCAGGATCTCTGGTTTCATAATGGGCAGCCCATCATCGGTAAATCCTACCGCGCCAGCCTTGGCCATGGCTTCAAAATCCACCAATTCTTCTCCCTTCATTCCCTTGGTCACGGTAGAGGTCTGATAAATACGAATGGGCTGGTCCTTTGCTTTCTCTAAAATATAGGACAGGGTTTCCACCGAATCCACGGGAGGATTGGTATTGGCCATACATACAACGGTTGTAAAGCCGCCCCTTGCCGCCGCTCTCGCTCCGGTTTCAATGTCTTCTTTATAGGTGAAACCCGGGTCTCTGAAGTGAACATGGGTATCCA
>CALGGT010000081.1 GCA_937915825.1 uncultured Eubacterium sp.
CTGACACGACGCATCAAGCGAGGGACTCTATTGCCGCTATCGCGGCAGCCCCAATCATTTGAGGACAGATTGAGAGGGAATCGCAACCAAGAATTTTAGAAAAACACTTGACAATCACAGAAAATGGGTTTATAATTGCAATTACTGTGGCGTATTTTGCAAGGAACCTGCCCCGGTATGTTGCAGGATACGTGCTTTTCACTGTTTCGGACATTGCAGTAGGAAGGCAGTTCCACAGAGAATGAACAAAGAAGATGACGTGGTATTTTAGAATCAGCAAGCTTTAAAATACCGGAAATTGAATATTAGGAGGTTTCCAGGATGAAAAGTTATATGGCTAAGCCATCCGATGTGGAAAGAAAATGGTACGTAGTAGACGCGGAAGGAAAGACCTTAGGCCGTATCTCTACGGAGATCGCGAACGTATTAAGAGGCAAGAATAAGCCGATCTATACACCGCATGTTGATACCGGTGACTATGTGATCGTAGTAAACGCAGATAAGGTTGTAACAACCGGTAAGAAATTAGAACAGAAAATGTATTATCATCATTCCGAGTATGTTGGCGGTATGAAAGAGACAACATTGAAAGAAATGATGAAGAAGAAGCCGGAGTATGTTATTACTCACGCAGTAAAGGGAATGTTACCGAAAGGCGTTCTTGGCAGACAAATGCTGAAGAAATTGTTTGTATACGCAGGACCGGAGCATAAACATGCTGCACAAAAACCTGAAGTATTAGAGATTGGTTAAGGTTGAAAGGAGGATATAACATTGGCTACAGAAAGATATTATGGAACTGGTAGAAGAAAATCCAGCGTTGCGCGTGTATATTTAGTACCGGGTAATGGTAAGATCACGATCAATAAAGTAGATATGGATGATTATTTTGGTTTAGAGACCTTGAAGATCATTGTAAAACAACCCTTGGTTGCCACCAATATGGAAGGTAAATTCGACGTATTGGTAAATGTTAAAGGCGGCGGATTCACAGGACAAGCTGGTGCCATCCGTCACGGGATCGCAAGAGCATTGAACGCTTACGATTTGGATCTTCGTCCTACCTTGAAGAAGGCAGGATACTTAACTCGTGATCCTCGAATGAAAGAGCGTAAGAAATACGGCTTGAAGAAAGCTCGTCGTGCTCCTCAGTTCAGCAAGCGATAAGGATTTCCTTCGGGAATACCGATTACAGAATTTACAAACCTCAGAGATCAATGGTCTCTGGGGTTTTTCTTTTCGTTCGTTGATTTTCCAACGCTTCTTTGCTATACTGGAAGAAACCAATGTATGGGACAAACGAACGGGAAAGTGGAGGAATCCGTATGAAGATCATTCAGAAAATGGGGCGGGGCGAGATCGTAGAGAAAAAATCCCGGTTTATCGGCGAAATCTATCCGGTAAAAACCGAGGAAGAAGCCAAGGAGATCCTGTCTCAAGTTAAGAAAAAATACTACGATGCCAAGCATCATTGCTATGCCCTTCGATTCCAGGACTCGGAACGCTGCAGCGATGATGGAGAACCCCATGGAACCGCTGGCCGTCCGATATTGGAAGTGTTACAACACCAGGAGATCACCGGCGTTCTGGCCGTTGTCACCCGGTATTTTGGGGGAACCCTGTTAGGAACCGGAGGGTTGGTCCGCGCCTATACCAAGGCGGTGAAAGAAGGATTAGCCGCGGCGGAAGTGGTGGAAATGCACCGGGGCCACCAGGGGACCCTTACGATCTCCTATTCTTTATTAACGGTCATGGAACAGAAATTTAAGGACTTGGGGATCTTGCAATATGAGGTGGAGTATGGAGAACAGGTAAGGATTTCCTGTATCATCCGGGCAGAGCAAAAAGAACGATTTGAACAGATGATCACCGAAACCACCGATGGCACGGTGGTGCCGGATCTAAGTGAAGAAACCTGGGTGGCAGTAAAGATTGGAGGAGAAAGCCATGCATAAAAAGGTAAAAAAGATTTGTACCGGTCTATTAACCGCTGCGCTATTGTTGGGATCCGTAGGAGAGAATGTTACCCCTCCCGTAAAGGTTGCGGCAGCGGAAGCAACGGCAGAGGATAACTATGCCAAGGCGTTGGAGTATGCGTTGTATTTTTACGACGCCAATCTATGCGGCGATAGGGCGGAGGAACGGTCCGGACTTACCTGGCGTAAAGATTGCCATGTGGGGGACAAGGAGGTTACCTATAATGGGAAAACTCTGGATGTAAGCGGTGGATTCCACGATGCAGGCGACCATGTGAAATTTGGCCTTCCCCAAGGATACGCGGCCACCATGCTGGGGAGTTCGTATTATGAATTTCGCTCTTCCTATGTTAAGACGGGAACCGCTTCCCATATGGAGAAGATCCTGCAGCATTTTGCGGAGTATTTTCGGAAATGTACCGTATACGAGGAAGATCAGGTCGTGGCATTTTGCTACCAGGTGGGAGAAGGAAATAAGGACCACAATTACTGGGGAGCGCCGGAGGATCAGGATTCCATGCAAGGAGAGCGTGATTCAGACACCTATTTTGCAGATGCGTCCAATCCGGCTACGGACCAGGTTTCGGAGGCGGTTGCGGCATTAACCCTCCACTACCTTACCACAGAGGATGAGGAAAGCCTGAAAACGGCGAAGGATCTATTTGAATTTGAGAAAAATATAAGCCAAAAATCGGTAACGACCCATGGACCGGGGTCTTTCTATCAATCCAGCGGCTGGGAGGATGACTATTGCCTGGCAGCGGCATTGTTAAAAATTGCCACCCAGGATTCGGTCTATGAGGAAGAATACAACCGCTACAGCGGTCAGATCAATTACTATGCGTGGCTGTCATGGGACAATGTATCGGCTCTGGCGCATTACTACGGAACCGGGACAACGGAAGGACTGCAGGCCTGCGCGAATAACATGAAGAGCGGAGGAACCGTGCTTGACAACGGGTATGTGGCTATTTTGGATTGGGGAAGTGCCCGTTATAATTGCAACATACAGGCGTTGTATTTGTTGAAGGATAAGAATATGTCCAACACCGAAGACATTCAATGGGCGGAGGATCAAATGAATTTAATTTTAGGAAGAGCCCAAAATGGCTACAGTTTTGTGGTCGGCCTGGAAGAAAATTCTCCCCGATACCCTCATCACCGGGCAGCGTCCGGCTACGAAGGGGGAACGAAAGGGACCACGACCCAGGCACATATTTTATACGGGGCCCTGGTGGGTGGCGTAAAAAAAGATGGAGAGTACAACGATACAGCGGATGATTTTACTTGCAATGAGGTTGCGTTGGATTACAACGCGGGATTTGTATATGCCTTGTCGGCGTTGTTTGCTGCCCATGAAAACGATGGAAACCAACAGGTGGTAGACCCTGCTACGCTGCAGGAAGTGAAACGTACCGAACATTTGGATGCCACTTGCACAGTGGCATATGAGGAAGGGAAATCCCCGTCGGAGACCGATGAAGAGGAAGACAGGACGGAAGCTCCTTCCCAGGAAAATACTACGATCCCTGCAACTCCTACCGTAACCCAGGATCCGGAAGAGGCGCATGCGTCCGAAAATCCCAAGGAAGGGGACGCGGTGGAAGGAACGCAAGCACCTGAAAATCCCAAGGAAGGGGACGCGGTGGAAGGGACGCAAGCACCTGAAAATCCCAAGGAAGGGGACGCGGTGGAAGGAACGCAAGCCCCCGAAAATCCCAAGGAAGGGGATACTACAGAGGATCCCGCGGGGCTTTCTACGGCAGCACCGCTTACTTCAGCGATTCCGGGAATAGAAGGGGATTCTACGTCAAATCCTACAGCGAATCCCATGGGAGACCCTACGGCGGCACCTTTTACCACGGCGGTCCCGTTTCCTACGGCGGCTCCCCTTACTACGGAAGGTCCGGTCAATTCGACAGCTCCCATTACCACGGAAGCTCCCATTACCACGGCAGATCCGCTTACCTTCCCTACTCCCGGTACGGGATCTTATGCTTCAACCCCATCCGCCGTGCCTCAGGGTACCGTTCAAAACGCGGAAGTTTCAGAGGAAACGGGATCTGAGAATGGAACTCTTACATCCGGAAAGAAGCGGAAAAAGATTCAGGTACGCACCGGGAAATTCCGGAATAAGAAGATTCGAAATCCTTTTAAGCGCAAGATCAAAAAGAAGAAGATCCGAGTTATCTATCCCAGAAAAAAAGGAAAGATCAAAGTTGTCAAAGTGACAAAGAAGAAATTGATCCTGCGCATTCGTGTTAAGAAGAAAAGAAAGTTCAACCTGGATATAAAATGGAAAAAGAAAACCTTCTATTATCAGGTGGTAGCAAGAAAAAAAACGAAGAAGAAACGTTAGAAAAATTTGCCAGGCGATCCATGGAACACCGTGGAAAGACCTGCGAAACGATGTGTCCAATAAACGGGAAGATGTGCGAAGCTGCACGTAAGGGGGAATTATGGAAAAGGCTGTTTTGGTGGCAGTAACGGACAAGATGTCCCCATCTGCCGGTGCCTCTTTAGATGAGCTGGAAGACCTGTTAAAAACTGCCGGGGGAACCTGCGTGGGACGAATGGTACAAACCAGGGAGCACCCTTCGTCCGGTACCTATCTGGGGAAAGGAAAATTAGAAGAATTAGCCGCTATGGTTCAAGGTGTCCAGGCGGATCTCGTGGTGTGTGACGATGAATTATCACCGGCCCAGATGAAGCATATGCAGGACGCGTTGCCCTGTGCCGTTCTTGATCGAACGGTGTTGATCCTGGATATTTTCGCGTCCCACGCCACAACCAATGAGGGAAAGCTGCAGGTGGAACTGGCACAGCTTCGTTATCAGGCTACCCGCCTAACCGGTTACGGAACCATGATGTCCCGAACGGGAGGCGGAATCGGAACCAGAGGTCCCGGGGAGAAAAAGCTGGAAGTAGACAAGCGTAAGATTAAAAGACGCATTTACCAATTGAAAAAAGAGTTGGAAAAAATGGTACGATCCCGGGATATCATGCGACAGAAGAGGGAAAAGAACCAATTCTACGTGGTTGCCATTGTTGGATACACCAACGCAGGAAAATCCACCCTTCTCCACGCGTTAACAGGAGCGGATATTTTCCGGGCGGATATGCTGTTTGCCACCTTAGACCCTACCACGCGGAAATTTACCTTGAAAAACGGGGAAACCATTCTGCTTACCGACACGGTAGGATTTATCAACAAGCTTCCCCATCATTTGATCCGGGCGTTTTCTTCCACGCTGGAGGAAGCCAAATATGCCGATTTGATCTTACAGGTCTGTGATGCCTCGGATGTGGAGTATGACCGAAAACAGCAGGTGGTCTACGAAACGTTAAAGGAGTTAGGGGTTGTGGGGAAACCGATGATCACCGTCTTTAACAAAATGGATCAGGTACCGGAGAATGAGATCCGAAAGGATCCGCGGGCCGATGCGGTCGTGAAGATTTCGGCCAAAACCGGGTTTGGTCTGGAACGTTTAACGGATAAGATTGAAGAAATTTCCCAGGAACGCTATGAACGGATCTCGACCGTATTTCCTTACGAAAACGCCGGAGAAATAGCGAAGATCCGTAGTCTGGGAATTGTAGAAAAGGAAGAATACAGAGAAGATGGAATCTACATCGAAGGAAAAGTCCCCAGGAAATTATGAATTTCGTAAGATTCCAGGATCCGATCTCATACATAGCCCTAAAAGAAACGAGTTTGGCTGTCTCTTTTCTTTCGAAAATCAATGGGAAAATACGTATAATCATAGACAAATCATAGGCTACGTGGTATAATAATTAGTAAGACGATTGAAAAAGGAGGCGGATTCGGTGGGACATAGAGAGGGGTGAAAGGTATGCGTTCAGTCACTTATCATTTTCATGAATTGCTGCAGCTTATGCAGCAGATGTCGTATCTCTATGATGTGGTTCGTACGGTAGATCCGGAAGAATGTCGAGAACTGATCATTCATGAATCCGGTCAGGTAAAAAAAGGACAAGAATGCTTTCGTGCATGGGATCGCAATAAGCGATGTGAATACTGCGGGAGCTATAAGGCGTGCATGTCAGGGGAACGATTGGAAAAGATTGAATACTATAAGGATAACACGTACCATATTTTGATGATACCGATCCGTTTTATGCTCCCGGATCAAACCAAGATGAGTTGTGTGTTGGAATGTATTACAAAATCCAAAGGAATCCCTGAAAACGTTGTGGTACCTGAGAAGAAAGAGCCGGAAGATATCGGCATTGATCCTTTAACGGGTTTATCTACGGAAACGCGTTTCTACGAGCGTGCCCAAAAACTGATTCAAAAAGAAGGGGGTTCTTATTATATTGTCGCGTATGACATTTCTCATATTGAAGTATTTCGGGAAGTGTTTGGGAAAGATAAATACAACGAAATCTTCTCGATAATGGGGAGAAAATTAAAAAGCCTTCAACAACCGGATGAGGTTTGCGCCAGGTTGAGTGATGGGTGTTTTGTCTGCCTTGTTAATGCCAGGAATTTCGTTGAAGAAAAGTTAAGTTCGATCTTTGATGATCTGCCTGAAAAACTGGAAAACAATCGATTTCCCATGGTGGTTCAAGCTGGTGTGTATGAAGTGACCGACCTTTCCTTAGAAGTGGATGCGATGTGCGAAATGGCTATTATGGCCTTAAAATCCATTCAAGACCGACCGGGAGTTACGTATGCGTATTTTGATGATTGCATCAAAGAAAAGGTGTTGGAAGAGCAGCGTGTGATCGCGAATTTCCGCTCCGCGTTGGATCGTGGGGAATTCCATATTTATTTGCAGCCCCAGGTATATGCCAATGGCAAGATCCAAGGAGCGGAGGCTTTGTGTCGCTGGATCAAGGATACCGGAGAGATTGTTCCGCCGGTGGAATTTATCGAGGTGTTGGAACGGTCCGAACTGATCGCCAAATTAGACGCTTATGTATGGGAACAAGCGGTGAAAGTGCTGAAAAGCTGGACGGGAACCGATATGGAGGAATTATATATTTCCGTGAATATTTCGCCCAAGGACTTTTATTACATTGACGTATATCAGGTGATCCTGGATCTGATCGAAAAATATGGCATTGACCGAAAACGTCTGAAATTAGAGATCACCGAGAATTTTATCATGGGAGATGAAAAACAGCAATTGCATTTGGTGAATTCGCTGCATGACGCCGGTTTTGATATTGAGATCGATGATTTCGGAAAGGGGTATTCTTCCCTGAGTGCCTTGAAGAACATTCAGGCCGATGTTCTGAAGATTGATAAAGAATTCATCAAGGAAACCGAGAATAGTGTTCGGTCGGAGAATATTTTAGCGACGGTGATCGACATGTCCAATCGTCTGGATATGAATGTTATTACCGAAGGGGTGGAAACCAAAGAACAATTGGAACGCATGGTTCGTTTGGGCTGCAATATGTTCCAGGGATTTTTCTTCGCAAAGCCTATGGAGGTGGCGGATTTTGAAATGCTTTTCTGGCTGCAGCAAAAAGAAGGGGAAGGTATTATTTAGTCGAAATGGGTGTTAGCATAGGGGAAAGAGTTAGAAAAGGAAAGAGAAAAGAATGCAAGAACAAAAGAAAGATGTAGTAAAAGAGAATAAAATGGGCGTGATGCCCGTTTCCAAATTATTATTGAGCATGGCATGGCCGATGATGCTGTCCATGCTCTTTCAAGCGTTTTATAACGTGGTGGACAGTATGTTCGTATCCCGTATTACCACCGGGGAAATGATTTACGATGAAGCCGGCCAGTTCGTGTCGGCAGGTACCGATGCCATCAGCGCGCTGGGATTGGCGTTTCCCATGCAGATCATTATCATTGGTATTTGCAATGGAATCGGTGTGGGAATGAATTCTGTGTTATCCCGGGCCTTAGGTGAGAAAAAGCAAAAGACAGTCAATGACGCCGCGGCTCATGGGGTAGTATTAATGTTTCTGGGATATCTTCTGGTTTTGCTCATGGGAATCTTCTTAGCCAAGCCTTTCATTATGGCACAAGGAGCGACAGGAAGAAAGCTGGAATACGGAATCACCTATCTTCGGATTGTTTCCTGTTTTTCCTTAGCCGTTAATATGGAGATCATCATGGAACGAATGCTGCAGTCCACCGGACGGACCTTTTATTCCATGATCCCCCAGATCACCGGCGCCGTGATCAACTGTATTATGGATCCGATCCTGATCTACGGTTTATTAGGCGCGCCGAAGATGGGCGTGGCCGGTGCAGCGGCGGCTACGGTATTTGGTCAGGTGGTTGCTACCATCATCGGATTGTATTTGAATCGAACGAGAAATAAAGAAATCCACCTTACGCTGCGAGGATTCCGATTTGATCCAGCTATTTTAAAAGCAATTTTTACCGTAGGGGTTCCGGCTATGATCATGCAATCGGTGGGAGCCGTTATGAACTTTGCCATGAACCGCATTATCCTGGCTTTGAACTCCAGTGCGGTGGCAGTATTTACCGTTTATTATAAGCTGCAAAGTTTCTTCTTCATGCCGTTGTTCGGTATGAGTAACGCCTTGATTCCCATTGTGGCATATAACTATGGGGCAGGCAAGAGAAAACGTGTGATCGGAGCCTTTAAAGTTAGTCTCTGTTATGCCTTTGGATTGGCAATTCTTGGATTTTTAGCATTTGAGATCCTTCCGGGGACGCTCCTTAAGATCTTTAACACCGGGGATTCTACCTTGCTCACCCTAGGGGTGCCGGCGCTGCGAAAGATCGGTGTGCATTATTTGCTGGCCTGGTTTTGCATTATGGCGGGAACCATGTTTCAATCCTTGGGGAATGGGATCTACAGCATGATCGTTTCTATGGCAAGACAGTTGCTGGTTTTGCTCCCGGTGGCTTATATTTTCGGGAGGATCGGCGGAATCGACATGGTTTGGTGGTGCTTCCCGGTAGCGGAGGGAATGTCGGTGATCTGCAGTGTTTTCTTCTATACAAGAATTTATAAGAACATCATTAAAAATATTCCGGATCCCAGCGACCACAAGGAGGTGGCCGTCTCATGAAGCTAATCGTAGGCTTAGGAAATCCCGGCAGGGAATATGCGGGAACCAGGCATAACATTGGATTTGGATTGGCCATTCGTCTGGCGGATCGTCATCAGATCCCCCTGCGGGAGAATCAATGCAAGGCTGTATATGGGAAAGGGAGAATTCACGGAGAGAGTGTGATCATTGCGCAACCCATGACTTTTATGAATCTAAGCGGAGAAGCCGTACGGGGACTGGCGGATTATTATAAGATCTTGCCGGAGGATATTATTGTTGCGTCGGATGACATCGCGTTACCGGTGGGGCAGATCCGGATCCGCAAAAAGGGGAGTGCGGGTGGTCATAACGGATTGAAGGATATTATCCGCCATCTGGGAACGGATGCGTTCATCCGAGTCCGGATCGGTGTAGGTGATAAGCCGGAGAATGGAAACCTGGTGCGCCATGTGCTGGGACGCTTATCCAAGACCGATGAGAAGATTATGGATGAAACATTAGAAGTGGCATGCGATGCGGTAGAGGACATTCTACAAAACGGAGCGGAACATGCCATGAATTTATATAATAAAAAAGCAGGAACTTAATCGTGAATACTTTATTTTGGCCTTTGGAGGAGTTAGATGCCTACCGGGACGTCAAAGAACGGATGGAAAAGAATCAATATCCCGCGGAAATCTACGGGTGCATGGATTCCGGAAAGACCTATCTGATGGCGGCTTTGGGAGGAAAAGGCCCTTATGTGATCGTCACTTATGATGAGATACGGGCAAAAGCAATCTGCGAAGAATTAAAAACTTATTATCACGAGGATCGGATTTTCTATTATCCGGCAAAGGATATGATCTTTTACCGGGCGGATCTCCATGGCAACGCCATTGTCAGGGAGCGCCTGCGAACGTTAAGTGCGTTGCTGGATCAAAAAGATGTGATCGTGGTAACAACCATTGATGGAGGAATGAATCAAAGCCTCCCTTTTTCTGTTTATGAAAAAAATAAGATCAAGATCCACACGGGAGACACGCTGTTGGAGGATTTCGTGGAAAAACTGGTAGAATTAGGATATTGCCACGTCGGTCAGGTATCCGAAGCCGGAGAATTTTCCCGAAGAGGGGATCTGATCGATGTTTTCCCTCTAACGGAGGAAAACCCGTATCGAATCGAGCTTTGGGGGGACGACGTAGATAACATTCGCATGATCGATGTGGAGACCCAGCGCTCCATCGAGCCGGTGGAGGAGATTTATGTAACGCCGGCGTTGGAGATCATCCTAACGGAAAGCGAGAAGGCTGCGGGGATGCACGCCATTCGCAAGGAACTGGCAGAGGAAGTGAAGGCACTGGAGGCTGGAAAGCACTACAAATACGCCAAAAAACTAACGGAACAGGTGGAAGAGTTCCTGGAATATTTAACCATCAACCCTCAAATGGTCAATGTAGAAAGTTATTTACCTTTTTTTATCAAGAAACGTCAATCTTTTTTTGATTATATCAAAAGTCTTAAGATCCCGGTATTTGTGGATGAAAAAGCCCGCTGTAAACGGCGTGCTGAAACGGTGGAATATGAGTTTTTGGATTCCATGAAGAATCGTCTGGAAATGGGGCAGGTTCTTCCGGGACAGATGGACGTTTTGTATGGAAGTCAGGGAGTCTTTGCGAAACTGGAGACATTACCCTGTATCTATTTTCATACCCTGAAATCAACGGAAGATTCCCTTCCCTCCTACGAAATCCCTACCGTTCAGGCCCCGTCCTACAACAAGAATTTCATGGAATTGGAAAAAGATCTAAAAAAATATTCCAAGCGGGGTTACCGGGTACTGGTATTATCCGGATCTCTCACCAGAGCCCGTCGTCTCTTTACCCATTTAGACGATGCGGGGATCCATACGGTTTATAAAAGTGCCTGGGATGTTCGACTGAAACCGGGGGAGATTTTGATCAGCAAAGGGCAGTTAGGGCGAGGCTTTGAACTGCCTTCTTTGAAGTGGGTGGTGATCGGCGAAACGGATTTGTTCGGCCGAACGAGGAAGAAAAGACGTCGGAAATCCCAATACGACGGAGAGAGGATCCGGAGTTTTAGTGAGTTGAAGATCGGCGACTACGTGGTGCATGAAAATCACGGGCTGGGGATCTATCAGGGACTGGAAAAGATTGAACAGAATCATGTGATCAAGGACTATTTAAAAGTTTCTTATGCGGAGGGAGGGAACTTATACATTCCTGCCACCTCGGTGGAACTGTTGCAAAAATACGCCTCCGCGGATGGGGAGAAAACCCCGAAGCTAAATAAATTACACTCCGGGGAGTGGAAGAAGACCAAGGGCAAAGTTAAGAAAGCGGTAGAGGATATTGCCAGGGAACTGGTGGCCTTGTATGCCAAACGGCAAAGTGGAACCGGGCATGCCTTTGAACCGGACACGGTTTGGCAAAAAGAATTTGAAGAATTGTTTCCCTATGAAGAAACCGAGGATCAGGTAACCGCTATCGAAGATACCAAGCGGGATATGGAAAGTTCCAGGATCATGGATCGTCTGATCTGCGGAGATGTAGGATTCGGGAAAACGGAAGTGGCGATCCGGGCGGCGTTTAAGGCGGTTATGGACTCCAAACAGGTTGCCATGCTGGTGCCTACGACGATCTTAGCCAGCCAGCATTATACCACGTTTAAAGAACGGATGCGGGATTTTGGCGTGGAAGTGGAATTGTTATGCCGTTTGCGTACCCCGGCGGAGCAGCGGGTGATCATGGGAAAGGTCCGGAAAGGCTCGGTGGATATCCTGATCGGTACCCATAAAATATTAAATAAGGTTCTGGAATTCAAGGATTTAGGCCTTTTGATCATCGACGAAGAGCAACGCTTCGGTGTAAAACAAAAAGAAAAACTAAAAGAGTTAAATACCCGGGTGGACGTATTAACCTTATCGGCCACCCCCATTCCCAGAACCCTTCATATGAGCCTGGTGGGAATCCGGGATATGAGTTTGCTGGAAGAACCGCCGATGGATCGAATGCCCATCCAAACCTTCGTGATGGAATCGGATCAGGAAATGGTCCGAGAAGCCATTGTCCGGGAGATCGCCCGGGGCGGGCAGGTGTATTTTGTACACAACCGGGTGGCAGACATTGACCGGGTAGCCGCGGAAGTTCAGGCGATGGTGCCGGAGATCACGGTTCGTTATGCCCATGGTCAAATGGGGGAGAAGGAATTGGAGGATGTTATGTTTTCCTTTATCCAGGGAGATACCCAGGTGCTGGTGTCTACCACCATTGTGGAAGCGGGTTTGGATATTCCCAATGTAAACACCATTATCATTAACGATGCCGAGCGGTTCGGGCTGTCGCAGTTATACCAGCTCCGGGGGCGTGTAGGACGTTCCAACCGGGTGGCTTACGCCTTTTTGTTCTATCGCAGGGATAAGATCCTCAAAGAAGAGGCGGAAAAAAGGCTGGCTGCCATTAAGGAATTTACGGATTTGGGGTCCGGTGTGAAAATCTCCATGCGGGATCTGGAGATACGAGGGGCCGGAAACCTTCTAGGCGCTAAGCAGCATGGTCATATGGAAGCGGTGGGGTACGATCTGTATTGCAAAATGTTAAACCATGAGATCAAACGGTTAAAGGGAACTTCGGATGTGGAGGGAGAATTTGAAACCACCATTGATCTGCGAGTGGACGGATATATTCCGGTGGAATACATTCCCAATGAAATTCAGAAACTGGAATTCTATAAAAGAATTGCCGAGATCGAAACCCCGGAAGAACAGGAAGATATGCTGGAGGAATTGCAGGATCGCTTTGGAACGCCGCCCAGGGAGCTAAAAACCTTACTGGAGGTGTCGGTTATGAAGGCAGAAGCCCATAAATTATACATTTCCGAAGTAAAGCAGGTGCGAAACGAGGTAGAAATATGGTTTACCAAGGACGCGCCGATTCTGGTGGACCGGATCGCAGGGCTCTTACAAAGTTATCATCCTTTAATTGTATTTCGCCCTATGCCCCAATCCCATTTTGCCTATCAATTAACCGGGGCACCCATTGAGGAACAGGTGAAAAATCTGATTCCCGTTTTTTCCTCCATTATTGAGAAAGGGAAAAATCAAGAAGGAATCAAATAGGGCAAGAAACTAAGAAAGAAGCGAGCAGATCGTGAATGGTAAGAGTTATGAAAGAACGGAATCGAGAAAGGACGAACAGGTCATGAATGGGAAAAGAATCATACGGAGACTTCTCCCCCTTTGCCTGATCCTGGGTGTGGGGGTATCCGGTCTGACCGGATGCCATGGCAGGAAAAATGGCAGCGGAGATCCGAAGGTGCAAAAAGCGCATGCCGTGGACCGGGGAAAATTAAAAGATAAATCGGTGGTCATTTCCGTGGGGGACACGACAGTTACCTACGCGGAATATTTAACCTACCAATGGTTGCTGCAAACGCCGTTAAAGACCGCGTATCCGGATGCATTATGGAATTATGAGTTCCAGGGGAAATCCATGGATCAGGAGAGTCTGGAGGAACTTCTAAAGACGATCATCCAGATTAAGATCCTGGTCAAGGAATCGGACGGAAACAACGTTAGCCTTGGGGTCGATGAGATCAAAGACATGGACCATAAGGCGGATGAGTTATATGCTTCCATCCCGGAGGATGAGGTAAAGAATTATAAGATCTCCAAGGAATTATTACATCGCATCTACGAGGAGAATAACCTGGCCGTGAAAATGTACGAGGTTTGGGGGAAGGATGTTGGGGGAGAAGGAACCGAGGCGGAAAAGATTCAAAAAGTAACCTGGGAATTCACCCCGGAGGACAAAGAAGAAAAATACAACGAGGCGAAAGCCTGGGCGGATGGGCGAGCGTCTTATGCCGGGAATTTTATGAGCTATGCCGCCCAAACCGGAAAACTGGCCAAAGAGGAATATGTGGGAGATCTGGACAAGGATGAAACCCTTCACAAGGAAGCGTTGCTCCTGGAAAAAGGGGGTATGGCAGGACCGGTGGAAACCGAAGATGCGTATGTGGTTTTGTCTTTGGTCGATAAGAACAGCAAAGCCGTTTTGGAAACCTACCAAAGTCAGATCTTATCCATTCGACAAAGAGAAAATTTTGTGACGGTTTATGAGATACGGGCTCAAAAATATGAAGTGAAAGTCAGTCACTCGCTGGTTCAAAAATAAACCGGGAAAGGAGAACGCCATGAGAGAAAGCGGAATTTTACTGCCGGTGGCAAGTCTTGCATCCGAATATGGAATTGGATGTTTCGATGTTGCGGCGTATGAATTTGTGGATCGTTTGGAGGAAATGGGACAATCCGTATGGCAAATCCTACCGGTGGGACCTACCGGGTACGGGGATTCTCCCTATCAATCGTTCTCCACATTTGCGGGAAATCCTTATTTTCTGTCCTTAAAGGATTTTATCTCCCGGGGATGGCTTACGGAGGAACAGGTAAAGAAAGCAGATCTGGAAGGAAAGGCCGGTAAGATCGATTATCACAAACAATATAAGAACCGGTTTCCTTTGCTACGAACCGCCTACCGGAACAGCCACATTCAGGAGGATAAAGAATTTCTGGCGTTTCTACAGCGGGAAGAGGACTGGCTCTTCGATTACGGGCTTTTTATGGCGATCAAGGACGCGAAGGACGGAGCGTCTTATCAGACCTGGGAGGAAGAGATCCGACGCCATGAGCCGGATGCTGTGGCAAAATACACAAAACTTTATGAGGATGAAATCTTATTTTATGAATTTCTCCAGTACGAATTTGAACGACAATGGCAGCGGTTAAAGAACTATGCCAATCGGAAAGGAATTCGCATTTTCGGGGATATTCCCATCTATGTTGCGGCCGACAGCGCCGACACCTGGAGTCATCCGGAATTGTTTCAGCTGGATGACCGCCTGGTGCCTGTGGCCGTAGCCGGTTGTCCGCCGGACGCTTTTTCAGAAACCGGTCAGTTATGGGGAAACCCCTTGTATCGCTGGGAAAAGCATAAGGAAGAAGGGTACGCCTGGTGGATCAAGCGGATGGAACACGCCTTTCTTCGTTATGATATGCTTCGGATCGATCATTTTCGAGGATTTCATCAATATTATTCCATTCCCTATGGAGAAGCAACCGCCGTGAACGGGCACTGGGAGGATGGCCCGGGTTTAGCGGTCTTTGAAGAAGTAAAAAAAGCGTTGGGAGAAAAGAAAATTATTGCGGAGGATCTGGGCTTTTTAACCGACGGTGTAAAGGAAATGTTAGCCCAGTCCGGCTTCCCCGGAATGAAGGTATTACAATTTGCCTTTGACGCCCGGGAGGAAAGCGATTATATGCCTCACAATTATGAGAGAAACTGTGTGGTCTATACGGGGACTCATGATAATCCCCCGACCATGGCCTGGTGGGAGGAGTTAAGCTCCGGGGATTTAGGTGTAGCGCTCCGGTATTTGTCCCTCCCTTCCCGGGGACTTTTGTCAGCGGATTGGAGCCAGATCAAATCCAGGAAAGTTCGGGAAGAATTAACCAGACAACTGGTGATCCTTGCGATGCGAAGTGTGGGGGATCTGTGCATCATCCCCATAGCGGACTATTTGCTTCTGGAAGAGGAGGCCCGGATCAACACGCCGTCCACCTTAGGCGGAAACTGGGAATGGCGCATGGGAGAAAAGGACCTAACGCCGGGAATTTTAGAATATGTAAGGCGGCTAACGAAGCGTTACGGACGAGAAAGGAAATCAACATGAAAGAACGTGGAACGAAAATCGGTCTGGGACTGGTAAGCATTCTTCTGGTGGCAGGAGCGTTACTCTGCTATATACGATATTATCTATATTTTGACATTCCGGCTTGTATGATATACCTGCCGATCCTGGGAGGAATCGCTACGGCGCTTTTCGGAAAATACGGATGGCTGATCCTTCCGGTAAACGGAATCTTAGATATCTGTTATCAAATGGTGGAAGGGCGGAGAAATACCTTTGGCGTTGTGGATATGTCCAAGCCGCAGCTGATCTTAAATATCCTGCCCCCGGTTCTCATGCTTTTGGCCCTGGGATGCGCCGGCGGGATCTTGATCCATATGGCCATTGCGAAGAAAGGAAAACGGTTGGCGCTGATCCCGGTGGGATTGATTCTTGTGTTCGGCGTGGGAGGGGTATTTTTTCATAATCCCTTCTATCCGGTAGCGGCCCAGCTCTCCTTAAACAATTATGCGAAAAAATACGACGTTTCCGACTATCCGGTGGAACGGGTGGAAATTTTCTTTAGCCAAAACACCTTGGAATACGAAGGCAGGGTGGTAAAAGTCGATGGAAAGATCTATCCCCTGTATCATCATAAAAAGACCGGAAAAGTAACAGAAGGAAATTGACGAAATAAGAATTTAGCTATATAATGTAGTCGTGTGTAGACATCCGTTTGGTGGGAAAATACCTTTAGGGGGATAAAGCATGAAAAACAAGATTCGAAAGATCCGGGAAAATATAAATCAACTAAAGAAAGAATCACAGAAAGCGGCAAAAGCCAGGAAGAAGAAAGTCTACCATGACAATGGGGCGGTGATTGTGATCCGTCCGTCGGCGTGGGTGACCAGAGGATCCCTGGAATATGAGGATAGTTTTCGTAGAAAGAAGTGTGAAAAATATCGCTCCAATATAACGGAGGAGAAGATGTATTCCTTAACGTCCCAGGCCAGGGATTGGTTTTTGGAATTACAGCTTCGCAGCGATAAATATACTTTTAACAACATGTTAGCGGTGGTAAACCCCTTTGGGCATGCACCCCTTACAGCTATGGTTTTGTTTACGACCATTATGGATTATAAGGTGCGGGCCACGGTGGTAGGAGATACGAAGGATACGGATTTTACCTATGTCTATCCGGCCTGTAAGCGTCATCGGATTCCCATTATCGGCATGTATGCGGATCGGAAGAATCACATCCGCATCGAGTTGTTGGATGAAGAAGATACGGTATGCGATACCAGAAATTTTGAGATTGAAACCGGAAAGCTTCCGTCCGAATTACAGGACGCCATCACCGTAAAGAAAGTTAATCCGGATGCTTTGTATTCCAACATTTTAATTGCAGGAGGCATTAACATCCACACTTGCGTATTTGATAAGCAGGGGCAGATCCGGTATTATTTGAAGATCCGTCCGAAGGGATATGGGATCTTTCCCTTGTCCAAAGGCCGTTTTCTCTTTATGGAGAAAGATATGTCGGCCCCTACGTTCACCAACCCCCACTCGGTTCAGATGTATGACATGGATTATTTAGGACGGGTGGGAACTACGTTTTTGGTTAAGAATGGTGCCCATCATACGGTGGAGGAGAAGACGCCCGGCGGGAATATTTTAGCAGCCGGCAACAGTTTGATCGAACACTCGGAAGATATGGTGATCGAGATCGACCGGACCACCGGACAGATCGTAGATTCGATCTGTGTGCAGGATGTCTTTGACGACACCTATGTGAACATGAAGGATTGGGCCCATATTAATTCCGCCAATTACAATCGTCAGATTGATTCGATGCTGGTTTCCATGCGGAATCTTCACTCCGTTGCCGATTTCGACTGGACGAAGAAAGAGATTCGCTGGATTCTCTGTGATCCCAGATTCTGGGAAGGGACGGAGATGGAAAAATACGTTTTAAAACCGGTGGGTGATGTCCCTTATTTTTACCAGCAGCATGCGGCGTTTGAAGTGAAATTTAAAACGGGTATGAAGCCCAATAAACGATATATTATGCTGTTTGACAACCATTGGCATAAGAGAAGAAAGGTGCCGTTCTTCGATGAGGATGATCAAAGTTACATCTGTTTCTATGAAATCGATGAGAAGGAAATGACGGTTCGACTGTTTAAGAGGATCGCGACGCCGAAATCCAAGATCCGCTCCAATGCCGTGTATGACATGGAATCCAACCGCCTTTATATTATGGGGGGCTTTCTGGTTCCGGAGATCGACGGAAACCTTGGCGTGATCCAGGAAGTGGATTTTGAAACGGAAAAGATCCTAAGTGAATATTATGTAAAACCCGGTTTCTTCCGGGCTCATCCCTTTGAACCGGATCCGGAAAGTCTGTGCCAGCCTCTGGCTAGAGAGAATGACTATGTGCTGGGAGAATTGAAGAGACCGGAACGGATGAAGGAGGAAGACAGCAAAGAAATCAACTTTGAGGAAGCTGTTACGAAAAATGTTCCGGAAATCCGCTTCCGTCGCCAGGAGGACATTTTCTATGTAGAGGAAGTGGACCACATGGTGGAAAAAGTATATTTTGTTGGAAAAGAGACCGGGGTTTGGAAGGTGGATTACGACGATACCTATCAGACCATGGATGTGTTCCGTACCGCCGATTACAGGATCTGTATGTGGCTGGATCACCTGCCGGCCGATACCTATCAGTTGTTTATTAAGGTGAATGGAGTATTAATGAGCACGAAGAAACGCTTTAGCGTGGAAGGAGAATAATATGTCCGCTGTAGGGATTCTATGCGAATATAACCCTTTTCACCGGGGGCATCAGTACGTCATGGATCAGGCCCGGAAAAAAAGTGGCGCCGACGGGATCGTACTGGTTATGTCCGGGGATTGGGTGCAGCGTGGAGAACCGGCGTTTTTTTCCAAATATGAACGTGCGCAGACCGCCCTGGATCAGGGGGCAGATCTGATCGTGGAATTACCTGCGCGTTTTTGTGTTAGCAGCGCGAAAGATTATGCATATGGAGGCATGCTTGCTTTGCAAAGCATGCCTTTTGTTACATCCATTGCCTTTGGATTGGAGTGCGGAGATCTATCTAAGATTCAGGAGATCGCCGCAAAGAAAGAGCGTCTGGATCTGGAATTTGATTCAACCATTCAACATCTGCTAAAGCAGGGAATGACCTATCCCAAGGCATTTGCCACCGCTTATGAGAAACGATATGCCACCGGGTTCGTACCGGGTTCCAATGACATCTTAGGAATCGAATATTGTTGCAATCTCAAGGATTTCCCGGGAGAGATTTTCGGAATTCCCCGAAACAATGAATTTTTGTCTGCCTCAGAACTTCGTCAGAAACGAAGGGGAGAACCACATTTGGAGTTAGAGGACTTTCGGGATGAGATATTCTGGGGGATCTTACGGGGGGATTTGGCAGGAGCCAAGGATGTAACCGCGGAAATCCTCCGCCGTTTTCAATTCTTTGCCAGAAAGGAAACGACGGTAACCGGACTGCTTACGCAGGTCAAGCATAAGGGCGTATCCATGGCCAGGTTAAAACGCTGTCTGGTTCAGATGTTATTGGGGATTCAGGACTTTGACCTGGAGAAGGAGGGGATCTCCTATCTTCGTGTGCTGGGTGTAAGTGATCGGGGAAAAGAATGGCTCGGGACGAAAGAACTGTTTTTAACCCGGATCGCCCGGGATCTTGAGAAGTTGTCTCCGGAGGAACGAAAGCTTTGGGAACAGGATCTCTCTGCGACAAACGTATATCAGACCAAATGGCGTCTGAAATACGGAGAGACCATGCCGGATGAATTTGTAAGACCGCTTTTAACCAGAGAATAAAGAAGAAGAAAAGCGCTTGCTGCCACTTTCGTGGTAAATCCGGTTTTTCTCTTTTCATATCCAAGAGGGTATGGTATACTGTTTTTGGGGAAATTATGTAGTAAGAACAAAGGAAGGTCTGAAGAATGAAGAGAATCAGGGGTTATTATTTTCTCGCGCTTTTCAGCGTTTTTTTATGTATGCTTACAGGCTGCGGACTTTTGCCGACGGAAGAGGAATTTCAGGCAGCTCCGGTAACGAAGAACAGCGATGACATGGAGTACAACAAGGTCAAGGTGAAAAAAGGAGACCTGAAGAAAACCATGGAAATTGTAGGAAAATACCGGGGAACCACGCAGGAAGAGATTACGGCCGACGGCGTTAGTATGATCAAAAAGATCTATGTTAAAAAAGGACAACACGTTCGCATCGGGGATAAGGTCATGAGCTATGAGCTTCCCGGAAGTGAGAATACGTTGCGTCAATCTAAAAATAACATCGAAAAACTTCGTTTACAGATTCGCCACGCCAATCAATTAAAAGCGGCGGAGATGAAACGTCTCAAACATCTGGGAGGAAGTGCCTCCGAAATCCAAAATATAAAAACTCAATACGATCAGCAGATCCGGTCTTATAAATCCTCTCTCTATCTTCTGCAATTGGATGTAAAAATTGCCCGAAGAGAGATTAAGGATGAGTTGATCACGGCATTTGTAACCGGAAAAGTTGTGGAGGTCATGGACAACGTGGAGGGAACCTATGGAAGCAGCGAGGATCCCATTGTTGTCATTGAAGGGAAAAAAGAAAACCGTTTTGTTGCCACGTCGCCCTATGCGAAATATTGCAACGACGGGGAAATGTGCAGTGTAGAAATCCGAAATCATGAATACAAGGCCATTCTTCATCGCTCAAAGAAGAATAAAAAGAAGATTTGGTTTACGCTGAAAACCCCGGTGGATTTTGACGACGGAACGGTTTGCTCTTATCAGGTATCTTTGAAAGAAGATAAGGATGTGTTATATTTGCCTTCCGCCATTGTTTATAAAATGGGGGATCAGCATATTGTTTATATGGAAGATGAGAACGGTTTGAAAACCATGAAGGAAGTAACGGTGGGAGATACGGTGAACCAGTATACCATCATCACTTCCGGTTTGGAAGAAAACGATGAAGTGATCAGCGGATAAGGAGAAAGAGATGATGAAGAAGATCGTAGTACTTTGCCTGGTGCTTTCCCTGGTGCTTTCCCTTGTCCTTAGCGGATGCGGGAAAAAAGAGGCGAAAGAGGAGATACCGAAGCTGGAAGAGCCGGTGGGGATCCGAATGGATACAGAGCCGGTGGTTCGCATGGACATCAGCGGCGTAACTTCTTATGTAGCCCAGGTAATCCCAAAGATAGAAGAATTGGCCTTTTCCTCCTCCGGAACCATTGGGGAATTAAAGGTGTCGGTCGGAGATCGGGTGCAAAAGGGAGATTTGCTGGCAACGCTTAAGGGCGTATCCAATGGAGCTAAAACGGCTCAAAAGCAGTTAAAAGAGATTCGACAATCCAACGCCTCTGCCAATAAAGAGGCGTTGATCCAGATCAAAATTCAAGAGGAACAGCAAAATCAATACCGGAAACAATTAAAGACGGCCCCGAACGAACAGAAGAAGGGGATTAAAGCCCAGATCAAGCAGCTGAAGGAAGATATCGTGATCGCCCGATTAAAGCTTCGTCAGCAAAGAGAGATGCAGCAATTATCCCTTCGTCAGCAGGAGAGAGAAGTGGCTCGTCAGAAGAAAGGGGTAAAGAATGCCAAGCTTTATTCCCCCATTGTAGGGGAGGTCTTGTCCACCACCGGCGGCAGCGGATATTCCGTGCAGGGCGGGGTGACAGCATTTAAGATCGCCAACATGGAGAAGCCTCGCTTAAAGACCGATTATATTCCAAATTCGGATCTGGCCAAGGCCAGTGAATACGTGGCGTTGGTCAATGGAAAACGGTATTCCATTCAACCGGAAGAACAAGAGATTGATCAGCAAGCCATTGAAATGGGTGAGTATCCCAGTAACAGCTGGTTTGATTTTACATCTAAGAATCTGAATATCCCCATCGGAAGTTCGGCTACCATCGAGCTTTACACCGATGCGGTGGAAGATGCGCTGGTGGTACCCACCAACGCGGTCTTTAAAAATAAGGAAGAAGAATACGTATACGTGGTACAGGGGGACGCCAAGGTAAAAACGGTGGTATCCACCGGAACGGCCACGGAAGCTTATACGCAGATTGTCATGGGCCTGGAGGAAGGAGATGTGGTTTATGTGGAAGATTAAGAAAACAACCGCCTCCCTTCACCGTGTGGCAGTATTGTTGGGAGTTTCGGTCTTGACGTTCACCGGATTAGTCGGGTGTAAGTCTGAGAAAACCAAAAGTGACAAGGCCATGCTCTACGTTCCGGAAAAGGGAACATCCACCGCTACCGGTTCCGCCATTGCCACCGGTTCTGCCCTTGCCACCGGTTCCTCCGTTCAAGTCGGAGAGGATGAATATAAGCTGGAAGTGGCGAGGAAGAAGAATTATCAGGATCGTTTTGTGGATACGGCCAAGATGGAATATACCGCTGTGGAGTCCGTCTACATTGACGATGAAGGTGCGGTCTTAGATCACATGAAAGTAAAAAAAGGGGACCATGTGGAAAAAGGAGATGTACTGGCGGTTTACCATGTGGAAATCTCCAAGGCAAAATTGGAAAAAGACCGGATTTTAACGGAGCAGGCCAGGTCCAATTATGAGGTGGGCTTGAAGAGCTTGGAAAACCAGCTGTCTTTGCTGCAAAAAGCCTATAAGGGGTTGAAGAATACGGCGGAAGGAAAGCAGAAAGCCTTGGAGATCAAGCAACTGCAGCAACAGATCAAGACGTACCGCCTGGGAGAAAAAGAAGTAAAGGAACAGGAAAAAGCCTATCGTCAAAAGCTGGCGAGAAGGCATAAGACCAATTTGTACGCGAAGAAAAGCGGAACCGTAGTGGCAACGGCCAAAAGCTCAGAGGGAGACCGGATCGAGGCTTCCAAGGAAGTGGTCCGTATGCGGAAAGGAGACCGGTGGCTGTTAAAGGTACCGGATCCGGAAGGGAAGCTTCGCTATAACATGAAGGTCAATATTTGCTTTGGATCCAGCATCCGTCGCGCGAAGAAGGTTTGCACCGGTCGGGTAAAAACCGCGTCGGATCTTACCGGGGTGGAAACAACGGATGACAGTGGAGAAAGTGAAGTATACATTAAGGTGAAGAAATCGGATCGGGAGCGATTGGATTTTGAAGATCAGACGATTTACATCAAAGCGGTTTCCTATGAATTAAGAGATGTGATCCTGGTTCGTGAAGAGGCGATCAATTCCGAATCCACGGATTACAGCAATCGGTATTTTGTGTATAAATGGCGAGATGGAAGCATTCATAAGAGATATGTGGTCACCAATTTCCATAACGAACAGGGATATGTGATCGAGCAGGGCGTGGAGGAAGGAGACCAATTGGTGCTTACCATGGGTTAATCGTATAGGAGGATAACCATGATCCGTTTTATCAAACAAAAGCTGTGGCATAAAAAATGGATGGTTGTATGCTTGCTGATCGGGAATGTCTTACTAATGGCCATCGCAGCCAGCAACCCCATGTATTTAAATGCGGCTTTGGAAAAAACGTTAAATTCCAAATATCAGGAGTTTATACAGGAAGAAAATGAATATCCGGACAATGTAAATTTTGAAGCGTCCATGTTAGCCGGAAGGGGCATGGAAGAGGAATTCTATGCCATGGAAACGTATGCCAGGAACGCGGCGGAGGCCATTGGCGTCAAAGAGAAGTATTTCATCCGTACCATTACGACCAATAAATTGCGGGGGAAATATGCCATGGCCCGGGGAAATAAATCCACGACCAAAACCATTCGTCTGGCCGCTAAGACGGATATGGACCAACATTGGAACATCCTGGCCGGAGAAGGTTACACGGATACCTTCACCCGGGAAGGATATATTCCGGTGGTGATCAGCCAGCGCGCCATGAGTAAACTGGATATGGTGGTAGGGGATGTGATCACCTTTGAGAAGATCACCAATGAGAAAGGAGAACCGGTATCCATCCAGGTTGTAGGCGTTTACGAGGCAAAGGATGAAACCGATGCCTATTGGGTTAAGAGCCCCAATGACTATTATATGGAGTTATTCTTGTCTCCGGCTCTTTTTGATTCTCTCTTTATCTCCAAAGACAATCAGAGATTTAACATTGAGTGTTCCTGGGATCTGATCTATGATTATTTGAAACTGAAACCGAATCGTGTGAATCATGTGGTCAGTCATATGGAAAACTATCAGAAAGAAGTGTCCAAGGGGAGATTCTCCAAGATGAATGACCCCAAATGCCTGCCGATGTTACGGGAGTACCAGGTGGAATCTAAGAAGGTATCCACTACCTTGCTGATCCTTCAGATCCCGGTTTTGTCCCTGCTTTTGGCCTTTATCTTTATGATCTCCCGCCAGATGCTGGATCTGGAGCAGAATGAGATCGCGTTGCTAAAGAGCCGTGGAAGTTCCCGAAAACAGATTTTGCTGATCTATCTGGTTCAGTCCACGATCTTAGCGGTGGCCAGCTGCATCGTGGGAATCCCGTTGGGGTATTTTCTAACCCAGGTGCTGGGCTCCACCAACGGTTTCCTGGAATTTATTCAGAGAAAAGCCCTGCATGTGGTCATTGGACCTGGCGTATTCTTCTATGTCCTGGGTGCCATGATGGTCAGCGTGGCGTTTATGGTCTTGCCGGTGATCCGGGAAAGCAACGTTACCATTGTGAATGTCAAACAGAAGAAACATGACCGAACCAGGAGTCTTTGGTCCAAGGTGTATCTGGATGTGATCCTGCTGGCGGTGTCCCTTTACGGATTATATTCCTTTACTTCCCGGGAAGACGCGTTGGTTCAGGATATGTTGGAAGGAAAAGCCATTGACCCCTTCCTGTTTATCTGCTCGTCTTTATTTATTATCAGCGCCGGTCTGGTGGCGTTACGTCTTCAGCCTTTGCTGATCCGGGTGATCTTCCTCATCGGAAGAAAATATTGGAAGCCCAGCTTCTTTGCTTCGTTCCTTCAGATCATCCGAACCGGAAAGAAGCAGGCGTTTATGATGGTATTCTTAATGTTTACGGTGGCCTTGGGACTTTTTAATTCGACGGTGGCCCGGACCATCTTATCCAATTCGGAGAAGAACACCCGCTACACCGTTGGCGCGGATCTTGTGTTAAAACAGCCCTGGGAGTCCAACGCTCTGGCGGTGAAGGACAATCCGGATCTGGAACTTACTTATACAGAACCGGATTTCGGCGTCTATGAAAGCATGGAAGGGGTGGATAAGGCAACGAAGGTATATGTGGATGATAAGATCACGACCAGTTATCAAAGTGATACCCAGGGAACGGAGTCGGATACCACGTTAATGGCAATTGATACCAAAAACTTTGGGGAAACGGTTTCCAATTTTCAAACGGAACTTCTTCCCGTTCATATCAATGATTATTTGAATACTTTAGGTAAAAGAGGAGACGCGGTTCTGGTCAGCATGAACTACCATACCCGTTATGGAATGGAGATTGGGGATAAATTATCCTTTACCAACGAAGAAGGAAAGGAAATGGATGGGATCATTTATGGATTTATTCCCTATTGGCCCGGGTATGTTCAGGAAACCACGGTGGTCAACGAGAAGAACACCCTGGTGACGACCCAGCATTACCTGATCGTAGGGAATTTAGCCACCGTACAACAGAATTTCGGAATGCGCCCGTATCAGGTTTGGATCAAGGGAAAGGGATCTTCCCAATTTATCTATGACTATGCGGAGAAAGAAGGCATTGAATATACCATCTTTGAGGATGTGGCGTCCAAGCTGGTGGAAACCAAGAACGACGCTCTTTTCCAGGGGACCAATGGAATTTTAACCATGAGTTTTATTGTGATCCTGATCTTATGCTGCACCGGTTTTCTGATCTATTGGATCTTATCCATTCGACAGCGGGAATTGCTGTTCGGGGTCTTCCGCGCCATGGGAATGTCTAAGAAAGAAATTATCCAAATGTTGGTGAATGAGCAAATATTCAGCACCGGTCTGTCGCTTCTGATCGGTACCGGTATTGGGCTTATGGCTTCGGTCTGGTTTGTTCCCCTGGTTCAGATCTTCTACAGTTCCACGGGACAGGCCGTACCTCTGGAGGTTGTGAATCAGGGAATGGATTTTGTCCGACTCTTTAGTGTGATCGGAATCGTGATTGTTGTCTGTATGATCATCTTGGCCAAGCTGATCTCCCGGATCAATATTTCACAGGCATTGAAACTGGGGGAGGATTAATCGATGGAAAATATTTTAGAGACAAGTCATATCAAACAAAGCTTTACCGTGGGAGGAAGAGAATTAGAGATCCTTCACGATATCAACATTCAGATTCCCAAAGGAAAACTTACCATCCTAAGAGGAAGATCCGGCTCCGGGAAGACCACGTTATTAAATCTCTTAAGTGCTTTGGACTACCCTAAGGCAGGATCCATTCATATTGGAGAATTGGCCTTGGAGGAGATGAGCGAAAGTGAGCGGGAAGAATTTCGGAAATATCACATGGGATTTATTTTCCAATCCGTGGCTCTGATCCCCATGATGACCGCCGTTGAAAACGTGGAATTTCCTTTGCGCCTGGTGGGATACGGAAAGAAGAACAACCTTAGAGAACGGGCGACGGAATGCCTGAAACTGGTAGGGTTGGGAAGCAGACTTTACCACATGCCCCAGGAATTATCCGGTGGGGAGCAGCAGCGCGTAGCCATTGCCCGGGCCATCGCGCACAAGCCGGAGCTGATCTTTGCCGATGAGCCTACGGCGGAATTGGACACGGGCACCGGGCTTCAGGTCATGAAGATCTTCCGGGAGTTGATCGAAAAAGAAGGCGTCAGCATTGTAATGACCACCCATGACACGGATCTAATGGAGATCGCGGATAAGGTTTATCATCTGGAAGATGGAAGGATCGTTCCGGTGTAAGAGAGGAGAGGATACGATGAAGAAAATTCAGGTAATGGAAAAGATCAAAGATTTTCACGCCATGAACGCATCGGTACATAACGCCCCCTCGGAGCCGGAAGAGGTAGAAATCCCCGAGGACGTCATGATCGAGTGTGACGGCCTGGTCAAAATCTATAAAACCAAAGATCTGGAAGTCCTGGCGCTGCAGGGGTTGGATCTAACCGTGAAAAAAGGGGAACTAATGGCCATCATTGGAAATAGTGGCAGCGGGAAGTCCACCTTCTTAAATATGATCGGGGGATTGGACCGACCATCGGCCGGTCGCCTTTATGTAGACGGTAAGAATCTCTTTCGCCTGACGGAAGCGGAATTGGTGGAATATAAGAAGAAAACGGTAGGTTTTGTCTGGCAGAACAACGCAAGAAATCTTCTCCCCTATTTATCGGCAGTGGAAAATGTTATGACGCCGATGCTCTTTTGCAAGGATTATACGAAGGAAGAAGAAAAGAAGGAACGGGCGGAGTATTTATTGGAATTGGTAGGATTGGGGCATCGAAAGGAAAGCAAGCTGAGTCAACTATCCGGCGGGGAGCAGCAAAGGGTGGCCATTGCCATCGCCCTTGCCAACCGTCCCCATTTATTACTGGCAGATGAGCCCACCGGCGCCGTGGATCGGAAGACAGCCGGAGAAATCTTAGATATGTTCCGAATGTTAAATAAAAAACTGGGACTTACCATTGTGATCGTAACCCATGATAAAGAGCTGGCTTCCAAGGTAAACCGGGTGGTTTCCATACGGGATGGGAAGACTTCCAGCGAGCGGATCCTCAAGACGGAATATAAAAAACGCATGGAGAATATCCAACTGGATTGGGGAGAATCCGGGGAGGAGACCCAGGATGAGTTCGCTGTTCTGGACCGGGCCGGACGGGTGCAGATCCCGAAAGAATTATTAAAGGATATAGGAATTGAAGGGAACAAAGTGCGTATTACCATGGACGACGGGAAAATAATTATTGAAAAACCCGTGGAATAATGGTAAACTTTTGTTGTATGGACAGGAGGTTTATCGCAGCTATGTTCGAGAGAAAAAGAACGAAACGAAATAAGCAATTACGCAGGATGGAACGAGCCAGACGCTATTCGGAGAGCGAACGCAGCCGTCAAAGGATCATTCGTGAGAGGAAAACCAGGGAAATGGAAGGTCTTCTCAAGATCTTTATAGGTGCGGCGTGTCTCTTGTTAGTTGTGCTGATCTTAGCCAAAGCCGGTGTGTTTCAAAAGGCCGCGCAGGTGGCGAAGAAACGTGTCAGTACACCCCCGCCCGTTGTGACCGAAGCACCGGTTGTGGAAAGTCCGGAAGTGGAAACGGCGCAGGTTGCCACGGGAACATCCATTGTCATGGATCCGGAACCGAAGAAAGAGGCAAGACCCAAAGCGGTGGCCTTAACCTTTGATGACGGACCTTCCAGAGAAAATACGGAAACCATTTTAAATGTGTTGTCGGAATATCAGGCTCACGCAACCTTCTTTGTGGTAGGAAATCGTGTGCCGGTGGATAAGGACATCTTGCAGAAGGAATTGCAAGGGCATCATGAGATCGAGAATCATTCTTACGATCATTCCAATCTTGCCCGACTAAAATGGAAGAAAGTAAAAGCGCAGATGAAAAAGACGGATGCGTTGGTGAAGGAAGCGACCGGCGGATATAAAATGTCCTATTTACGCCCGCCGTACGGAGCCATCAGCGACAAGATGCGCAAAGACCTGGATCGGCCTATGATCCTATGGAGTTTGGATACTCTGGATTGGAAAACCGACAAGCCGGGAAAAGTATTCAAAGCGGTAAAGAAGAATGTAAAGGATGGGGATATTATTTTGATGCATGACATTCATTCGTCCACAGCGGAAGCTGTGAAGAAAATTGTACCATGGCTTGCATCCCAAGGGTATGACATGCTAACCGTTAAGGAATTGTTTGAACGAAAGAACTTACAACCGAAAAACGGTGGTGCCTACGATTGATCCGAACGTTACAAAGTCGTCTATGGTTGCATAGACGACTTTGATGTACTATTTCATAGCAACGACGACTTGGATCTGTACGATTGAATAGCAACGATGACTTGGATGTGCGCGATTGAACAGTTTTAAATACAGGAGGTAGAGAATTGAAACCATTTATGGATGCCGATTTTTTATTGTCAACGGACACGGCAAAAAAACTTTATCATGAATATGCCAAGAACACCCCGGTATTGGATTACCATTGCCATTTGGAGCCGAAAGAGATTGCGGAAGATATTACCTTTGAAACCCTGACCCAATTATGGTTGGGAGGCGACCATTACAAATGGCGCATTATGCGCTCCAACGGCGTGAGTGAAGAATATATTACAGGAGACGCGCCGGATGAAGAGAAGTTCCACGCGTTCGTACAGGCCCTGCAAAAAGCGGTGGGGAATCCGATGTATCATTGGTGTCATCTGGAGTTACAGAGATATTTTGACGTGTATGAACCTTTGACCGAGGAAAACTGGAAAGAGGTTTACGAACACTGCAATAAAAAACTAAAGGATGTGTCCATGAGCGCCAGAAATCTGATCCGTAAATCCAACGTGACCATGGTGTGCACCACGGACGACCCGGTGGATGACCTGCATTTTCACGAGAAGATCTGGGCCGATCCCACGTTCACGGTACAGGTATTGCCGGCCTGGCGTCCGGACAAGGCATTTGCTTTGAATTCGGAGGGATTTTGTGCCTACATGGATCGTCTGTCTCAGGTGAGCGGCGTGAAGGTTTGCGATTGGAAATCCTATCAGGAAGCCATGAAAGCGCGACTGGATTATTTTGTGGAGCATCGTTGTCTGGTGACGGATCATGGTCTGGATGTAGCCGATTATATCCCCACAACGGATGAGGAGGCAGATGCCCTGTTAAAAAGGGCGTTAAAAGGTGAAGCGGTTACGGAAGGGGAGATGCTAGCATTTACCTCAGCCGCTTTGAAGTTCTTAGGAAAAGAATACAAGAAAAGAAATATGGTCATGCAGCTGCATTGCGGAGCCAGAAGAGAAAACAACCGTCGGATCTTTGAAAAAGTCGGTCCCAACGGCGGTATTGATTGCATCAGCGAAAGCGGATTTACGGTTCGCATGGCGGATCTGTTAAATGAATTGGATCAGGAAGGGGCGCTGCCCAAGACGATCCTGTACTCCTTAAATCCCAACGACGATGCCATCATCGGAACGATGATCGGATGTTTCCAGGGAGATGGGGTTCATGGAAAGATCCAGCATGGAGCGGCCTGGTGGTTTAATGATCACAAGCCCGGTATGATCAAGCAAATGACCTCCCTGGCAAGTTTGGGGCTGTTAGGGAATTTTGTGGGAATGTTAACGGATTCCCGAAGTTTTGTTTCCTATCCCCGTCATGAGTATTTCCGTCGGATCCTATGTGACCTGATCGGCGGCTGGGTGGAAAACGGAGAATTCCCGAATGATGACCGATTGTTGGGATCTTTGATCAAGGATATTTCTTATAACAACGCAGTACGATATTTTGGATTTGACCTGGAGACGAGGTAGAAATATGGATTTTGAATTGGTAACAAAGGGTAAGGTTGTTAGCTTTTATCTGGAAAAATACGCCGAGGACGCAGCGGGGATCGCGCAGGTTGCCTATGCGCTGCGATCGGATATCAAAGAGATTTCCGGACAGAGCATGTATATGCACAAGGAATATACCAGGGATTCCCAGGTAGTCGCCTGCACCATAGGAAAAAGCCAGAAATTAGAGGAATTGGTAAGTGAAAATCTGGTTTCTTTACAGCCCCTGGAGGGAAAGAAAGAAGCCTTTATGATCACGACGGTGCCTGCCCCGGAAGGAACAAAGCTATTGGTGGTAGGTACCAAGACCGTAGCAACCTTACACGGAATTTACCATATTTCTGAGAAAATGGGGGTGTCCCCCTGGATTTACTGGGCGGATGTAAAACCGGAGAAGAGAGAGGAAATCCTGTTAAAGGACGTGGAATTCGTATCCAAGGAGCCTTCTGTGACCTACCGTGGATTCTTTATGAACGATGAATGGCCGGCCCTGGGAAATTACGTAATGAGAACTTTTGGAGACTTTAACGAGTTCTTCTATGAGAAGGTCTTTGACCTGCTTCTTCGTTTGAAAGGAAATTATTTCTGGCCGGCGATGTGGTCTGCCTCCCTTCCCATTGATGGGTCCAGGGATCCACAGGCGATCTTGCGCCTGGCTACCAGCTTAGGGATCACCATTGGTCAATCCCATCATGAGCCGTTAACCAGAGCCAGCGAGGAATGGGATAAGGTTAAGACGGATGAGAATAACAAGGGGTATGGGAAGGATTGGAATTATTATACCAACCGGGACGGTCTGTATCGCTATTGGAAAGATGGAATGGCCAGGGATCGGGAATTCAACCATATGATCACCATTGGAATGCGAGGCGAGCGTGACACCATGATGTTAGGCGAGGACTCTAGCATTCAGGAAAATGTGGACCTGTTAAAGGAGATCATCACCGATCAAAAAGAGATCATCCGGGACACCGGTTGTGAGCATATGCCTCAAATGCTGGCGCTATACAAAGAGGTGGAGGATTTCTATTATGGAGGCAATGGGGTGCACGGTCTCAAAGACTGGGATGCGCTGGACGATACGATCCTTCTTCTGTCCGACGATAACTTCGGAAATCTTCGTACCCTTCCTACGAAGGAAATGAAAGACCGAAAAGCCGGTTGGGGCCTGTATTATCATTTTGATTATCACGGGGGACCGATCTCCTATGAGTGGATCAACTCTACGACGCTTCCGAAGGTTTGGGAGCAATTGACCCAGGCTTATGAAAGCGGCATTCAAACCCTTTGGATCGTAAATGTAGGAGACTTAAAACCCCAGGAATTACCGTTAAGTTATTATATGGATCTGGCCTATGATTATGAAAGATACGGGATCGATCATCCCAATGAAACCGATGCCTATTTGGAACAATGGGTGCGACAACAGTTCTGTCCGATCCTTGAGGATCCAAAGACGTTGGATGAAATTCGAGATTGCTTAAAAGAATATACCCGAATTTTGGCGCTAAGGAAGCCGGAGGCTATGAATCCGGGCGTGTTCCATCCCACCCACGAAAGAGAGTGCGAGAGAATGATCACCCGGTGTAAGAATTTGTCCGACAAGGCAAAGGCGTTAGCCGGGAAAATCCCGGACGCCTTAAACGATGTATTTTTCCAGCTGGTATATTTCCCTTGTGTAGCCGGAATGAACGTGCTGTTAATGAGTTTATACGCAGCGCTTAATCACCTTTACGCGGAAAAGAACCTGGTGGCAGCCAACCGCTACGGGAAATTAACGGAAGAAGCCATCGCGCTGGATCAGGAATTAACAAGACAATACCACGAGGACCTATCTCAGGGCAAATGGAACGGTATGATGCTTTCGGCCCATGTATGGTTTGTCACCTGGAACGAAGAAGGGTGGCATTATCCGGAGGTGACTTACGTAACGCCGGAGAAGGAAGGAACGGTTTACCTGCTTGTGGAAGATCCCGATGAAGGGGCGGATGCATTCCAAGCCCAGGGAGAAGTTCTTATGAAGGAAACCGTTGTGTTAAACCAACCTCGCAAACGTCCGATCACATTGGCAAACAGCGGGGAAAAGGAAATCTCTGTCACCTTGCGAACCGAGGGGGAATTTCTTTTAGATGGAAGGTCCGAGAAGACGGTAAGTGTCGGAGAAGAGGAAGTTACGATCATTCTGGAATATCCGAAACCGGAGGGCCCGGAAGAAGAGGGAATGGGACAGGTGAATATTTACACAAAGGATCAGGAGATCACTTTGCAGGCTCCGTATCGCAGGGAAAAGTCCAAGGGAAGCGGCGTCTTTCTGGAAGAAGGGGGCGTGATCTCGATGGAATGTGCCCATGCCACGGAGAATACCCCGGATCAAGGGTACCAGTATCAGGAATTAAAGGAGTATGGAAAAACACTGTCTTCGAATAAAGTTTATCCGGTGGGACGAAGCTTTCAGGAAGGAGGCCCGTCGTTAACCTATCGCGTATTTGTAAAACATCCGGGTGAATATTCCATTCAGGTGATCACAGCACCGGATAATCCGTACAAAGCCGGGGAAAATATGACCTACGCCATTGCGGTGGGGGATGAGGCTCCTCAGAACGTGGAGACCGTGGACCTTGACCACTACGGATTAGGCGGCGGCGGATATGGTCCCCAGACCTGGGCACAGGGAGTTCTGGATCAATGTCATTATGGAATCAGCAAACATACCCTGAACGAAGGGCTCAATGACATTACCATTCAGGCAAGGGAAGAGGGGTTAACCTTGCAGAAGATCGTTTGTTACCAGGGAAGCCTTCCTACGTCCTATTTGGGACCGGAGGAAAGCCAGCGGGCCTAAGAATAAGAAATATAAGATAAAGGAGGAGAAGGGGATGTATACCGTAACGTTACAGGAATGCATTGAGAAAATGAATCTTGAGAATCTGACACCGGGGATCAACACCGAAGAGATCAAGATCACCCAATCGGACATTAACCGTCCGGCCTTACAGTTAACCGGATATTTTGATTATTTTGACCACCACCGTGTACAGATCATCGGACAGGTGGAATATACATACATGATGAACAAGGCAGACCGGGACAGCACGGAACAATTGCGAAAGATCATGGCTTATCATGTGCCCTGTATCATTTTTTGCAGAGACTTGGACGTGCCGGAGGAGATTGTAAAATTAGGGGAAGAATATCAGGTTCCCATTTTAAAGACCGAACAGGCTACCTCGTTTTTCTCCTCGGAGTTGAACCGGTGGCTAAAGGTGGAATTGGCCCCGCGAATCTCCATTCATGGCGTGCTGGTGGATATCTTCGGAGAAGGCGTGCTGATCACAGGAGAAAGCGGCATTGGAAAAAGTGAGGTGGCGCTGGAATTGATCCATAGAGGACACCGACTGGTATCCGATGATGTGGTTGAGATCAAGAAGGTCAGTGACGTAACCCTGGTAGGAACTGCGCCGGACATTACCCGACATTTTATCGAACTTCGGGGAATCGGGATCATCGACGCCAAATCCCTGTTCGGGATTGAAAGTGTTAAGGATACCCAGGAGATCGACCTGGTCATTAAATTGGAAGAATGGAATCGAGAGCAGGAATACGATCGCATGGGTCTGGAAGAAAATTACATTGAATATTTGGGGAATAAGGTGGTATGCCATTCCATCCCCATTCGTCCGGGGCGAAATGTTGCCATCATCTGCGAATCCGCCGCGATCAACTTCCGTCAGAAGAAGATGGGATACAATGCGGCGATCGAGTTATATAACCGTGTTACCAACGGTTTTAATAAGGACGATTCAGAAAAATAAAGGAGTTTTGATATGGAAAAGTATTATGTTGGGATCGATCTGGGTGGAACTTCGGTAAAAATGGGATTGTTCTCAGACCGGGGAGAATTAAAGGAAAAATGGTCCATTCCCACGGATACATCGGACCGGGGGAGTCATATTATCGATGACATTGTGGCAGCGGTAGAGAAAAAGAGCGAAGAGGTTCAAGGCACGATCATTGGCCTTGGAATGGGGGTTCCGGGACCGGTCAGCGAAGAGGGTCTGGTCCATGAGTGCCCGAACCTGGGGTGGTCGGAAGTAGCCGTAAGGGATTTGATCAAAGACAAAACTGGCATTGCCCGGGTGGCAGTTGGGAATGACGCGAATGTGGCAGCCTTAGGTGAAATGTGGAAAGGCGGCGGCCGCGGCTTTGACAGCATCGTGATGATCACGCTGGGAACCGGCGTAGGCGGCGGGGTGATCCTGGGAGGAAAGATTTTATCCGGGGCCAACGGAGGCGCCGGAGAAGTGGGACATATTCTGGTCAATCCGGATGAAACCCAGGTCTGCGGATGCGGGAAAAAAGGCTGTCTGGAGCAATACGCCTCCGCAACCGGTGTGGTGAGACTGGCGAAGAAATACCAGAAACCGGAATCCGTATTGGCTCAAAAAGACAAGATCAATTGTCGCGTAGTATTTGATGCGGCAAAGGAGGAGGACCCTTACGCGTTGGAAGTCGTGGATCAGTTCGCGAAATATTTGGGACGGGCGTTAGGGACCATTGCCCAGGTGGTAAATCCGGAAGCCTTTGTCATTGGCGGTGGCGTGTCCAATGCCGGGGATATTATAATGGACAACGTGGTTCCGTATTTTAAGGAAAGCGTGATCGCACCCTTACGGGATACGAAGTTTGCCTTCGCCCAGTTGGGGAATGACGCGGGGATCTACGGCGCGGTGCGTCTGGTATTGTAAGAAAGAAAGGAATCGAAGATTCGATGGAAAAATATGAAAAGGTCTCCTTAAAGGATTATTCCTCCTTCCGCATTGGAGGAGAAGCAAAGTATCTCCTGGTTGTGGAATCCAAGGAAGAGGTGTGGGAAGGAATTGCCTTGGCCAAGGAACGAGGGCTTCCCTGGATGATCCTGGGAAATGGCTCCAACGTATTATTTGACGATCGGGGCTATGACGGAGTGATCCTAAAACCGGGCGCCGGAATGGGAACCGTGGAAGTGAAGGGAACAGAATTGATGGCCGGTGCCGGTGCCAGATTGGCGGCTGTAGCTCGAAAAGCCTGTGAAGAAGGACTTTCCGGCTTGAGTTTTGCCGGAGGAATCCCGGGAACGGTTGGAGGCGGACTTTGGATGAACGCCGGAGCTTATGGCGGTGAGATGAAGGATGTAGTAAAGGAAGCAGAGGTTCTGATGCCGGACGGTCAGGTTCGGATCTTTACGGGAGAGGAATTGGATCTTTCTTATCGCCACAGCGTTTTACAGGAGAATGGCGGCATTGTCCTAAGCGTTTTATTTTCCTTGGAACAAGGGGATAAGAACGAGATTTTGGAAACCATGAAGGATTATAACCGCAGGCGTATGGAAAAGCAGCCTTTGGAATTTGCCAGTGCCGGAAGTACGTTTCGACGACCGGCGGGGCATTATGCAGGTCAGCTGATCGAGGAAGCCGGATTAAAGGGATATCGAGTGGGGGACGCCATGGTTTCGGAAAAACATGCGGGATTTGTGATCAACGTGGGAAACGCCACACAAAAGGATGTGCTGGCAGTGATCCGACACATACAGGACGAGGTAAGACGTAAGTTTAATGTAGAACTTGAGACGGAGGTTCGGATCATTCCGTTTCAATAAAAGAAGGGGGACGATGGAATGCGATTGGTCATTGTAACTGGAATGAGTGGGGCCGGAAAATCATCGGGAATGAGAATTCTGGAAGATGCCGGGTATTTTTGCGTGGACAATTTGCCTGTCTCCTTATTACCAACGTTTATGGATCTGATCCAGGAATCCGATGAAATGGAGAAAGTGGCGGTGGGCCTGGATATTCGTGTAGGGAAAAAGGGGATCAAAGAGGCGGCCAGCATTCTGAAGAATTTAAAGGGAGAGGGAATGTCCCTGGAAATCCTGTATTTTGAGGCGAAAACCAAGGTATTGGTAAAGCGATACAAGGAAACCAGACGGGTGCATCCGCTGTCCAAGGAGTCCCGGGTGGATATTGGAATTGAGGCGGAGCGGGAACTCCTGAAGAATTTAAAAAAGAATTCCGATTATATTATTGATACCAGTGGTCTTCTGATCCGGGATCTGAAGCAGGAAATGGAAAAAATATTTGTAAACAATGAAGAATATTTAAATTTCTTTTTGAATTTCGTCTCCTTCGGATTTAAATATGGAATTCCCGGAGACGCGGATCTGGTCTTTGACGTGCGATTCCTGCCGAATCCCTTCTATATTGACGAATTAAAGCCGTTAACGGGAAATGATAAAGAGGTTTATACGTATGTCATGGAAAATGATGCGGCCAAGCAGTTCCTGAAGAAGTTGAAAGATATGCTGGATTTTCTGATCCCTCAGTATATCGTTGAGGGGAAGAATCAGCTGGTGGTTGCCATTGGATGTACCGGCGGGAAGCATCGGTCGGTGTCGATTACCAATGGAATCTATGACCGGTTCAAGGATTCCCCCTATGGATGTAAAAAAGATCATAAGGATATTGCCAAGGGAAATACACATTAATAGGGGAACAGATTTATAGGGGGACAGTCAGGGCTGGAACCGTTTGTCCGAAAAATGCATCAGGAAGAGATGGTTGTTATGGAAAAATCTTTTTCTCAAAAGGTGAAAGAAGAGCTAAAAGAAAAGATCCCTAAGGCCAGACATTGTCAAATTGCCGAAATTTCGGGAATTTTCCAGTGTTTGGGTTGGGTGGAAGAGACCGGGGATAAAAAAAAGATTGTTAAAATTTCCATAGAAAACTTGACAGTTCGGGAAAAATATTTTATCTTAGTTAAGAAAGCCTTTTCCTATACATTAAAATCTCAGGGGACAATCCTTGTGTTAGAAGACCAGGATGAAGTGAAAGTATTTTGTGATGCTTTGAAACTTTTTTATGGGAAAAAACTGGTCTATGAGAGAATTGTTCAAAGAGATTGTTGTAAGAAGGCATTTTTGAGAGGGTTGTTTATGGGCAGCGGCTCGGTGAGTTCCCCAAAAGCGGAATACCATCTGGACATGAGCTTTTCCGATCCGGAGAAAGCGGAAGAGGTCATGAAATTTATGGCCGCCTTTGAGATCGAATCGAAGGTCGCGAAACGAAAAAAAAACTATATTGTATATCTAAAAGAGGGGGACAGTATTGTTTCATTTTTGAACGTAATCGGAGCGCACATTGCGATGATGGAATTGGAGAATGTACGGATTTACAAGGAGGTTCGTAATTCTGTGAACCGGCAGGTAAATTGTGAGACGGCCAATCTTAGCAAAGTAATGGATGCTGCGGTGCAGCAGATCGAAAATATCCAATACATCCGAGATACCATGGGATTTGACGCATTGCCGGATTCTTTGCAAACGTTGGCAAGGATTCGATTGGAGAACCCGGACGTGTCTCTGAAAGAACTAGGGATGATGTTAGATCCGCCGTTGAGCAAATCCGGCGTCAATCATCGCATGCGAAAGTTACGCGAAATTGTGGAAGAACACAGAAGCGCGAACTAGTACGAATGGAGGATTATTATGATCACGAAGAATGTGGAATTGAATGTTCTTAATTATGAGGCAGCACGTTCAACCGCAAAATTGGTACAAATTGCCACCCAATATCACAGTAAAGTTAACATTGTACAAGAAGGAAAAACCGTAAATGCAAAAAGCATAATGGGAATGATGACATTGGGACTTACACCCGGAAAGATCCTGGGTCTTACCGTAGATGGTGACGATGAAGAAGCAGCGATGGATGATATGGTCGCCTTCTTATCCGGCCAATAATACTTATAGGAAGATAGGTAACTCCTCTGATTCATTTCGGGGGAGTTTTTTGATATTAGGGTCCCAAGGTCATAATCCGAATCAAGCTTGCTTGCATGAGGATTATGACTTTGGGACCCGCGAAACATGAGGAAGTAGCAATTTGCTTGCGAAGCAAGGAAATTAGCGGATTCCGAATGTTTCAGAATTGCGAGAGTTTCGGAACGAAACGGAGCAATTCGAATATCAAAGTAAGATAAAGGGTAGAACATCCGAATCAAGCTTGCTTGCATGAGGATGTTGACTTTGGGATTCTAAGATCAAAGAAAGATTAAAAGGAGGATATCATGGATTTCACCCACTTACACGTACATACGGAATACAGTTTATTAGACGGCTCCTGTAAGATTCCGGAATTAATTCGACGTGCCAAAGAATTGGGAATGAAGCATTTGGCGATCACCGATCATGGCGTTATGTATGGCGTAATTGATTTCTACGAGGAAGCCTTAAAACAGGGGATTCATCCCATCCTTGGCTGTGAAGTCTATGTAGCCCCGGATTCCCGGTTTAATAAAGTAAAGGATTCCGAACAGGTCCGCTACCACCATATGGTGCTGCTGGCGGAGAACAACACCGGTTATCAGAACCTGATCAAGCTGGTCAGCAAGGGATTTACGGAAGGGTATTATTATAAACCGCGAATCGACTATGAATTATTGGAACAATATCACGAGGGGATCATTTGTACCAGCGCTTGTTTAGCCGGTGTTATTCCCAAGGCATTGGTGGCAGGAGATTATGAAAAGGCCAAGGAAGAAGCCGATCGCCTGCAGAAAATTTTTGGACCTGACAATTTCTTTTTAGAGATCCAGGATCATGGATATGAGGATCAGCAAAAGGTGATTTCCGGGATCTTGCGACTGCACGAAGATACGGGAATGCCGATCATCTGCACCAACGATGTACATTACCTGTATGCCGAGGATTATGAAGCTCATGATATTTTGCTTTGCATTCAGACCGGGAAAAAGGTCTCCGATACCGATCGTATGCACTACGACGGGGGACAATTCTACCTGAAATCTCCGGAAGAGATGGAAGAACTCTTTTCTTATGTACCGGAGGCGTTGGAGAATACCATGCAGATTGCGGAGCGCTGTCAGGTTACCATAGAATTTGGTCAATACAAGCTGCCCCATTATGAGGTGCCGGCGGGCTATACCCAGGAAGGGTATTTGCGAAGCCTGTGCGAGCAGGGGTTTGAACAACGTTATAAGGATTCGGACTATGATCCCCATATGTTGCGGGAGCGCCTGGAGTTTGAATTAAAGACCATATCGGATATGGGATTTGTGGACTATTTTCTCATCGTGTGGGATTTTATAAAATACGCCAAGGACCGAGGAATTCCGGTGGGACCGGGACGAGGTTCCGCGGCGGGCAGTATGGTGTCTTATTGTTTGGGGATCACGGATGTGGTCGATCCCATTCGCTATCAGTTGCTGTTTGAGCGATTTCTGTCACCGGAACGTGTTACCATGCCGGATATTGATGTGGATTTTTGCGTGGAACGGCGACAGGAAGTGATTGAATATGTGAAGGAAAAATACGGGGAGGACCACGTGGCACAGATCGTAACCTTTGGAACCATGGCGGCGAAAATGGCCATTCGGGATGTGGGACGTGTTCTAGATTACCCCTATCAATTCGTAGATGCGGTTGCCAAAATGATCCTGGGCGGGGTCAAGGCAAACATCGCGGATTCCATTCAGCAGAATCCGGAATTGAAGGCCAGGTATGAGAAGGAGCCGGATGTGAAAAAGCTTCTGGATATGTCCATGAGATTGGAAGGATTGCCGAGACATACCTCCATTCATGCCGCCGGCGTAGTGATCAGTCCGAAGCCGGTGGAAGAGTTTGTTCCTCTTTCCACAGCCGTGGATGGAAATGTGGTTACGGAGTACACCATGACCACATTGGAGCACTTAGGACTGCTAAAAATGGACTTTTTGGGACTTCGTAACTTAACGGTGTTAAAGAAAGCGGCGGAGGGCGTGGTGGATCTGTCTAAGATCCCCTACGATGACCCGCATGTATATCATATGATCTCCGAAGGAAAGACCGAGGGAGTGTTCCAGCTGGAGAGTGGGGGAATGAAGGGCTTTATGCGGGAGCTGAAGCCGGAAACCTTTGAAGATATCATCGCGGGGATCTCCTTATATCGCCCGGGACCGATGGACTTTATCCCTCAATACATCCAGGGGAAGAATCATCAGGATTCCATTCAATACGATTGCAAGGAGCTGGAGCCGATCTTAAAGCCGACGTATGGCTGTATCGTATACCAGGAGCAGGTGATGCAGATCGTTCGGGAACTGGCGGGATTCAGCCAGGGGCGAAGCGATGAGGTTCGTCGTGCTATGTCGAAGAAAAAATTCGACGTGATGGAGCGGGAACGTAAGAATTTTATTTATGGAAACGAGGAATTGGGCATTGAGGGATGCTTGAAGAAAGGGATTTCCGAGAACATCGCCAATAAAATATTTGACGAGATGATCAAGTTTGCGGAGTATGCCTTTAACAAATCTCACGCAGCGGCTTACGCGGTGATCAGTTATCAAACCGCCTATGTAAAATACTACCATCCGAAGCGCTTTATGGCAGCCTTGTTATCTTCGATGATGATGCGGACGGATAAGATCATGGAATATATCATGGCATGCCGAAGCATGGGGATTCCGATCCTTCCGCCGGATATTAATGAAGGAGGGCCGGAGTTTGTGGCGACCGAAGAAGGGATCCGGTTCGGTATGGCGGCTGTGCGCGGCGTGGGAGTTGGCGTGGTGGAAGATCTGGTGCGAGAGAGGGAACTTCACGGACCATTTAAGACACTGGAGGAATTCTGTGAAAGAATCGCCGGAACATCCTTGAATAAAAAGGCGGTTGAGGGATTGATCAAGGCCGGGGCGATGGATTCCCTGCCTGGGAATCGGAAGCAAAAGGTGCTGATATTTTCCGTGATCATGGACAACATCGGAAAAGAGAAGCGCCAGACCATGCCGGGGCAAATGAGCCTGTTTGATATTGCGCCGGAGGAGGAAACTCAGGTTTTGAAGGTGCAAATGCCGGAGGTGGAGGAGTATGATTCCGATACCATTCTTGCTTTTGAGAAGGAAATGCTGGGCCTGTATCTCAGCGGACATCCGCTGGAGAAGGACCGGAGTCTGATCCAGAATCATATTACCCATACAACCTTGGATTTCGCGAAAAATGAAGAGGATGAACAAGCAGGAGAAGGGGACTATAAGGTCGTGGATGGGGAAGAGGCGACCCTTGGCGGGATGATCAATGAAGTGACGATCCTGACTACCAAGACCGGAAGTCCCATGGCGCGAATTCAGCTAGAGGATCTGACCGGCGTGGTGGAAGCGATCTTTTTCCCCAGAGATTTTTTAGCCAACCGAACCGCGTTGGTTGAGGGGAACAAGGTATTTCTAACCGGGAAATTACAGGTAAATGAAGCCCAGGGCGTAAAAGTCCTGGGAAAGAAATTGCGATCCTTTGATGAGATTCCCAAAAGCTTATACGTACGATTCCGGAATAGGGAGGAGTTTCAAAACCGGAAAGATGAATTTCTCGAGTTGCTTTATCCTTATGACGGCCGGGACGAGGTAGTGGTATGTCTGAAGGAGGAAAATGCCATGAAACGGTTGCCCAGGAATTTGAGGGTTAAGGCGTGTCAGGAGTTATTGCAGGCGTTGAAGAATCTTTTAGGAGATGAAAATGTGGGAGTTTCTTAAAAGAAATCACGTTCATCCCTTGAAAAATAACGGAGAATATAATACAATAAAAAGGAATGCAAGAAAATAGAAGATTAACGACAGTAGTTTGGTTGGTTTTGGAGGTTGATTATGTCAGAAATTAAGACGATCGGTGTGTTAACAAGCGGTGGAGATGCCCCTGGAATGAATGCGGCTATTCGTGCTGTGGTACGTTCCGGAATTTCAAGTGGATTAAAAGTAAAGGGAATCTATCGTGGATTTATGGGGTTGATCGAAGGCGATATTTGCGAGATGAAAACCATGAGCGTTTCTGATATTGTGCAAAAAGGAGGAACGATCCTATATACTTCCCGATGCAAGGAAATGATGACGCCGGAAGGTCCGAAGATGGCTGCAGATGTCTGTCGAAGAGAGGGCATTGACGGGATTGTTGTCATTGGAGGGGACGGCTCTTTCCGTGGTGCGCAAAAACTTTCGGAACAGGGAATTAAAACCATCGGGATTCCCGGAACCATTGACCTGGATATCGATTGTACGGAATATACCATTGGCTTTGATACAGCTTGTAATACCGCCATGGAAGCCATCGATAAAGTTCGTGATACATCGGCTTCCCATGAACGTTGCAGTATTATTGAGGTTATGGGGCGTACAGCCGGTCATATTGCTCTTTGGTGTGGAATCAGTAATGGATCGGAATATATTTTGATCCCGGAGCGTCATACCAAGGATGATGAGCAGAACATCATCAATAAGATCAAAGCAAAAAGAAGAATCGGTAAAAAACACCATATCATTGTAAATGCGGAGGGCGTTGGTGACTCCTATGCCATGGCTAGAAGAATTGAGGAGGCAACGGGCATCGAAACCCGTGCTACCATCATCGGACATATTCAACGTGGCGGGAATCCTACCTGCCGTGATCGTGTCTATGCTTCTTCTATGGGAGCTTTGGCGGTGGATCTTTTGTTACAGGGAAAGACCAGTCGTGTCGTTGCTTATCGAGGTGGAGAATTCTGTGACTTTGATATTGATGAAGCGTTGTCCATGAAAAAGGATATTGATGAGCATCTGTTTGGACTTACGATGAGATTATCTCGATAAGGGCCCTCGATGAGGGTGTGTTGTACATGGATTCCCGTTGTATAGGGATTCCATAACTTTACAGGAAAAGAATTCTAACATAACAAAAACCAAGAAGGTAAGTGAAAATCACTTACCTTCTTGATCGATACTAATAAGCATATATGGAACATACCATAAAATTAAGTTGGCTTAACATGGTTATTAAATGGGAAACAACATCTTAGTTCGCAGCCTCATCTATTCCGTTATCTGCGTCTCCTTCTTCAGCCTCTTCCTCTTCACTATCAGCTTCTTTAGCGGACTCCGCAACATCATCCTTAATCTCTTCCCATTCAACTCTGTCTGTGATATCGTCGTCTGCATCATCAGCATCGCTGTTATAGATGGTGATGTAGTCTCTTTCCTCTTCATCCTCATCAAAAAAATCATTATCCAGATCATCATCCAGATCATCATTTAAATAATCACGCATGAAAAGAGTTTTTACCAAATACATAACTCCTACGATGGCTGCAATGGCGCCACAAAAAAATACAATAAATTTAAAAAACTTCTTCATAATTGCGATACATCCTTTCACTATAAAATATCACATCTAACTTACTTTTATTATACATGAAAATGCATAAATTGTAAAGAAGAAATCACAAAGATTCGAATCAAAGATCCATTTCAAATGGACACTGGATATGCCGGTTCCGGTATTCCACGATTCCCTTAGCAAGGTTCCTCTTCCGACGTGAGGGACAGATCATGTGGGGAAGTAAGGCGACTTTTCTCTTGACCCATTTGCGGGCTCTGCCCGCACCCGTCCGCGCCGGAAGCAGGGAAAGGCGCATAGCCCCTTTCCCGTTAAAACAGGATGATCCGTGAACCTTATGTCAAGGGACTTTCGCGGCATATCCTCACCGGCTATGCCGGTTTCGGTATTCCACGATTCCCTTGACAACGGTTCCGCTCCATAACTATGAGGAAGCCTGCTGTTGTATTTTTAGAATCGTCTGTTGCCCGAGGAAAATCATGAGCTGCCATTTGCCTGGCATGTTCTCACCATTTTTGATAAAGTCATCTTCAACTAATGGTCTGAAATGATTGTACTCGTGAGGTCGCAGAAAGTTGTAATAAGCAACCCATAGAGATAGATCGTAGTTGGCACCATCATAGTTATCGAAGCCGTTCGTCGGACGGTAGGAAGCCTTATAGGTACGGTTTAATCGCTCTATCATTTGCTTGTACGGACGGAACTCTTTTGAGACCTCATCGTCGTTTGTAAGACCTATGACTTGCGTAATGTCAAATCCGAACTTTTCTTTGAACCGTACAAAGAACTGTTGGGCAGCAAGAGGATAAGCACTGTATCCATCAGCGATGAACCTGAAGTTCTTGGGAAGTTCTTTAAGGTGCTGGAACGCCATGCGCATTGCCATAATACAGGGGCCTACGCCTCTATTGTCAGACACCTGATAACCGATGATGACACGTGTTGCGGCGTTCATGATAAACCATATATAACCTTTTATCCCACGTACTTTGATATAGGTTTCATCAGCCGTCATAACAAGGTGATTTTGATCTTTCTCGTAGGGATATGTGTCCACAAATGGCTTTATACATATGGCAGCTGTTTTACAGTAATTAGCGACCATCTGGTGGGATATAGATATTCCGTGAATGTCCTTTAAGGCTTGAGCAGTTTTACGTAGCGATAGTTGCAGGTTGACTCGGTATGTGAGACAGAGAGACATGATATAAGCGTTGTTCTTTGTGAACTTTAGCGTAGATGCATTCCTTGGTAAGGTGGTAATGTCCATCTTAAAGAAGTCTACTGTGAATTCACGGTAGATGTAATGCAGCTTATATTTGTTCTTCCCGTAGGCCTCCTCAAGATCCTCTTTCTCGACCTTTTTAAGATTCCTAAGGTAGTAAGAGCATTTGGGGTTGGTGCATTTGTGAACAATGAAGTGTTTCCGATCCTTCTTTGGCGTGAGGGTATGCATGCAATAAGGACACCTCAGCTTCAGACGAGACACTTCCGTAGCTTTCTGAAAAAAAGTATTCTGACATACTTTGCATAGGAGCTGTCCTTTGGATCCATTGTTCTTATAAAGATATATTTTGGGAGCGTTGCACCTAGGGCATTTGCATTCGTCAGGAATATCGCATTCGTTGCGGCGCCGAACAGGTTTTATGGGCTTGTAATCATCCTTATACCGCCACTCAAGGTACTTCATAAAGTCACGGTAGTCCCAAGGTTCTACATGAAGGATGAGCGGGAGCTTGTCAACCTTGAACTTTTGGTATTTGGGTGAGTGGGAATCATCGAAAGCCCACTGATTAAGTGGGATATATTTGCAGATGAAATTTATCAGCCAAATATTTTGTTGATAGAGATGTTGAATTATTTGAAGTAAATAAAGTATAATGTTCATGAGCATTTAACTCCTTTCGGGATGTGATTTTGACTGATGACATTATACCGAAAAAGGGAGGTAAATGCTCTTTTTATTTAAACCTCCCGAA
>CALGGT010000082.1 GCA_937915825.1 uncultured Eubacterium sp.
TCTTCCGATCTGATTGAAACGGAGGAACCGACGGTAGCACCTACGGAAGAGCCGACCGTGGCTCCTACAGAAGAACCGACGGTAGCTCCTACGGAAGAACCGACGATCGCTCCCAGTTATGGACCGATTGAAACAGAAGAACCGACGGAAGCCCCCACAGAAGAGGAGACGGAAGCTCCTACAGAAGAGGCGACGGCAGCACCTACGATAGCACCGACGGAAGCTCCTACCGAAGAACCAACCGTAGTACCAACCGAATCATCTACAGAGAAACCTTCGACAAAAGATTCCGGTAAAGCGACTTCTTCGCCGGATGTGGATGCGTCTATCATGACATCCACGCCGAATGCAAAGACCAATGCCACATCAACTCCTTCTGCTTCGGAAGAGAGTAACGAGGAGACGAAGACGAGCAAGGAGAATCAGAACAAGAATACAGGTTCTGTTGTTGTAACGATTTACGAGGATGGAACGAATAAGAAAATCCCGAATGCAATTGTTAAGATTTATGATACCGATGGGAAAGTGGTTGCTACAGCGAAAACCGATAAAAATGGGGAAGTAAAAATAAGCGGTTTACAAGAAGGAAAATATACCATTCAGGTAAAAAAAGTGCCGAACGGATATAAGCTTCCCTCCAATCGTGTGAAGATCTCCGTTAAAAAAGGAAAAACTTTGCATAAGAGATTTCCGGTTCCTACATCGAAGAAGACGACCATTAAGTCATCTCGAGGATCCGGTTCCAATCAGAGTTCTGGATCATCACCGAAAACCGGGGATTTTAACGTGGTTATAGCAATGATCCTATTCCTTCTATCATTCTTTGCTTTGACAGGTGGCGCGCTGGTAGTATTTCTCAGGAAGAGAAATACAAAGGGATCTATTTTTTAGTCCGATAAGGGAAAATACGGAAAAATAAAATACGGAACTGTAAAGGAAAGAAAAGCTCTAATGCTGAAAACATCAGTGTTAGAGCTTCTTTTATAATGGGAACGAGGTTGACAAAAAGAGGAAAACATATTAAAATCATAAAGAATGATGGAAATGTAAAACATCCTACAAAAGTAGAACATAAAAGAAAGAAACGATTGGAAGTAAGAAAGAGCCGATTCAATGGCTGTTTTATGATAGAGTTAAGTAACGATGCGAGATTTAATGATCCAATATTTTATCAATGATCTGAAGAAAACCATATCCTATTTGCCGATTTGTATGTTGTCCGGGATTGTGTTTTTTATCATAGGTTATATTTTAATATGGGCCTTGAGAAAAACAAATAAAAACACACACCGAAACATTGGGTTGGCCGACTTTCCCAAGCCTGGCCATCGCCCTTTTTATATTGGGATTTTTGGTTTGTTTTTGGCTTATATATTGCAATTGGTATTGCTATCCCGGGAGATGGGAACGGTGGAAGGAATTGACCTGACAATATTTGGGACCCTGCATGATCTGCAAAGTCCCAGATTGATCCTATATTACATAGAAAATATTATCTTGTTTGTTCCCCTGACCTTTTTGTATGGTCTGGCATTCCCGGAGATTTCAGCAACAGCCATCCCACTAAGCTTTTTATTCAGCGTGGGAATTGAATGTGTGCAATTAGCCTTAAAATGCGGATATTTCCAGGTGGATGACATCATTGCCAACACCATTGGCGCCGTGATCGGATTCCTATTTTTCAGGATGATCCGATCTATCCACCGCATGCGATAGTTGGAACCAATGGAGATCAAATTTGGAACCCGGTAAGAAGATCAGATTTAAATCATATTCCCCCTTCAGATCTTCAAAGGGAAATACCAGCTCCTGAGGTTCTTTGGAATAAGGAAATTCCACAATCTGATTGATCGTATCCTTGACGGGATCTTTGGCAGGATCCTTGGGAACAAATCGAAAATGAATGGTGTTGGTTTCAATGTAGGACCGACCGAAAATACGAACTGCAGACAGTCCCTGATCCAGGGTGATATCCTGATATTCCACGGTAACATTGTTGCCGATTTCTTCCAGGATGTCACCTTTTTTCGTAAAAGAATCTCCTGTTACATTGGAACAATCCCCGGCCCAAAGTTTGGCATAAGCCTTTTGATAGCGGGTAAAATAAAAGCCTTGCAAAGACATTTTTATGTGAGGATCTACTACGATTACGATCCGGTGAATTCCTTTTAGGCGACGGGATAAACGGAATGTGTTTTCCTGATAGTGATTGTACCAGCTTTTGGCTTCATAGGTTCCTGCAGCCAAACAGGTTCCCTTTGGAGAATCCGGAAGGTCATCCCAAATCTCCACAGGGAGGGAATCTTCAAAAGAAAAGATCGGCAGATGAATCTCATCGGAGCCATAATCCCCGAAATCTACGTTATCAAACGCAACGTAGGTTTTTTGATTGCAGGTAATATAGACGCCGCCTTGAAAGCTTAGGATCAGATCTGGATCGGAACTGTCCGAATAGTCAATGGCAGATACCAATTCAAAGGCATTCTTGGTGGCATCCCCTAAGTCCCGGACTTCAAATTCCAATTCCGACAAAATCTCTGCATGTTCCTTGCCGTTGTTACAGCTGGCAACCAGACGGAATACGCCATCTCCATTGGCATGAATGCAGGCGGTTGTGGGATCTTCCATGGTAATGGAAACAGCGTTGGAAATAACACCATTCAGGGTAAGGGCCTGAAACTGAATATCCCGGTACGTAGTATTTTGCGGATACAATCTGGCCTGAACCCGAACCTCTGTATGTTCCGGAGTTAGGGTGGTTGCCCCATCCGGAATTAGGGAAATCTTACGTAGGGGAACCTCTCCAGATAATTGGTCATAATCCGGTGAGTCCGGGGTAAGAGGTTCATTTTCTTCGATACAAGAAATATGAGTCCGTTCATATTCCGACGCGTAAGGGGAACTTTGGTGGGAAACATAGGGGCGGGAGATCAGGGTTACGTTCGCATCAGAAAGGCCGGGGGAGGTAGCGGTAATGGTTACGGTACCGGACTCTTTGGTAGAAGCAACAATCGCGACTAATTTTCCGGAAAACAGTTTTTTTGTATTGGATTTGTAGGGATCAAAGTCGGTTGAATCCCCGTTATCCAGGCCGATCAAACGTGCGGGACCTTCCACATTGATAAAAATACGACTGCGGGAATTGGCTACATAAACGCCGTTTTTGTCAAAAGTTTCAACGGTAATATAAACCAGATCCTCCCCGTTGGCGTACCATTTATCTTTATGGGGCGTTAAGCGGATGGAGGCAGCATCTGAAAAGGAGGACTGACTGCATCGGGCAACTTCTTCATGGTTTTCGTTGTAAGCTACGGCAGTAAGGGTACCTTCCCGGTAGGGAAGGGTCCAGTCTCCGGACAGTTGATCGCCGTGGGCGTGATCAATGGTTTGCAGACCCTGGGAGATGTCGTTAAAAAATAATTCAACTTCCGGGGCGTTGGTGTAGGCACGGATATCAATGATCTGGCCGTCGTTAAAGTCCCAAAAAGGGAGTAAGTGCACAAAAGGGTCACCATCCTGATTCCACATGGATTTGTAAAGATAATAGGAATCCTTGGGGAAGCCGGCGGTATCGACCTGTCCAAAATAGGAATTTTTGGTGAAGTAGGGCGTAGGTTCTCCCAAGTAATCAAACCCGGTCCAGATAAATTGCCCGAATACGTAGGGGCGATCCCTGTGAGCGATCAACACGTGCTCAGTATTTTTCGCGCCCCAGTTGGTGGTGCAATTTCCCAAGGCGGAACATTGTTCGTCTTCATACGTTAACAGGCGGTTGTTCTTAGGAAAATGATAAATTCCGCGGGATTGAAGGGTTGAGGCAGTTTCGCTGCCGTAGATCACCCAATCCTTGTGCTCAGCATGGTGCGCATCGTATAATTTGTCTAAGTAATTGTAACCAACCAGATCGATCCGGTCGGCGCAGCGTTTCGAGTTCTCAAATTCAAGGTAATTGGAGGCAATGGTGATCTTGGCGTTGCCTCTGGGATCTAGTTTTAATACTGCGTCGTATAGTTGCTGGGTGATTTCCAATCCCCGTTCAAACTGGGTATCATAAATTTCGTTTCCGATGCCCCAGATGAAGACGCAAGGGTGGTTTCGGTTGGAGCGCACCCAGGCGGTTACGTCCTTTTCCCACCAATCTTTAAAATCATTTCCATAATCATGATCGGTTTTGGTGCGTTCCCACATATCGAAGCTTTCGGTGTAGAGCAAAAGCCCCATTTCATCGCATAATTCCAGGGTGTGTCGGGGGGGCATATTGTGAGCGTTTCGAATGGCGTTTACGCCCATATCTTTTAAGATCTGGAATTGTCGCCGCAAAGCTTCCTTGTTACAGGCAGCGCCTAAGGCCCCCAGGGTGTGGTGTTCACAAGACCCATATATTTCCAAATGGCGCCCATTCAGAAAGAATCCATGATCCGGATCAAAGAAAATACTACGAAATCCAACCATCTCTACACAATGATCCAATACCTGAAGCGTATCGTCCAGAAGTTCGGTCTTTAAAGGATAAAGGTTGGGGTGAACCGTGTCCCAAAGTTTCGGATCCTCGACGGTGAGGGTGGCGTGAGTGGTGGTCACGGTCCCGTCCGAGGAAGGGAGGGGGATATCGTTCTGACAAAGAGGGGTTCCTTCTTCATCATACAGGGTGTAGCGTATGGTGGAAGGGACTTTCGTTACGTACTCCGTATCCACCAGTACCTGCCAGGTATCTCCGCATTCTTTGGTAGAAATGTAGTTTCCGTTTAGAGGCAAGTAGGAGTCCTTGGTAGAGATTGCCCAGACATCCCGATAAATCCCGGATCCCGGATACCAGCGACTGTTGGGAAGGCGATAGTTTGTAAAAACTTGTAAGGTGTGGGGGGTATGGGAAAGATAGGGGGTTACATCCACATAAAAAGGAGAATACCCGTGTTTCCAGGTAAAGATCAAGGTGTCATCCCAATAGATCTTCGCATCCATATAGACCCCTTCAAAGTACAAACCAAATCGGGTTTGGCCGGTGGGAAAATCCTGAAAGGATAAGGTCCGTTTATAACATGAAATCCCTTCCTCATACAGATCCTTTGTGTGATAGATCATGTAGTCATGGGGAAGGTCGATTTTTTGAAAAGGAATATGGGAAAAATCCTCAAAAGATGTGTCTAAAGGGGCTTTTGCGAAGCTCCAATCCGTATTCAATAATTGTTTCATATTCATACCTCACATTGTAATGTCTATTGACACTTTTCTTTAGTTTTATTATACTTGATGTAGGAAGGTAATTCAAATAGTTTTTGCCAAGGAGGGATACGATGAATCCTCTTTTTGAAAATGTTTTTGAAACGTTATTTGAGTTTGTTATTTTACTGAATATTGATACGGAGTATTGTGAATTTTTTCGAGGGACCCAAAATGGTCACATCCGACGAGAAAGAAATTACCCATACATCGAAGCTTTAAATTATATTTGCAATCATCAGGTGGAGGAAAGCAAACAAGGAGAATTTCTGTTTCAATTTGGAGTGGAGAGAATGATCCGCCAGATGAAAGACAATGGCGGAAACGGACATTATTATTTCAAAGAAAAGAAAAAGGATGGAAGCACCTCGTATAAACTGGGAACTTTTTCTTATTTGTCCAATCAGCCGGATACCATCTGTATTTTTTTCCGTGATGTGGATGAGGTTTATCGGGCGCAATTAAAGGAAGAAGATGAAATGCAAAATCGCATTGAAAGCCTGATCTTGAACAATAAGAAAAGTATGGAAGGTCGTTTGTCCTTTGCCCGTTATGTGGTCAAAGAGATGGAAATGCCCCTGGTAGAAATGTCCGAATTGATCAAAGATCATTCCATTCGCCCGGAATATCGACCATTCGAACCCTATGTTCGCTCCCTGATGGATCTGAAGGATTGGCTGGATCGATATTTTTCCCATGAAGAAGTGGCTCAGGAGGATCTGGATCCTTTGCATATTGGTGAAATCGTGAAGAAGGTATGTGAAGAGGAACAATTGCTTGCTTCAAACTGGGATATTAAGATTGAGCTCCGCAGCTACTTAGATAAGTCAGAAAAATACTACCTGTCGGCGTTCCACGCCAAGCAGATCCTGGAAAATCTTCTTGGGAATTCCATGAAATATTCCCCCAACGGAGGGACCATTCATATGATGGTCCGGGAGATTCGGGAAGAAGAGGATTCTGCCATGATCCAGCTTGAGTTGAAAGACAACGGACCCATTGTGAATGAATATTATTGGGAACGGGAACCGGCAGAGGGAGATTACAATGTGGGTGAAAAGTTAGCTTTTTTGGCAGGCAGACCTCAGTCGATATCGGAAGCCATGCGGATCGTGGATTATCTGGGAGGATCTTATTCCTTCCAAAAGAATATCGATTTTGAAAATATGATTTACATCAACCTACCTTTGAAACGGGTAAGCGATACGGATTACCAGCTTTTGGGCGGGGATTTTGACGTAGAAGATGAGATGGTGGATTTAAGTGAATATGATATTGCCTATGTGGGAATGGATGCCAATCGAATTCAAAACAACAAACGTTTATTGGAATCAACCAATGCGTATTATCGGTATTTTGCAGGGGACCGGGATTTAATGGAATATTTGAATACCAACCCGGACAAACGCCCCTTAGCAATTCTTTCCGAAAAAACCTATAAAGGCGGGAATTGTTTGGATCTGGCCAAGATCGTAACCGGTGTCTATGGAGGACAATATCCGGTGATCGAGGTATTGGACAAAGGACAGACGGAGAATGCGTCCAAAGCATTTATGTCAGGCGTGAATTATGTGTTGCATATGCCGTTTAAACCTTCAAAACTAAAGGGTGTACTGCAGAGTTTATCAAAGGAGAACGAAATCGATGGCAATGAATTTGGAAGGGAAGAAAACCGAACTGGATGACAAAAAAGCCTCTATTTATCAAAAAAGGAATGATGAAGAACCGGAAAAAGATAAATGGAAACATATGAACAAGCAGGAGCGGTGGAAACATTTTAAGAATTATTATTTGAAATTTGTGGTGATCGGTCTTGTGGTTGTGGCTTTGATCGGGTTCTTTTTCTATAAGGATTTAGTGACAAAAAAGAATGTTGTGTACCAATGTGCCATTTTAAATGAAGTAGCGTTAGAGGGACCGATTGAGGAATTTCAGAATCAATTTGTGGAGTATTTGGGAATGAATCCCAATAAGAATCTGTCATCGTTTCATTTGTATTTTACCGATTCCAAGGTGGCGCAGAGTGCGGGAGCTTCGGTCAGTACCGATCTTACCGCGGTTTCATCCCTGATCTTTGCCAAACAAATGGACGGTATGATCGCATCGGAGGAGGATTTGCAGAGATATTTGGAATCCGGAGTTTTGGCGGATCTAACAACGGTTTTATCCAAGGAAGATGTGATCACCTTGCAAAATCACCTGTATATTCCGGAGGACGATACTCATAAAGACGGGCATCCCTACGGCATTCGATTAAAGGACAATCCCATCTACGACAGTATTTTCTCCCAGGGGGGAGGGATTGTGGAAGATCCGATTTTTTGTATTCTGGTAAATTCCACCAAACAAGATCGTTCTGAAAAATTTTTACACTTCATTTATCCCCAATTAGACAGTGATTCCAAGGATTCAGAGAACTAGATTTGAAAAAAATTAAAAAATTTTCTTGACAGAATTTTTTGCTTCCTCTATAATGTTACACAGAATGACAGAGACGTCAAAGCAATTGCTTTGGCGTCTTTTTTTTGAGGCGATCGCTCAATGTCAAAAAAACACGGAGGTGGATTGTTATGGAAACAAATCTAATGAATCAAGTGACAGAAGCAGCGTCAACCCAGGTGTTTGGAGTTTGGTTTCTCATTGGTGCCGCATTGGTATTTTTCATGCAGTGTGGATTTGCAATGGTAGAAGCCGGATTTACCAGAGCGAAGAATGCCGGAAATATTATTATGAAAAACCTGATGGATTTCTGTATCGGAACCGTAGCATTTGTGTTCCTTGGAGGCGGACTCCTGCTGGGAGAAAATGCGTTAGGCGGATTTTTAGGAATGCCCAGCTTGCAGATCTTCAAAAATTATTCGGAATATGATTTTTCAGCATTTATCTTTAACTTAGTATTTTGCGCAACAGCTGCAACCATTGTTTCCGGAGCTATGGCAGAGAGGACCAAGTTTCTTTCCTACTGTATTTATTCCGCAGTGATCTCAGCTGTGATTTACCCCATAGAAGCTCACTGGGTATGGGGCGGCGGTTGGTTAGCCGAGAAAGGTTTTATTGATTTTGCAGGATCCAACTGTATTCATATGGTAGGAGGAATCTGTGCGTTGATCGGAGCTTATATAGAGGGACCACGGATCGGTAAATTTTCGGTGGACGAAAATGGTAAAGTTACCAAAGTTCATGCGATCTTAGGCCATTCCTTACCGCTTGGCGCCTTGGGATGCTTCATCCTCTGGTTCGGTTGGTATGGATTCAATGGAGCGGCCGCAACGGACATGGCTCAGTTGGGTTCAATCTTTGTAACTACAACGATCGCGCCGGCCATCGCAACCTTTGTCTGCCTGATCTTTACCTGGATCAAATACGGAAAGCCGGATGTTTCCATGTGCTTGAATGCTTCGCTGGCAGGTCTTGTGGGAATTACCGCCGGATGTCATTGCATGGATGCCATGGGAGCCTTGATCGTAGGAATTGTATCCGGACTTCTGGTACCTTTCGGAATCTGGTTCTTAGATAATGTATTGTACATTGATGACCCGGTTGGTGCCGTAGCGGTGCATATGTTAAATGGTATGTGGGGAACGTTGGCCTGCGGACTATTTGCCACAGACAGAGCACCTTTAAATGATGTAAACGGATTGTTTTACGGCGGAGGATTCCATCAGTTGGGAGTGCAGTTTGTAGGAATGGGAGCAACCATTCTTTGGACGGCGGTTACGATTACCATTACCTTTGTGATCATTAAAAAGACATTGGGACTTAGAGCCAGTGAAGAAGAGGAAATTCTAGGTTTGGATATTACAGAACACAATTTATTAACCTCGTATGCAGACTTTATGCCCTCTGTAAAATCCATTGAAAAAACGTTGTATTATTCCAGGAAACAGGGATTGGATGTGTCCCAGTCGCAAATGCCTGAGATTAAGACCGCAGCCGTAGTAAATACTTCCCAATCGGCACCGATGGCGGCTGCATCCGCCACAGCAGCGGCCGCATCCACGTCTACTTCTGCAACGCCTGCAGCGAAGAAGGGAGAAAGGGTTTCTGCGGACGATGCGAAACTTACTAAGATCTCGGTTGTATGTAAGCCCGATAAAATGTCGGACCTTCAGGCAGCCTGGGAAAAAATCGGCGTAAAAGGAATTACCGTAACCCAGGTAATGGGATATGGAACGCAAAAAGGTCATGTTTCTTACTATCGTGGTGTTAAAAGTGATGAAGGAACCTTACGTCCTAAGATGAAGGTAGAAGCAGTCATCTCCAGCGTTCCGGTAGAAGAAGCCATTGAGGCAGCAAAGAAAGTTTTATATTCCGGTAACATCGGAGATGGAAAGATGTTTATCTACGATGTAGAAGATGCCGTAAAGGTACGAACCGGTGAACGAGGATTTGCCGCGTTACAGGATGAAGCGTAAAAGGCTGAAACCCTACATCGCAGCATTTTCCGAAACTTCTTTTAATACCAGACCCTCGTTTCGATCCATAACGGTTTGAATACTCCAGGGATGGGTAAATAGTAGAAGAGGACGTTCTTTTAGATCCATTACCTTCTTGGTATCGGTGGTCACCTGTAGAGCGTCCATATCCACAGGACCCCCTTCAATCCAACGGACATGTTCGTAGGGAAGGGGGTCCATTCGGATTTCTACATTGTATTCATTCTTTAAACGATATTGCAGGACTTCAAATTGAAGAACGCCGACCACACCTACAATGATCTCTTCCATACCGGTGTTGTATTCCCGGAAGATCTGAATCGCGCCTTCCAGGGCGATCTGCTGAATTCCTTTGGTAAATTGTTTCCGTTTCATGGTATCAACTTGGGAAACTCTGGCAAAATGTTCCGGCGCAAAGGTGGGAATTCCGTCAAAAGTTACTTTCTTACCGGTATATAAGGTGTCGCCAATGGAATAGATCCCCGGATCAAAGATTCCGATAATATCCCCGGCGTAGGCGGTATCTACGTGTTTTCGTTCATCCGCCATCATTTGCTGGGGTTGGGAGAGGCGTACCTTTTTGCCGCCTTGTAAATGCATGACTTCCATTCCTGCTTTAAATTCCCCGGAGCAGATCCGGATAAAAGCGATCCGGTCTCGATGGGCTTTGTTCATATTTGCCTGAATCTTAAATACAAAGGCGGAAAAATCCGCAGAAAAAGGATCGACTTCTTCCCCTTCGGACTGCCTGGGAAGCGGGGGAGTGGTCATTTTTAAAAAATGCTGTAAGAAGGTTTCCACACCGAAATTGGTTAACGCGGAACCGAAGAAAACAGGTGATAGTTTTCCCTGGCGGACTAAGTCCATATCTAAGGGATCGCTGGCACCGTCCAATAATTCAATATCATCGATCAGAGCGGCGTGAAAATCCGGGTTAATGATGTCATCCAGGGAAGGATCCCCTAAGGAAGCTTCCATTACCTGGGTTTTTTGTCCGTTATCTCCCGGCATAAATTTTAAAATGTGTTTGCTTTCACGGTCATATACGCCTTTGAAGTTCTTACCGCTGCCAATCGGCCAGTTAATGGGACAGGTATGAATGCCCAGAACCTGCTCAATATCCTCCATTAATTCGAAGGGATCCTTGGCTTCCCGATCCAGTTTGTTAATAAAGGTAAAAATCGGGATCTGACGTAATACGCAAACTTTAAACAATTTAATGGTTTGAGGTTCCACGCCCTTGGAAGCATCAATGACCATAACGGCAGAATCGGCGGCCATTAAGGTACGGTAGGTATCCTCGGAAAAATCCTGGTGTCCCGGGGTATCCAAAATATTAATGCAATAATGATCGTATTCAAATTGTAGAACGGAAGAGGTAACGGAGATCCCACGTTCTTTCTCAATCTCCATCCAGTCCGAAACCGCGTGTTTGGAAGATTTTCTTGCCTTTACGGACCCGGCCGCGTTAATGGCGCCTCCATATAATAGGAACTTTTCCGTTAATGTGGTTTTACCCGCATCCGGATGGGAGATGATCGCGAAGGTTCTTCGCTTGTTGATGGCTTCTTTCAGTTGATGACTCATAATGCTTCCTCATTTCTTACCGTCCGGAAATAAATTCTCCGGAATATTTACAACCATAGAAAAAAGCTTTGAAACAGAATACAGCCTCAAAGCTTTTGCAGCTGGGCTACAAGGATTCGAACCTTGAAATGCTGGAATCAGAATCCAGTGCCTTACCATTTGGCGATAGCCCAATATCAATTACTTGATTATTATAACGGATTAAATCGGAAAATGCAAGACTTTTTTTTTGATTTTTTTATTTTTGTTGTTACGATTCGCAAAAAATATTTTTTATGACAAGAATTCCTTGACTTTTTATTGCAAGTTTACTACAATATTAAGAAATATATAAAAATCAAATAATAAAAAAACACGAAAGGATGGAAAAAAATGGGAAAAATTATCGCCAAAGGAATTACGTTTGATGATGTTTTGTTGGTACCTGCATTTTCAGAAGTGATCCCAAATCAAGTATCATTGAAGACCAAGTTAACCAAAGATATTGAGCTTAATATTCCTATGATGAGTGCCGGTATGGATACGGTAACGGAATATCGTATGGCTATTGCCATGGCAAGGCAGGGAGGAATCGGTATCATTCATAAGAATATGTCCATTGAAGAACAGGCGGATGAGGTAGACAAGGTAAAACGATCGGAGAATGGCGTAATTACAGACCCTTTTTATTTGTCTCCGGAGCATACCATTGGAGATGCCAATGAATTAATGGGGAAATTCCATATTTCCGGCGTTCCCATTACCCAGGGAAGAAAGCTAGTCGGAATCATTACCAATCGTGATCTGAAATTTGAAACCGATTATTCGAAGAAGATCAAGGAATGCATGACCTCTGAGAATCTGGTGACAGCACCGGAAGGCATTACCTTGGAGGAAGCAAAGAAGATTTTGGGACAGGCCCGCAAGGAAAAACTTCCCATCGTGGATTCAGAAGGGAATCTTAGCGGACTGATCACCATTAAGGATATTGAAAAACAGATCCAATATCCCAATTCCGCTAAGGATGCCCAAGGCAGACTTCTTTGTGGAGCCGGTGTAGGAGTGACAGCCAATATCTTAGATCGTGTGGACGCTTTGGTGAAGGCGAAGGTGGACGTAATTGTCATTGATACGGCACATGGCCATTCTGCCAATGTATTAAAGGTGGTGCGCATGGTAAGAGATGCGTATCCGAATCTTTCTATTATTGCTGGAAATGTGGCAACCGCTGCCGGAACCAGAGCTTTGATCGACGCCGGGGTGGATGCGGTGAAAGTTGGAATCGGTCCCGGATCCATTTGTACCACCCGTGTGGTAGCCGGAATCGGTGTGCCTCAGATCACTGCCATTATGAACTGTTATGAAGAGGCGAAGAAAGACAACATTCCGATCATCGCCGATGGTGGAATCCAATATTCCGGTGATATGACCAAAGCCATTGCCGCCGGAGCTAACGTATGCATGATGGGTAGTATTTTCGCTGGATGTGATGAGAGTCCCGGAGAATTTGAATTGTTCCAGGGAAGAAAATATAAAGTATATCGTGGAATGGGTTCGATCTCTGCCATGGAGAATGGAAGTAAGGATCGATATTTCCAGGAGAATGCCAAGAAATTAGTGCCGGAAGGCGTGGAAGGTCGTGTGGCTTATAAGGGTACCCTGGAGGATACGGTATTCCAGCTAGTTGGTGGAATCCGTTCCGGAATGGGTTATTGCGGAGCCAAGGACATTGAGACACTGAAAGAAACTGGTGAATTTGTGCAGATTTCTTCCGCGGCATTAAAGGAAAGTCATCCTCACGATATTCATATTACAAAGGAAGCACCGAATTACAGTGTGGAATGATCAAAGGAGAAACATGCAATCTAAAAAAACTGTGAGACGACCCCGAAGATCAGGTCAAAGTTCGTATCGGGGTTCGAATCAAAGATCGTATCGAGGTTCGAATCGAAGGTCGTATCATGGAAAATATGTAAAAATAAAAAAGAAAACCGCCGGTATGATCATCATCGGCGGTTTCCTTGTGGTACTGATGTTCGTTTTTATCCTTGGAAACCTACGCAGACATTCTTCGGTGCAAGAACCGGAGATGGAGGCTTCCCTGGAGGATAAAGCTGCCGGCATAAAGCCGGACATGAAGGTGGACTTATTAACGCCCAATGAGTACTCCCGGTCCCAGATCCCATTAAAAAAGATTAAAGGAATCGTTGTACATTACACGGCGAATCCCAATTCCACCGCTCAAAACAATCGAGATTATTTTGAAGGGTTGCGAAACAGTCACGCGACCAAAGCAAGCAGTCATTTTGTGATCGGTATGGACGGGGAAATCGTACAATGCATTCCTACCAGCGAAATTGCCTATGCTTCCAATCAACGAAACAAGGATACAATTTCCATTGAATGCTGCCATAAAAAGAAAAATGGTCAATTTGAGAAAGCAACCATGCTTTCCTTAATCCGTCTTTGTACCTATCTTTGTGTTCGGTTTGATATAAAGGAGAAGAATATTATTCGCCATTACGATGTAACGGGAAAACAGTGTCCCAAATATTACGTCCAGCACCCGGATGCATGGAATGAATTTATTGAAACCATACATGTCACGTTAAAATCCTATCAGGAACCGTGAATGGGGATAGGTAAGGATCTAGGATTTGTGAATCTTAAATTGATCCAGGGATTTATGAAGGTTATCGGCACGCTGCATTAATTCTTCCGCTGCATTATTAAGATCATCCAATGTAAATCTTTGAGTTTCGGTGATCTTGGTAACGTCGGTAATATTCGTGGTATTATCCTTGGAAATCGAGGAAATATTCTCAACTGCCTTCAATGTGGAGAATCCGGATTGCTCCATGGAAGAGGAGCTCTCATTAATGGAATTCAAAGTGAGGGAAAGATTCTCAACATATTGCTGCAGGTTTTGGAAGGAGTCCTCGGTAACGGATACGGCGCTAACCTGTTTTTCCATGGCCGTTTCCACGTTTTTAACTGTTGATACCGCATTTTCCGTGGAAGATGTGATCTCATGAATGATCCGACTGATCTCGGCGGCGGAATCCAAACATTGATCTGCTAACTTTCGGATTTCATTTGCGACCACGGAAAAACCACGTCCGGAATCACCGGCCTTAGCAGCCTCAATGGATGCATTTAAGGATAAGAGGTTGGTTTCCTCGGCAATGTCATTAATGGTATTAACGATCACACCAATGTTCTTCATTTGGGCCGCCAATTGTTCGATCTGTACGATGATATCGTTGGTGATCGTAGTTGTTTGGGCTGTGGCCTGGTTCAAGGTATCAATAATGGTCAGGTCATTGATGAGGGATTGGGAAGTGGTATCCAAAACTTCGGATATTTCCTTGGTGTTATCGTTCACATTGTTAATCTTCGCGAACAGGTTATCCATTAAGTCTAGGCACTCCTTGGCGCTCGTGTTCTGTTTTTGAATGCCGTCTTCCATGGTATGCAGCGATGTTTGGATATCATCGGTGGTTGATAGGAAGGTACTGGAGGTGCTTTCTACCATCTTAACGGATTCATCCAAAGATTGGAAAATCTTATTTACATCCAGGATTAAATTTCTCATGCTCTTAACCATGTCGTTGCAATTGCCATAAAGTAAGGCAAATTCATCCCGACGGTCGGTATGCATCTCAATGGTTAGATCTCCCTTGGCCACCTGATTCAGATTCCGAATGGAACGGTTAATGGCTTTGGAGAAAGAGGTTGCTAAAAGACTTCCTACGATCAGGGAAATAATGGAAAAGATCAGTACCAATATCAGGGTAATATTCCCCAGTCTCTTAGTCTGTGACTGGATAATGGAACTGGGAACCAGAGCACATAGTGTGATTCCGGTATCACCGATCTTACGGTAAGAGAAGAGGTGGCGCTTTTTGTTATAAGTAACATTCTGATGCCCGGAATCCTCTTCGGATTTTAACGCATCTTTATAATATTTTTTGTCTCCAAATATTTTTTTATAAGTTAGTTTCACGACGCTGTCTTCTTCCTGTGTTTCAGCGGCTTCCATGGAATTGGTCTTCACCGAAAGCTCTTGTCCGTCGGGGCTGATCAGAGAAACAATACTGTTATCCCCCAGATTCAATCCATTTAAAATATTTCCTACATAATCACTGGATATGTCAGCCATAAGAATCGAGTCGGAAGAAACGGTTAAGTCATGGGCTACACGGAAGGCATAGTCACTTGTCTCCACATCCAGGGTTTCGTCCAAGGCCGGGATAACACCGGTGTAATAGAATTGGGTGGAATCATTTGAAATTTGCTTTCCCAAACTGGTTTCACAAAAACTGTCATATAAGTGAAGGGTGGTGTCGTCAATGGTAGAGGACTCAGAAGAATTTCCGGGATCCCGGAGGGAGCTGACGGAACTGAAGATCTGCTGGTCTTTTTTGAAAATATAAATATTACTGATAAACGGGTTGAGAGAAACCATGGAGCTGATGTTAGCATTCAAATCACTGTAGGTTTCCGAGGCGCTGTTGTTGTTATTTTCAATATTCGTGGAACTGTAATTCGCATCCTGCGCCAATTTTAAATAATTCGCTAAGGCTTTATAATAGGCTTTGGTTCCTTTTGTCTGTTTTTCTAAAATATCTTTGGCCTTATCTTTCTTTTTGTTCAATTGGTAGGATGTTTCCCGCTGTTCATCGGAGACCGTGTAACTGCCGGAATAATAGCGGGTAAGTTCCTGATCGGATAGATAAGGGAAAAGTTCCGCTTCCAATGTTTGGAACAGAAATTCAAAATAGTCATCGGCCGTATTCATATTCTGGATAACGGCTGCGTCATAGTTTCTGGTTAACGTAGCAGAGGTGTAATTGTAGGAAAATACACCCAATAAGATAATGAGGATCAAAGGTACCAGAAAGGAACCGGTTAATTTGGCCTGAATACAGAACATAGGTAAAACGGTGTAATTGGAGTCCAAATGTTTTTGTTGTTCCTTGTAGGCACCGGAAAAAAATCCGGGAATCGATTGTACGATCCGTTGGAAAAATTTAAATCGTTGGATGATAATATTTTGACAGGTTTTTAAGAAAGACGGGATTGGATTCTTTTTCATAGTTTTTATCCCCCTTAATACTTATAAATGAATGGAAATATCACTTCCTGCAGGGAAAAATTTACGATAGGTGATTCCAACGGAATCCATCATTTTTTTAGCGGAAATAACAGAAGAAGTGGATGCGTATTTATCCTCCAGATAAATGACTTCACGAATTCCGGATTGGATCAATGCTTTGGTGCATTCATTGCAAGGAAAAAGAGTGGTATAAATACTGGCTCCCTTCATGTGAACTCCGGAATAATTTAAGATCGCGTTTAACTCCGCGTGACAGACATAGAGATATTTGGTGTTCAAATCCTCACCAGTGCTTCCCCAGGGGTAATCGTCGTCGGAACATCCCTGAGGCATACCGTTGTAGCCAACGGAAAGAATTTTATGGTTTTCATCCACGATACAGGCTCCAACCTGAGTGTGGGGATCCTTGCTCCTTTTCGCGGAAAGAAGGGCAATTCCCATAAAATACTGATCCCAGTTAATGTAGTCTTGTCTTTTTTTGGAGTATGTCATAGATACGATCCGCCTTTCCATGGTGATACTACTGTTATTTTACCATGGAAAGGAAAAAATGTAAATAGAAATAGGGCAAAGAAAAGCAACAAAATGGGGCAAAGAAAAAGCCACTCAGTGCCAGCACGACTGTCTTCTGAGTGACGTTTATTTCAATTCTGAGTTTACTTGTTATTAAGCAAGTTTATTGACTGCCTGAGTCAGTCTGGAAACTTTTCTGGCAGCGTTGTTTTTATGGTAAATTCCCTTGGAACAAGCACGGTCGATGGTAGAAACGGCTGCCTTCAAAGCGTCCTGGGCAGCTGCCTTATCACCGGCAGCGATACAAGCTTCTACTTTTTTGATCGCTGTTTTCACGCCGGAACGAATGGATTTGTTGCGGTTCGCTCTCTTCTGGGAAACCAAAATACGTTTTTTCGCTGATTTAATATTGGCCAATCTTAACACCTCCTAATAAAAGATCATGCATGATGTGCATCAACAGGCAAACAGACACGTGATTCGCCTGAACACACGCTATTATAATATTACAAATGCCTGGGGATGTCAACTCCAAAATAAAAATATTTTCTTTTTTTTGGGAAAAATGTTGATTTTTTTGTAAAAATGTGATGAAATAGAGGTTAGTGTTTTGTGTGTTGGTTTGTCATATAATCAATTTTTTTAGGAGGGAATTTTATGAAAGCTATTAAGAGGATTGGAGATCATCAGGTGGTAATAAGGTCCGGGGAGATCATGATTCCGGTGGATACCCATGATATCATCTATGTGGAGCATGTGAACCGGAGCGTGGTATTTTGCACGTTAAGAGGCGCCATGGAACTGCCTTATCGAACGTTGGAAGAGGTAAGAAGTGAATTGGAGGACGATCTGTCCCAATGTCATCGCTCCTATCTGATCAACGAGCGATTTATCTCCGGCTGGAACATTGCCGAAAGCTGTGTGTATCTGAAGAACGGAGATTTGAAAATCCCCTTGGGAGCCACGTATAAGAAGAATTTCATGAAATATTTTTATTCGGACAAGAAGAAAAAAGATAAATGACCTACGTGGGAGTTTCCGGATCAGGAAGATGTTCGTCGTAGAAGGGAAGAAAAGAGCTGGATGTTTGATCCGGCTCACGCTTCCCGATGTCATTGGTACTTTATAGAGGGAGGAATTTTGAAAGAGATTTATCTAATAAGGCATGGAAGACAGAATTCCGGCCGCTGCAATGTGGACGTTCCCTTATCGAAAGAAGGAAGGCGTCAGGCAGATCTTTTGGGAAAGCGTTTGAAGGCAGAAGGGTTGGATGCCTTATATTCCAGCAACCTCATTCGTGCGGTGGAAACGGCGGAGATTCTTTCGGGATATCTGCATTTGCCGGTGACGCGGATCGAGAATTTGAAAGAGATCGATTTTGGAGAATGGGAAGGGTTGGAAAATGATGAGATCCGACGACGTTTTGGGGAATTTCAGAAGGAATTGTCCCAAATGAATGAAGATCTGGCTTACCCCGGCGGGGAGTGCAGTCAGGATGTGATCGATCGGGTGTGGCCCGTGCTTCAAGAGATCCTACATACGAAAAAGGCGAACCGGATCGGAATCGTAACTCACGGTGGCGTGATCCGTTCCCTGTGCTGCTATGTTTTAGGTATGGATGTAAAATATCGGCAAAAGATTGCCATGGATCTGGAGAATACTGGTATCACCTGCATTCGATATCAGGAAGAGAACGAGACTTATTTTCTGGAGCGATTGAACGATGCGGCTCATTTGGAACCGGAACCGGATCTTATGCGGAGAGCCTGGAAGGAATCCCTGCTTTCCCTATAAAGTAAGTGTTAAGAAAGGACGAAACTGGATATGAAATTAAGTAGAATGATAGGAGATCGCTTTAAAGAGCGTCCTTCGGATTGTGTCATCGAATCCCATGCATGGATGATCCGGGGAGGATATATGAAATATATGGCGAACGGAATTTATTCCCAATTGCCGCCGTTGAAACGGATCTGTCAGAAAATTGAGAATATCATTCGCCAGGAGATGGATGAGATCGGCGGCCAGGAAGTTTTATTCCCGGTGGTTTTGCCCGGAAGCCTGTGGGAAGAGTCCGGTCGTTTCGAAAGCGTCGGCAGCGAGCTGCTGCGTTTCCGGGATCGAAACAATTCTTCTATGGTATTGGGAATGACCCATGAGGAAGCCGCTGTTCATATGGTAAGAGAATATGCAAGCAGATCGGAAGAGCACACGTCTGAACTCCAGTCACTAGCTTATCTCGTAT
>CALGGT010000083.1 GCA_937915825.1 uncultured Eubacterium sp.
GCGCTGACGCCGATTACGATGAAGAGGCGAAGGAAGCTCAATTAAAATATTTACAGCAATATTTCGGAGAGTTAAGTTCTGCCGTGGCGATGACGGATACAAGTTTGATCGAGAGCGGGGACGTGGAAAGAGAGTTTCCGGAAGGTCAGGAGCCTTGGGCTGTCTGGTCTGAAAGCGGCGATGTAGAAAACGGGTACGAAGAAAGCGGCGATGTAGAAAACGGGTATGAAGAAATCGGCGGTGAAGGTGACGAATGGGAGATTCCGGTATATCCGGTACCGGAAGGTAAGACCTGGAGAGATTACATGGATGAACAATCCTTCATCGATTACTTTTTGATCCAGGAATTGTCCCAGAACGGGGATGCTTACGAGTCCAGTTCCACCTATATGTACAAACCCAGAAATGGTAAGATCTTCTGGGGACCGGTATGGGATTTTGACTTTGTTGCATGGGGGGCTTATGCAACAAACTATTTATCGGAACATGGTGTAGATTACTTTATTATGACCGTTACTTGCCCGATGTTCAGTACGTTGATCCAGAACGATCCGGAGTTTAAGGCGAATGTGATCCAACGATGGAATGAATTGTCGAAGATTGTGAAAGAATTCACGGAAGATGGTGGAATCCTGGATCAATATAAGGAAGATATCTATTATTCCGCATTGGCGAATTATCAGGTTTCTTCCACGTACTTATTGGATGATTCCAATTATTTTGAAAATGGAGAATCCGTGGAACTTTTGGATGATGAGGGAAATCCTTACGAATTCAATTATACGAATGAACTCAATCGTTTGAAACAATACATGAATGCCAAAGCGGCTTGGATGGATGAGAACATTGAATCCATTGATGAACTGATCGGTGACATTCCGCCGGTTATATTCTACGTAGATGAGGAAGAATATTGTCAGGTAGAATATGACATGAAAAAGGACGCCCTGAAATACATCCCGGATGTTCCCGAGAAGGAAGGGTATGTTGCCAAGGGATGGTATTATCTGGATCAGGATGGAATTGAGCATAAAGTCGAGGATGAGAATACCTTCCTTTACTGGTTTGATTTTGAAACATTTTCGTTATCTTCTTATGCGATTTATGCAAAATACATAAAGGAATCGGATTATAAGCCTTTGGAGGATTTTGCCTTTACACAGGATACCGTTTATTTACCTTTATACTACGAAGAAAGTGAAGACTACTTCGAAGAGAATACGGTGGATCTGAAGAGATTTGTAACGGTTAAGCCTTTTGAAGCAGATGCGGAAGATTTGGAATGGGAAATCCAGTATTCCGATGAAGATATGATCTTCGCTGAAATCAATCAGGACGGTCTCCTTACAGCCTACAATGAAGGAGAGTGCACGGTGATCTGTAGATATGGCGATAAGGAAGAGTCCATCCGTGTGGTTGCGTTCAATGAAGAATTAACGAATGGGACCGGAAATTTTACAGTGGATGAGTCGAAAACCTTAAACATCGGTGAATACGGAAGTTTGGGATTCTCCTATGAGAACAAGGTAAATGTTCCGTTCTATGTATATGATAATGTATCCTTTGTATCCCTGGACGAAGAGGTTGTCAAGGTAGATGAAAAAGGAAGTCTGTATGGCGTAAAAGCCGGCACAACGCATGTGGTTACCGTGGTAAATACGGAGACCGGAATCTCGGTGAAGAAGACGAAGGTGGAGGTAATTGATCCCAATGAAACCACCGATCCCAAAGCGGATCCCAAGGCAACAGAGGAACCTAAGTCTTCAGAGGAACCCCAGTCTTCAGCTGATCCCGGTACGAATACAACGACGAACGCGGGAACAGATCAAATCAATACCGACACTTCTTCGGCAGGAAGCAATGCGAACACGAACACCGTGAAACTTGGAAAAGCTGCGATCAAGAAGTTGTTCTCCAAGAAAGCGTCAGCGAAGAAGATCCAGCTTAAATTGAAGAAAGTAAAGAATGCGACGGAGTATCAGGTGGCTGTTTATGCCAATAAGAAACAGGCAAAGAAGAACAAGGCCGCTTTGACGAAGAAAACCGTTAAGAAGCTTACCGGTAAGATTACGAGTAAGAAACTGAAGAACAAGAAGAAACTCTTTGTAAAGGTTCGCGCCGGGAAGAAAGACGGCGATCAGACAACCTACGGTAAATGGAGTAAGGTATATAAAGTGAAGATCAAATAAAACATCCGATCGACGGAATCTTTGACTTACAAATTTTAAGTAAGTTTGAAACGAACGCCTCAGGCGCCTTTGAGGAAGAAACTCAAGGGCGGTCGGGGCGTTTTTTCATGGAACCGTTTCTTCCTGAAAATCTTGCGAAGAACCGGCGTAAATGGTATGATAGAGAAAGGAAAAGATAATCGAAAAAATAGGATCCATAGGAGGAAGGTAAGATGGCATCGACAAAATCAGATGAATTATACCGACTTTTGCTGGAACGTGGGTATTCGAAGGAGTTTTGCCAGGAAGTCGCGTATAAGAATCTAAACACGGACTATACAGCAACCCGGATGTTGGGGTATCTTTACCGGGTATCCGCCCCGTCCTTAGAAATGCTGGTGGATGAAATGCTAGCGATCCTGGCGGACCGGGACGCACTTGTAGAAAAACATGAATCCGAACATGCCCAGGCGGTGATCTCGGATTTATACAGGAATGGGCTGAGGTAGATATATGATCGCATTGATCGTAGCCAGATCTAAGAATAACGTGATCGGCAAGAATGGAAAGATTCCCTGGAATATTCCGGGGGAGAGAGAACAATTTAAGAAGTTAACAACCGGAAATGTGGTAGTTATGGGAAGGAGAACCTATGAGGAGATCGGTTTTCCTTTGCCGGATCGCGTCAATCTGGTTGTATCAAAAACCAGGAAATTTCAAGGGGAACATCTCTTTACCGTATCCTCTTTGTCCGAGGCCATTCAGAAGGCCGGGGATCGGGATATTTACATTGCCGGCGGTTACCAGTTGTATTTGGAAGGTCTTCCGTTGGCGGATCGGTTGTATATCACCGAGGTGGATGTGGAGATCGAAGGGGGCGATACGTTTTTTCCGGAGTTTTCCCAGGAGGCATACGAAAAGGAAGTCGGAGAGACCTTGGGAGAGGAAACGGGGATCCGTTACACCAGGGTGATCTGGTATCGCAAGGATTTCTTGACAGAATCCGGAATATGTTGTACACTGAAAAATGTTGATAATTTGAATCAATAAGCTTGAAAAGACCGAATATTAACGGAGGTTACAAAGATGCAAAACATGGTTGAAATCAGATGGCATGGGAGAGGCGGCCAGGGCGCGAAGACAGCCAGCCAGTTACTGGCAGACGCGGCATTCTCGGCGGGATTGTATGTACAGTCTTTCCCGGAATATGGTCCGGAACGTTCGGGCGCCCCGATCACGGCTTATAACCGAATCTCACAGGAGAGATGTAACATTCATTCCAATATTTACGATCCGGATTACGTCGTTGTTGTGGATGAAACTCTATTGGAGAGTGTGGACGTTACCCAGGGGTTAAGTCCGGAGGGAGCCGTTATCATTAATACGGACAAATCTCCGGAAGAAGTTCAAAAACATCTTCACGGTTATACCGGAAGGGTTTGTACCATTGATGCCAAGAAGATTTCCTTAGAGTGTTTGGGGGCATATTTTCCCAATACGCCCATGTTGGCAGCGGTTGTGGAAGTCAGCCGTTGTGTGGACAAAGACCAATTTTTAGTGGATATGGAATCTTCGTACCGTCATAAATTTGCCAAGAAACCCCAGGTGGTGGAAGGAAATCTTGCATGTCTTAGAAAGTCGATGCAAGAGGTAAAAGAAGGATAAATAAAAGCAAGCGCAAATGCAAGCGCAAAAGCAAATGCAAAAGTCGAATGTTCCTACATGAGCGCAAGAAGAAAGGATGGAATGGATTCTATGAGTAATAGAAAGAAAGCAGCAGATATCCATGAAGATATTGCATGGCAGGATATGACTGTGGGATGTGAGATCTACGAGCCGGGAACCAGCCGTTTAACGAAGACCGGTGAATGGCGTTCCAGAACCCCCGTATGGATTGTTGATCAATGTAAGCAGTGTTTGATGTGTACCCCCTATTGCCCGGATGCGTCCATTCCGGTGGAGGATGGAGTACGTTTGGAATTTGATTACGATCATTGCAAAGGATGTGGCATTTGTTTAGAAGTTTGCCCGTTCCAGGCAATTGAGTGGAAGAAAGACGAGTAAAGGGAGGTGCCACATGAGTATTCGAGAAAGATTATCCGGCAATGAAGCCATTGCCACAGCCATGCGTCAGATCAATCCGGACGTATTTGCGATGTTTCCCATCACGCCCTCCACGGAGATCCCCCAGTATTTTGCCCAATATGTTGCCGATGGACTGGTGGATACGGAATTTGTCTGTGTCGAAAGTGAGCATTCGTCTCTTTCGACCTGTTTGGGAGCGGAAGCAGCCGGCGCCCGAGCCGTAACTGCCACGTCTTCCGCGGGACTTTCCTATATGAATGAAGTTTTATACGTAGCGGCATCGGCTCGTCTTCCGGTTGTGTTAGCCGTGGCCTGTCGGGCCTTAACCGGTCCCATTAACATTAACCACGATTATTCCGATACCATGGCGGAACGGGATTCCGGTTTTATTCAGATTTATGGTGAAAACAACCAGGAAGTGTATGATAATTATCTAATGGCGCACCGGATCGCGGAGCATCCGGATGTTCGCCTGCCCTTAATGGTCTGCGAGGATGGTTTTATTACCTCCCATGCCCTGGAGAATATTGAGTTGGAAGAGGACCAGGCTGTAAAGAACTTTGTGGGAGAATATCAGCCGGAGAACTATTTGTTAAAAGAAGAAAATCCCCTGGCAGTGGGACCTTATGGGATTTCAGCTTATTACATGGAGGCAAGGGTTGCCCAGGCAGAAGCCATGAAGAACGCAAAGGGCGTGATCCTTTCCGTCGCGAAGGATTTTGAGGAGACCTTTGGAAGAAAATATGGCCTGTTCGAATCCTACAAAATGGAAGATGCGGAATTTGCCATGGTGATCATGGGATCTTCGGCCGGAACCGCCAAAGCGGCCGTGGATGAATTGCGCGCTGCCGGTGTGAAGGCCGGGCTGGTTAAGATTCGGGTTTTTCGCCCCTTCCCTTCGGAAGAACTGGCACAGGTGTTAAAGGGCTGTAAAGCCGTGGCTGTCATGGATAAGAGCGAAGGGTTCTCTGCCTGTGGAGGTCCTTTGTATGCCGAGACCGCCGGGGCTCTGATCAATGAGGAACAAAGACCGAAGATGATCGATGTGGTATTTGGTCTGGGAGGACGTGATTTTACGGTGAAAGCAGCAAAATCCGTATATGAGAGATTACAAAATATTGTAGAAACTGGCGAGGTTGGCGAAGTTTACGTTCACATGGGCCAGAGGGATGGAGGCAATCATGGCATATAATTTAAAGAAAGAAATGAGCAAAAAAGAGCGCTTTTATCCGGGACACAGACTATGTGCCGGCTGCGGTGCGGGAATTGTCTGTCGTGCAATGACCCGTGCATTGGAGCCGGAAGATAAGGCGGTGATCTGTAATGCCACCGGTTGTTTGGAAGTATCTTCGTTCCAATATCCTTATACGGCGTGGGATGATTCCTATATCCACCTGGCATTCGAGAACGCCTCGGCAGCGGCTTCCGGCGTGGAACTCGCGTACCGGGCCTTAAAAAGAAAAGGAACCATTCGCGAGGATCAAAAGTTTAAAGTTTTAGCCATCGGCGGAGACGGCGGAACCTATGACATTGGATTTCAGTCCTTATCCGGCGCTTTGGAGCGTGGACATGATTTTACCTATTTTTGTTACGATAACAACGCGTACATGAACACAGGAACCCAGCGTTCTTCCGCAACGCCCCGCTATGCCTCGGCGACAACGACCCCGGCCGGTGTGGAAAGCGTAGGAAAAAAACAAACTCAAAAGGATCTGACACAGATCGTGGTGGCTCATGGATCTCCTTACGTGGCACAGACCACTTTGTTTGGGAATATGAAGGATTTCCACGAAAAGGCCCATCGTGCTATTTACGTGGATGGTCCTACGTTTGTCAATGTGTTAACCCCCTGCCCCAGAGGTTGGCAGTATCCGGCCGCGCAATTAAAGGAAATGTGCCGGTTGGCGGTGGAAACCTGCATCTGGCCGTTGTATGAAGTCGTGGATGGGGAATATACGTTAAGTTACGAGCCCAGAAAGAAGCTTCCGGTGGAAGAGTTTATGTCCAAGCAGGGACGCTTTGCCCATTGTTTCAAGAAGGGAAATGAATGGACCATTGACGCGGCGCAGGAATACGTGGACAAGAAATGGGAAGAACTGTTGAATAAATGTAAATAATCGTAAATCATCGTAAACAATCGTTGCAAAACAGGGATGAATGATATTGGAGGTATTACGTATGGAGAAACAACTTTTTACCAACACGACGATTCTTTCATGGTTAACGTATTTTTCCGAGAATACGGAAATTGATCTGGAACATGTGAAGATTCTGGATATCACAAGAAAGAATAAGAACCTGATCCCTACGGTGGAAGTTCATCGGACGGTTTTGGTTTTTACCGAGGCCGGCGATAAGGATATTTTCTACAAAATGTGGGAAGTAGGTCTGGGGGATTGTGAGATTATTTATAACGAAGGATCGGAACCGGTGGGACAGATCAAGAGAAATAAAGTATCCGAAATGATCAACCGGGGGATCAACGCCTCGGCCGGCATGATCGTTTTAAATCCCAATGCCCGAAGTACTGTGAAGTTTGGGATGGATAATAAGAAATTTGCTTCCGGTTCGGTCAAATACGTAGGATCCGAGATCCGATCCGTGATCTTATCGAAGATGCAGATCAACGATCATAAGAATTTTTGTATTATTTCCGGAGAGTCCATTGCCGTGGAAACAGCCATGTTAAACGGAGACGGAACGGTGATCGCCGTGGAATACAAAGAGAGAGATCGCCAGACCTTGGAAGAGAATGTGAATCGTTTTGGAATTGAGAATATCACCATCGTGGATCATGTTGGGGAGGACACCATGAAAGATCTCCCGGTTCCGGATACAACCATGTTAGTGGCATCGGCCAGTATGGAACAGGAAATTGATTATTTATTGAAATGGAATCCCAACATGGAATTTGTGATCTATACGCTGGATTTTAAGGTGGCAGCGTCGATGCGGGATATTCTGGAGCAATTCCATATCTCCGACGTTACGGTGATCCAGATCGCGGTTTCCAAGCTTACATCGAAGAATGTATTTGAGAATCAGCCGGCTCCCTGGATCATCTCAGCAAGGGCGGAATAGAATCAAGAATCAGGCTGCCTGAAATCTCCGGATTTTAGGCGGCTTTTTTTAAAAAGTTTATACGAATTGATACGAAATGATACGATTTTATATGTGAAGTCAATAAGGAAGCACGACGGATGTGTGCCAACACGACGGACGTGTATGGGTCTTACAAGAGGAAGGAGTAGAGGTATGAAGTTGTTGCATACGGCGGATTGGCACCTGGGGATGACGGTTCGACGAAGGGGGACATATCTGGAAGATCAAAGATACGCGCTGGAACAGATTGGAAGAATTGCCAGAGAAGAACAGGTGGATGGGATCCTTTTGGCGGGAGATGTGTTTGATCGGGGAGTTGCGCCCAAGGATGCGCTGGCATTGTACGATGAGACCATGACCCGTTTTTGTCTGGAGTGGAAGATCCCGGTGTATGTCATCGCCGGAAATCATGATGGCGCGGAGCGCCTGTCTCAGTGCAATGAGTTATTAAAAGTGGGAGGTCTCTACGTGGTAGGAGCTCTCTCGGAAGAGGTGGCTGTGGTCCGGGGGACGGATTGTGATATTTATATGCTTCCCTGGATCACCACCGATAAAGTAAAAAGCGTATATCCGGAAGAGGCGGAGGAAGTTCAATCCATGGAAGACGCCTATCGGGTGGTGTTAAGACATTACAGGGAAGCCTTTGAAGAAGGAAAGAAAAACGTGCTGTTGGCACATGCCTTTATTGTAAATGCTGACACTTCCGTTAGTGACCGGGCCGCGGAGGTTGGCCAGGCTACCATGGTGGGGTCTTATGTATTTGATGCTTTTGATTATGTGGCGTTGGGGCACCTTCATGGTCCCCAGGATATCCGTGAGAATCTTCGTTACGCGGGGACGCCTATGCCCTATGCCTTTGGGAAAGAAGAAAAGCAGGAAAAAAGCGTGACCATTCTGGATACGGATACGATGACGAGAAAAATCTGTCCCCTATCCTTGCTCCACCAGAGACGGACCTTGACCGGGACCTATGAGGAATTGAAGGAAATGCAGCTGGAGGAGGAGATTCAGGAAGGATACGTTCGCCTGGAGGTAACGGATTGTTACGTGGGGCTGGAAAAAATATCATTCCTGGAAACGAGATTCCCCAACCTTTTGGAGATCAGTAGCCTGGATGCGGAGGGGGAGACGGGAAACATTACCATGACCATGGAGGAATTGGAAGATGTGCAAGAAGATCCGGACGTATTATTTACCCGGTTTTGTGAGGATCAAAACAAGAGAAAACCCGGCGCCCATGAGATGGAATTGTTTCAAAAAGCGGTCCGGGAATACGAACGTAGAATGGTGGAAGGAGGAGATGAGGGATGAAACCGATCCGATTGGAATTTCAGGCGTTTGGCCCCTATGAGGGAAGAGAAGTGGTGGATTTTGATGCATTGCGTAAGAACGGCCTTTTCTTAATATGTGGAAAAACCGGCATCGGCAAGACCATGATCTTAGACGCTATGACCTTTGCCCTTTACGGGAAAAGCAGTGGAAAGGGACGGGATGATTTTGCTAGTTTACGTTGTGAGCATGTAGAAGATGCGCCCAGCGAGACGGAATTTACCTTTGAGAATGAGGGAAAGGTGTATCAATTTCGTCGAACCTATCGTAAGATGCGAAAGAATTTTAAAGAAGAATATTTTCTTGGCTGTCAGCGGGAAGACGGGGTTTTTGATCCCCTGTTTGAGAATCCTCGCGCCAAGGATCTGAATCAGAAGGCGGAGGAGATCGTAGGACTTAGCTACGATCAATTTCGTCAGGTTATGATCTTGCCCCAGGGGCAATTTGAACGGCTTCTCACCTCCGGTTCCGGGGAGAAAGAGGAGATCCTTTCAGATATTTTTAACGTTTACAAGTGGAAAGAGATCGCGGAAATCTATCGTGAGGAAGCAGAGGAACGATATCAGACATGCAAGAATAAACGAATGGAATGGGAGACGCTTCTTGCTGCCACCGGCTGCGAGAATATGGAGGAATTGCAGGAAACGATCCAAAGGCTTACGAAAGGAATGGAGGATCTTTCCGGTCAGGAGGAAGAATTTAAGAAACGAGAACAGACACTTAAAGCACAGCGGGACATGTATCAGCGCTTTCAGGATCTGCATCAGAAGGAACAAGATTATCAACGTCATATTTTACAAGAAACAAGGATCCAAGAACAAAGAGAGCGCATGAGGATTGCCCGGAAAGCGGAATCTTTGCGAGAATTTCTGGATGAAAGTGAACGGACGGCAAGGGACTACCATAACAATGTGGAAAAACTGAGAAACGTAGAAGAAGAGTATGGGTTGAAAAAAAGCCTTTATGAGAAGGAAGAAAAGAATTGGAAGATGCTTTTGGAGAAAGAGTCCGAGATGGAAAACCTTCAGAAGGAACAGGTAACTCTGGAGCAAAAGAGAGAAGGATATGAGAAGCTAGAAGAACGTTTGCGAGCCTGGAATCTGGCTAAAAAGGAAGAAGAAATCCGTAAAAACGCGTTGAAAGAGGCACGGAAGAAGAAGGAAAGTTTGGACGCAGAGATTGCCAGATGGAATGAGATCCGAGAGCAAAAAGAGCAGGAAAAGAAGCACCTATGGGATCAATATCTAACGGGGATTCCCGGAATTTTAGCGAAGGGGCTGAAAGAAGGGGACACATGCCCGGTGTGTGGAAGCGTGCATCATCCGAAGAAAGCGGAGATTACAGAGAAACACGTTTCGACGGAAGAGGTGGATGAGAAGGAAAAAGAACTTCAGAAGGTTATCAAACAGATCAAAGTGAATATGGAACAAAGAGCTCGTGTGGAAAAAGAAGTTGAGAAGGCACAGAATGAATTCACTTTAAAACACAATGAAACAATGGAAAAGAAAGGGGAATGGGAAGAAAGCCAGAACAATAAGGAGGAAGGAATCGATTCGTTACAGGAATTGGAGAAGGCGATCCGGGAAATCTTAGAGAATGTGGCGGAATTTAAAAGAGCGAAAGAACAGGGGGAAAACCGGCTTCATCAGGCGAAAAGCGAATGGGATCTCAAAGAGGGGGAGAAGAAGAACCAGAGTCTTGTTGTGGAGACAGTTCAAAAACAGGAGGAGGAAGCAAATCGAAGATTTCAGGAAGAAATGAAACAAAGCATTTTTCAAGAAAAGGAAGAGGTAAAGAAAGCTTTGCTTTCTTCGGAAGAACAGTCCCAACTTCAGAATGAGATCAATCGCTATGAGGCGTTAAAACAAGAAAAAGAAAAGGAATGGGAGAAAGCCAAAAAAGCCTTAAAGGAGGAAGAGGAGCCAGAAGAAGAGGAATTAAGAAAAAAGGAACAGGAATGGAATCAGGAGTGGGAGGCTTACATTGCGAAGAAAGCCAACCAGGAGAAAGAGATTCAGAATTTATCAACGCAATATCAAAAACTAAGTCAGATGTCCGAAGGATTACAGGAGCAATTGGAAGAGGCTGAGGAGGATCAAAGATTTGCGAAAAATATGTGCGGACAAACCGGAATCGGCTTGCAAAGATATGTACTGGGAATCATGTTTAATTCGGTGATCGCGGCGGCCAATCAAATGCTAAAGATGGTTCATGACGGAAGATACCTTTTATATCGAACGGAAGATAAGGTGATGGGGAACAAGCGCGGACTGGATCTTTTTGTAAGAGACCAACGGTATAACGAGGGCCGCTCGGTACAGACCTTATCCGGCGGTGAGAAATTCCTGGTATCCCTGGCTCTATCCATTGGAATGTCTACCATTGCCCAAAGAAGTGGGATTAAAATCGATGCTTTATTTATTGATGAAGGCTTTGGTTCCCTGGATGAAAATTCCATCGAAGATGCCATGAATGTACTGCAAAGTATGAAAGACGCCAATGGTGTGGTAGGGATTATTTCTCATGTTTCGATTCTCAGAGATCGGATCCCTACCAAACTATTGGTTGAAAAAACTGCCCAGGGAAGTCGGATTTTATACAGCATCGGGTAAGCGTTCTCAGTTGGCTCAGGTGTCTAAAACTGCGGATGCTTCCGCGATCAATTGAATGATGGGTAAATGCTGAGGACAAATTCCTTCGCATTGACTACAGGCAATGCAATCCGCCGCTCTTCCGGAATGACCAATTAGACTGTTGTAGAAAAATGAAGGGCGGTTGTCATTCGGGAATTTACGCTTGGTATTGATGGCGTTGAAAATATCCGGGATGGAAATGTTCGAAGGACATCCATCCACACAATAACGACAGGATGTGCAGGGGATCAAAGGTGTATCCAACATTTTCTTAACAACGGTTTGAATCACTTCTTTCTCATGTTGGGAAAGAGGCGCAAAGTTGGTAAAGGTTTTTATGTTATCCTGCATCTGATCCTCAGTGGACATGCCGCTTAAGATGGTGGCGATCCCCGGAAGACTGCCTACGAAACGTAAAGCCCAGGAAGCTACCGAGTCATGGGGGCGTTCCTTCTTATAAATGGCCTCCAGATCCGGTGCCATGTTGGCTAACGTTCCGCCCTTCACCGGTTCCATAATGATCATGGGAATATTCCGGGCGTGCAGGATCTCGTAGAGCTCGCCGGAACAAACAATCTTATTATCCCAGTCGGCGTAATTTAATTGGATCTGGACGAATTCCACTTCCGGGTGGTCGTCCAAAACCTTTCTAAGAAGGTCCGGGGTTCCATGAAAGGAGAATCCCATATGTTTGATCTTACCTTCTTTTTTCTTTTCCAGTGCCCAGTTGAAACAGTCCATTTTTTCGTAGGTTTCATAGTTGGAGCCGTCCTCCAGACTGTGGAGAAGATATAGGTCAAAATACTCCAGTCCCGTTCGCTCCAGCTGTTCGTCTAAAATCCGATCCCGATCGGCTAATTCCTGAAGGGACCAGGCTGGGAGCTTGGTTGTGACGGTAAAGCTTTCTCTGGGATACCTTTTGGTTAAGGCTTCTTTTACAGCTCGCTCCGAGTCGCCACCGTGGTAAACATAAGCGGTATCAAAATAATTCATGCCGCTGGCCATGTAGGCGTCGACCATCTTACAAAGTTGTTCCATATCGATGTTGCCGTCTTTCTCCGGAAGACGCATTAACCCAAACCCCAATTTAGGCATTGTTGCTACATCCATGGGATTACCTCCTTTATGAAATTTGAGAGTCTGATTGAATCAATCGTTTTGCTCTTTTCATTATACTGTATACGAGGATAGAATGCAATGCAACTTCCTAATATCATCTGATTACTTTGTTCTAACAGTAGTTTTTCCAAAGAAACGGCTATTCCCATAAGATGTATGATCATCTTCACTTCCGTATATATTCCAATATTTTAATCTTATATAGTATTTTTTGTTTGATTTAAGATTTGGAATCGTTACATCGACATAATTCCTGCTTTTATCCTTTTTATAGTGCTTTGTGTGCCCTTTCAGTGATATCCGTTCTTTAGAGGATGTGTTCTTGGGCGTCAACGCCTGTAGTTTACCATTATTCTCGTAAATACCATAACTCTCTTCATCCGAATGATCTTTCTTCGTTGAATAATATACTAATAATTCGGATGCATTAAAATTTGTGCATTTGATTTGAATGGACTTTTTCTTTCCGCTAACACTCACTTTCGCATATTGTGCGAATCTTTTCTGATCCTTAGCTTGTGATTTTCCATCTCTCCAAAGCTTATTTATGCCGTTTGAGCTATTCTTTTTCTCACTCCATCCAATAAAGGTAAAGCCTTTCTTTTTGGCTTTTGGCAGAAGAGGATTCGTGCCATAAATATGTGTCGTAACTTTTTGGCCAGTCACTTTTCCACCATTCGAAACAAGATCCAGTTTTAACTTTTTTGCCTTTCCAAGCATCTTTTCATTTGTGCCAACTTTTGAAGCCTTTTTGCCATTTACGTAGTATTTATATCCCATGTATGACACATCGATTTTTCTTGGTGCCTGAATGTTTGCCGATGAATTATTTACGATTTTTCTTAAATCGCTGCAATCTGCAAAAACATCTGCCCCCACTTGTTTAACATTTTCCGGAATTGTAATCTCTTCTAGATAATCGCATCCTTTAAATGCTCTTTTTCCGATGCTTTCTAGTGAGTCTGGTAAAGATACACTTTTTAAAGAACTTGAAACAAAAACTCCATCAGCGATACCGGTTATACCCTCATCGATAACCAAATCGCCCATCACATTAAAGCGTGCCTCTGTAATCACACCTTTACCGTAAATAACAGTCTTGTATTTATCGTTGCCATATTCTTCGATATATTTGTAGACATTTTCTCCCACTTTTTCGGGTTCGCTTTTTTTCATGCTTTTTGTAGTTGAATTTATGGTGGCAGCATCAATATTAGAATTTGGCAGGATGGTAATGCCTAGGCATTGTACACAAATGGTAAATGTTAATATTACTGATATTATCGTTTTTCTATTCATTCTTCCTCACCTTTCTATGACCAATATGATTTATCCGCACTTACAATGTACTGATATCTTTTGTTGACGTTGTTTCTTTTCTTTCCATTGCTGTACTCACTCTCTACTAACATAAATTCAAGTTTGTCACCTACAATATGCAACCCTTCAATTTCCATTGGTGAACTAAATACATTTTTGTATACGATATTTTTTTCAGATTTTTTTTCACCGGCTGAATTAAATCTCAATATCTTCACTGGTTTGTTGTCATCTTTTTTTAGTCCATCATTTCCAGAAGCTATATATATTGAATACTTGCCATTTGACTTGTTTGATAATTCTAAACTTTGAATTGATGATGGTAGGCCAATACTTCCTGACTTATCGTTAAAGCTGAATTCTATTCCCAAATCGGATGGCCTGATATTTTCAAATGATACTCCATTATTAGCCTTATCGAGATAATTATTAAACTTAATTAAATTGTATGCCGTGAATTCACTTTGATTACCAGTATTTTTCTTCCATATCAATATGGTTTGTCCGTCTGACGAAAGTGCGGCGTCAGTTCTAAGAACAGTTCCAAAACCTTTTTTTTCTTTATTAGCATAGTTTAAATTTGTGAACCTCTTAAACTTTGTGTAGTCTTTTGCGTTTGACTTTGGACAGGCGCTATACTCAATTCTTCCAATTTGGGTTGACCAATGCATATCATTACCTTTGTCGACATTATCTGTATAGTCCTTCAATGCGAATAAAATATAAGTTTTGTTGTTATATTTATATACTTCGAGTGTTTGACCATGACCTGCACTTTTAATCCACATTTCGCTACATTTTTGGGGCGCTTTGTTAACAATATTAAACTTCGAGATTTTTACATACCCCGCATCTGCATACGTATATTTCTGTGACGTGTATAATACCGACCCATCAACATAAAAATTCTGAACAGCATTATCATTAGCACCGAAATCAATCGTATAGTCAATATCTTTCTTTTCTAAATTTACATTTTTCCCGGACAATGTTGATGCGTTTATTACATCGTATTCTCCATGTATTAAACCACACACCAAACATCCTACGCACAAAACGGTTTTAACGTCTTTTATTAAATACTTTATTTTCATTCGTATCATCCTCCTATCTATTTGTTTTGTTGCACAATATTGCTTATTATACTATATGAAAATGTTGTTGTCAAGTATAGAATGGATCAGATTTTTGGCAAGTATAATTTGTTTTTTCCCCTTTTCTTTTTTGATCAGTTATGTCATAATGGAAGGAGAAATAGGATGAATTTCGGAAAGGATAGACAAGAAGATGAACGAGGAAGTGTTGGATGAACTGTTTTCCTTTTTTTTACGGATCGATCAAGAGAAGAAAATCAGTCGCCAAACGTATTTAACGGACAAGGATCGTAAGGAAAATGACGCGGAACACGCCTGGCATATGGCAGTGATGACCATGTTGTTAGCTCCCTACGCGTGCGAACCCATTGATGAACTGCGCACCATTCAGATGCTGCTGATTCATGATCTGGTGGAGATTTATGCCGGAGATACGTATGCCTACGATGAAGAGGGAAAGAAAAGTCAGAAGGATCGGGAATTGGAAGCGGCGGAATTGCTTTATGGTTCCCTGCCTAAGGCACAGGGAGAGAAGCTGCGTGGCATTTGGCTTGAATTTGAAGAGGGGAAAACCCCGGAGGCGAAATTTGCCAGGTGTATGGATAATCTGCAGCCCATGATGTTAAATGCAGCCAATCACGGTGCGTCCTGGGAGGAGCATAAAATCAAGCTTTCTCAGATACTAAAGAGAAATGAGAATACGGGAAAGGGGTCTCAGATTTTGTGGGAATATGCCAAGGAAAAATTCTTGCGTCCCAATGTGGAAGCAGGCAAGATTATCCGTGACGTGGAACTCGATCTGGAAGGTTTTGATTAAAAAGGTTTGTGAAAGAATAACACTCCAGACTAGTCGGGAAAAGCAGTCAGAAAAGAGGAAATATGGAACAGATTATTAACAGTTTATTGGAAACCGATTTATATAAATTTTCTATGGGGCAGGCAATCTATCATCAATTCCCGGGGTATACCACCAATTGGACGTTTCGCTGTCGGAACAAGGACGTTGTATTTACCGAGGAGATGGTAGAGGAGATCAAATCCCAGATCCGCATGTATTGCGATCTTTCCTTTACGGAGGAAGAGTTGGATTATCTGAAAGGGATTACCTGGTTTAAGCAATCTTATGTGGATTTCCTGCGTTTGTGGCATCCGAGATATGAGGATTTCACCATATCTTCGGAAGGGGAGAAAGGGTTAAGCATTGAAACCAATGGAACTTGGTTGAATACGTCTATGTATGAAATTCCCACCCTTGCCATTGTGAATGAAGTGTATTTTCGTATGAAATATGATTACGAGGAGCTGGAGGCAGATTTTGCCGGTCGCTTGGAACGAAAAGTACAGGATTTGCAAAGTGGCGCCTACGCATTAGGCGCATTCAGCGAATTTGGTGTACGAAGAAGGCTTTCCGCGTCCGCCCAGGAATTAGCGGTAAAGGCTTTGAAGGAAGCGGATTATAAGGATTCATTGTTTGTAGGAACTTCCAACGTATATTTGGCGAAGAAATTTGATCTAACGGCGGTGGGAACCATGGCTCATGAGTGGATCATGTGCGTGGGGCAGGGAAATCATAAACACAATCCGGCTTATTCCAACTGGTACGCCCTGGATGCATGGGTGAAGGAATATGGCGTGTTAAATGGAATTGCCTTAACGGACACGATCACCACGGATTGCTTCTTAAGAGATTTTCAATTAACTTATGCCACCCTGTTCAGCGGTGTCCGCCACGACAGCGGAGACCCCTACGAATGGGGCGAAAAACTCATCCGCCACTACGAAACGCTTGGCATCGACCCGCGCACCAAGACGCTCCTGTTCTCGGACAGCCTCGACTTTGAGCGCGCCACCGCGCTGTACCGCCACTTCAAGGACAGGGCGGGCGTCGCCTTTGGAATCGGCACGTTCATCTCGAACGACACGGACGCGCCCGCGCTCAACATCGTGATGAAAGTGACCAAGTGCAACGGTCAGGACGTGGCGAAAATCAGCGACGTGCAGGGCAAGGGAATGTGCAAGAACGCGGACTACGTTGACTACCTGAACCGCTGCATCCGCTGGCGCCTGGAGCACGAAAAGCACGCATGAGCGCGCGTGGCGGGGCGCGCCC
>CALGGT010000084.1 GCA_937915825.1 uncultured Eubacterium sp.
CCAAGGTATATGAGGAATTAAGCAAATATTACAATTGCGAGTACGATGACCGTGGCAACATTGGTAAGCGCTATCGTCGCCAGGATGAAATCGGAACCCCGTATTGTATTACGTATGATTTTGATTCGGTAGAGGATCAAATGGTAACCGTTCGTGAACGTGATACTATGGAGCAGGTACGTCTTCCCATCTCTGAATTAAAACAATATTTTGATGAAAAGTTAGCTTTCTGATCGTTGAAAGAAAGGAGGAAAAACGAATGGAAAAATACGCCGTGATCACCGGCGCCAGCAGTGGCATCGGGAGAGAATTTGCCAAGCAGCTATCAAGAAAAGGTTATTCCTTGGTCTTAGCTGCCAGGCGCAAAGAAAGACTGGAACAATTGGCACAGGAGCTTCCCACAAACGTGAAGGTGATTGCGTGTGACCTTTCCCAAAAATCAGAATGTTTTCGCCTGTTACAGGAAATCGAACCTTTAAACGTTCGGATATTTATTAACAATGCGGGCTTTGGTTGCATCGGTAGTATGGATGAAACCAGTTTAGAAACGGAATTATCCATGCTCCAGGTCAATGTCCGGGCGGTTCACATTCTTTCCAAAAAGATGATCCAACGATACGAACAACAAGGAATTCCTGGTACGTTAATCAATGTAGCGTCTGTGGCAGGATTGTTTCCGGCCGGACCCTATATGGCGACCTACTATGCTACCAAGTCCTACGTTGCAAGTTTGACCACAGCCATTTACCATGAACTGCGACAAAAACGTTCCAACATATATGTGGGGTGTATTTGCCCCGGACCGGTTAACACGGAATTTAACGATGTAGCAGGTGTGAGATTTTCGTTACCGGGAATATCCCCGAAGGAATGTGTGAGTATTGCCTTAAGGAAAATGTCTCGCAGAAAGGCTCTCATCATTCCGGGAAATTCGGTGCGATTTTTGTTTGTTCTGCAACGTGTGATCCCTCGATGTATTTTGGTTCCGATTATTGGAAAACAACAACAAAGAAAAAAGTGAAAAATAATTAAAACTAAGACCCTTGATCGCGGATTAAGGGTCTCTATTTTTTGGTAAGCTTGACAGCATTTACTCCCACATGCTATACTATATAGTGAATATCATAATAAGAAAAGGAGTAAAAGGAAGTTATGCGTAGAATAAGTCAAATGAGAGTAGTATTTATATTGGTCGTTGCGTTTTGTTTGAATGGATTGAGTCCTATGAGGTTCGGATTTCAACAAGAGGTAAAAGCGGAAAGCTCAAAAGAGGCAGATGATCATGTGGAAACCATAAAAGGGGAGGGAAATATAACAGAGGATGAAGAAAACGACGAGGATCTATTTTCAATTGACGAAGATGACGAGGATCTAGATGAAACTGAGTATGTAGAAGACATCGATGAAGAAGAAGCGGATGAAGAGACGGATGACATCGAGGAAGAAGATGTTGAAACCGAAGATATCGAAGATTCCGGGAATGACGACCTCACCGCTGTCTATGAAATCACGGACATATGGGAAGGCCATTATAACATGGAGATCACCCTACATAATACATCCTGTGATGTAATCGATGACTGGGAAATCCATTTGGATTTTAAAGATAAAATAGAAACCATATGGAATGCAGTGGTGCCCGAGGAAGACTTGGGAAAATCGGTCACCATCAAGAATGTCAGTCATAACCAGGATATTCCGATGGAAGGGGAAGTGAAATTTGGTATGACCGTGGCATATACCGGGGAGATCCAGTTTCCAACGAATTTGTACTCCACCCGGGAGATGGAGGAAATCGATGTGGAAAGCTATTCGGTAGAGTATGTGGAGCACACCCGGTGGGAAAGAGACGGAAAGACCTATATTCAAGGACAAATGAAACTCACAAACC
>CALGGT010000085.1 GCA_937915825.1 uncultured Eubacterium sp.
CATGAGCGGAATGCATGACATCGGCAAAGAAGGCGTCATCGTAGGCGCAGCGGCGACGCTTTCTGGCAAGGCTGATTTTCGCTGGGTAGTTCTTGAGAATGTTGAGCGCCATATGACGAACAACGACCATGTTCTCAGCTGAATGATCCTTGCGGATGCGGCTTAGATCCTCTCGGAATGTCATATCCAGACACCAGTGAAGCGAATTCTCTATGCCCCAATGCTTCCGAACCGCCTCCGCAAACACAGATACGTCCTCAAGAGAAGTAATAAAATATCGCACATCCTCTGTTACGCGGTCAGACTGCTCAACTTTTGAATGAACCATACCAAAGGCTCGCAGGTTCCGCCAATCTGCCAGATTTTCAAACCATTCGATTTCTGTAGTCAGATAATACGTTCTGGTTTCTATGCGACCATGTCCCGCATCTGTCGTTTTCACGCATTTGACAGACGGATAATTCTGGGGCTCCTGTTGAGCCGCATCAAAGAATTCCTGTGCTTCCCGACGCATGGTTGGCTGATTATCCTTCAGTCCGATCACATAATCCGCATCTTTTTCTGTGATCTTCTGAACGATTTCTTTCTGGCAGCTCATCGCATCAGCGGTTATGATACAACCAGCAATGTCCAGTATTTCCAGAAGCTCTGGCACAGTCGTGATTTCATTCGATTTCTCGTCTGTTGCAAGCTGCCCCAGTACCATTTGCTGTTTGTTTGCCCATGCGCTCACCATATGGATGGGTTTTTGATCCCTTCCACCGCTCCTGCGCACCGTCTTTCCATCTATGCTTACGATTTCTCCATTTGTCTTCTGGCATACCGCTTCCACCCACGCGCAAAAGCATCTTTCAAACTCCTTGGGTTCTATCATCCCCCATACCCGCTGCATCGTATCGTGCGAGGGTATGCCGTTTTCCAGCTTCATGTGCAATGATTCCTTGAACCAAGCTGCTTTTACATGGCAGTAATCATTCTCGCATCATTTCAATCACACCTTTCGACATAATGGAAGCATCTGCTTTGCGTTATGTCAACTAAATGTTTTTCGTGCGTCAACCCGCGGTCGGGACACTAATAGGGACGCGCCCCTCTCGGCCGCAGCAGGGGCGCGTATCACTTGATCGTCAGTACGCCGGCGGCGCCGGGGTTTTCTTTTCCCCTGATTCGCCGCGTCTGACAAGGGATCTATCGCCAGGACCGGCCGGCATGTTTTTAAAACTTTTGTAAATCACTGCAATTTCGGATTTACTTTTGAACGAGGCGCGATTATAATAGAGTCCGCATGAAATTGAACATGGCAAGGAGAACACATATGAAAAAAATAATTTCTGGTAAAGTACGTGAAGTATATGAGACCGATGAGAATCAATTGGTCATTGTAACCACCGACCGAATTTCCGCTTTTGACGTAATTCTTGATTCGATCATTCCCGATAAAGGAAAATACCTGAATCTGATTTCCCTTTACTGGTTTGACTACACAAAGGACATCATTCCCAACCATATGATTTCCTCGAACTTAAAAGATATGCCGGATACTTTCTCCCAGGATCCTGCTACCTACGAGGATCGCACAATTCTGGTTAAGAAATTAAAGATGCTGCCTTACGAATTCATCGTTCGTGGATTCATGTTCGGAAGTATGTGGGAGGAATACAAGGAGAACGGAACCTACTGTGGCTCCCCCATTGAAGAGCCTGCAGACGGTCCTTACAAATTGGCACAGAAATTGGTAACACCCATGGTCACCCCTTCCGTTAAGAATAACGAAGGGCACGATGAAAATATTACCATGGATCGTTTGCGCAGCGAATTAGGCGAAGAGAAAGCCAATGAGATCGCTGACATCTGTGTTCAGATCTACAACAAATGCTACGAAAAAGCATTAAAGAACGGCGTCATGATCGCCGATACCAAATTCGAATTTGGATACGATGAGAATGGCGTTCTTACCATCGGCGACGAAGTGCTAACCCCGGATTCCAGCCGTTTCTGGGCTGCCGACGAATATGAGACCGGCGTTTCACCGAAGTCTTTTGATAAACAGTTTGTAAGAGACTGGTTGATCCAGAACAACTTAAAAGGTGTGACCCCTTCTCCGGCCCTTCCGGAAGACATCGTCACCACCACTTCCAACTTATACAAGGAATGTTATGAACGCGTTGTGGGATAAAAGATCTTTTACCCCCAGCATCATAAAAGGAAAAAGGAAGGTTCATCTTAAAAGAGTAAGATGAACCTTCCTTTTTCTCTGATTATGTTTTTCACCACCGGTTGGGGAATATCCAACCAGTGGAATTTTTTCTCTAATGGATTTTCTCACCACCCAGCCACGGTTTACTAGCTTCCCTCCACGGTTTACTGGCTTCCCTCGCCTGTGGTCCCATCGCCGCCGGATCCTTGACCTCCGGCATTTTGACCACCGCCGCCTCCGGCAGAATCCCCGCCTTGGGTTTGGCCGCCCTGCTGACTTTGGCTTCCGGCATTCTGACCGGCGCCGCCTCCTCCGGTGGTATCCCCACCTTGGGTTTGGCCGCTTTGCTGGGTTTGACCGGACGTTCCATTCCCATCCCCCTGACCGGCATCGGTATCGGTGGATTGATCCTTATCCTGACTCTGACTCGACGGATCCGATGAATCCGAATCATCCTGGTTATCGTCATCATCGGCATCGGTATCCTTCGGATCCGTAGAAGACGGATCCGAATCGGAACTTCCTCCGGAAGATCCGCTGTATCCGGAACCAGACGACTGGGTTACGGTATGGGTTCCCGTCTCAGCCTCATAAGGGAAAGGAATCGGCTCTAAATTCGTGTGAATCTTATTCATAAAGGAATTCCAAACCCGCCCCGGATAACTGTTTCCATACAGATCATCCACCGTCTTCGGTGTATCGCATCCGATCCAGATCGCCGTGGTATAATAGGGTGTAAACCCACAGAACCAACCATCTTTTTTATCGTTGGTCGTTCCGGTTTTCCCGGCAGCGATCATCCCGTTATCCAGCGCCAGTCCCACGCCCGTACCTCTGGTTAATACCCCTTTCAGAATATCCACCATGGCATTGGCCGCCTTCTTCTTATAGATAAATTTCTCGTCTACCTTATCCTTTAACAATTCATTGCCGGCCGAATCCGTGATCCGCACAATGCACGTAGGTTCCCGGAACCGCCCGTCATTCTCTATGGTTGCATACCCGGACGCCATCTCCAATGGAGAACATCCATAAGTCAGACCACCGATGGACGCCGCGTTATAGTAATCGCTGTCCACGATTTTCCCAAAGTGCATTTTCAGCAAATATTCCAATCCAACCTTCGGAGTTAATTCATCAAAAAGCTGCCAGGCCACGGTATTCTTAGATTTCTCCACCGCGTAGCGTAGGGATACGTACCCGGCATAGCTTCCATCCGAGTTCGAGGGCCCCCCCTCAAATTTATGATCATTTACCGTGGAATCCGCCGTATAATTTCTCTCCAGACTGGGGGTATAAACCGCCAGCGGTTTCATACAGCTTCCCGGCTGACGAAAGGCCTGATAAGAGCGGTTTAACGTGTAACCAACCGTCCTTTGGCTTCGTCCTCCAACAGCAGCCACCACACGTCCGGTCTCATTGTCAATGCAAACACCGGCGCCCTGCATTTTATAGATTCCATTGGTTTCCTTTTCCTTAAAGCCCTTTAATTCATCGTTTATGGACTTTTGTAATTTTTTCTGTTTCTTCAGATCAATGGAAGTATAGATCCGATACCCTTTGCTAACCAGCATTTTCTGTGCTTCATCGTACGCTTCGTCATACTCCGACTGATAACTTTCCCGGTCCTCTTTGGAATCAAACTGATAACGGAAATCAAACCCGTTCATCTCCATGATCTTACGGGTGGCGCAATAGGTAACAAAGGTGGTGACATAATTCCGTTTCGCCGGCTCCTTAATCTTTAACTCAATCTTTTCCGCAATCGCCGCATCGTATTCTTCCTGGGAGATCACCTCTTCGGACAACATTTGCTCCAGAATGCGGTCTCTTCTCTTTAAGGTATTGTCCATATGATTGTTGGGATCATACAGGCTGGGGTTGTTGGGAATCGAGCATAGGAATGCCAGCTGAGACAGGCTTAGTTCCGTACAGCTGCGGCTGAAATACCCTTTCGCCGCCGCCTCGATCCCATAATATCCGTTGGAAAAATAAATGTTATTTAAATAGAATTCCAAGATCTGCTCCTTGGAATATTTTTTCTCCATCTCCATAGCCAGAAAGATTTCCTTCACTTTACGGGAAACCTCTTTTTTCTGGGTCAGAAACGTACCACGGGCCAGCTGCTGTGTAATGGTACTTCCCCCCTGCGCATAACGCCTGGTCTTCACATACTGCAGACACGCACGTCCGATCGCTTCAACATCAATCCCCTTGTGCGCGTAGAACTTCCGATCCTCCGTTACAATAAAGGCATTCTTCACATAATCCGGAATCTGCTCCAGCTTCATATAGTAAGCGTCCTTATCTCCCTTTAAGATCGCGATCTGCTTCCCCTTGGAATTGTAGGCAATGGTATTTTGGGCGTTCATAAAGTCATCCTCGGTGGAGGCGCTGATGGTTGCCACCGCCTCGTCCTGGTAGGACAAAAAGGTCTTGCCGTATTTCTCATAGAGAAATATTCCGCCGCCTAAGATCGCTAACAAAAAGACAAATATGAAGATTTTAAATCCAAGCCAAAACTTAGGATGTTTCTTTTGCTTTTTTTGCTTGTTTTTCATATTAAGGAAACCTCCTTGCAAATCCTACAAATGTAGTCCTTATACATTTTACTAGATTCTTACTGGTTTGTAAAGATGATCATTTGTGAAGAATCCATGAAATTTATACTTTTTTTATAAAAACACTTGCAAATTCTCTGATTTTATGTTACAAGGGATATAAGAAGTTTTCGCTAACGAGTGTGATGGTTTCACCGCCATCCTTTGATTGATATACCATAATAACCTTGGAAGAGTCGGCCAACGCCGACTCTTCTAAATTTTTGTCTTCTTGTTCTTCTACCTTTTATCCTCTCAACCATCGGATTTTCTCCTTCATCGGGGGTTCCTGTCAATAAGGTCGATCCATGTTCTTAAGGATCATGGCAGAGTTCGGCTTCATCGTTACCTGAAAGGTACCATTTTCCACCATCACTCTTTGGGCTTCCAGATCAAACCCGCTTTCATCCGTACGCATTAAACTTACCATCCAGGCTCCATCCGGCACCTCGGCCCGATACGCCTCCACGGTTACCTGCCGTTCTTCCTCTCCGATATATACCAGGACGATCACACTCTCTTTTTCCAGAAATCTGGCATAGCCCAGAAGATTGGTCTCACTGATCAAATAAATCAGCGCCCCTTCCCGTAATGCCCGGTAATCCTTATGGATCCGAATGATCTCCTTATGGAATTGAAGAAGATCTTTGTCCTCTCTTCCCCATGGATAGGTGCGTCGGGAATCCGGGTCGGTCCAGCCGCACACGCCTGCCTCATCCCCGTAATAAACCGTAGGGGCCCCCGGCCACGTCATCTGGATCACAACTCCCGCATAGAAATCGGAATAATGCAGTCCCGTCTCCGCCTCTCTACTTCCTGCGGACGCCAGACGTCCTACCTTTCGGTTGGTTCGGGTTAAGAACCGGGAGTGATCATGGTTGGACAATTCATTCATGGCCACCAGGTATTCCTGCATATGAAAGCGACCATTCGCCTCCGTCATCCTCTCATAAAAATAATGATTATTTCCCCGTAATTCCGGTTTTTTTGCATCGCTGTGCTTATTCATACCGGTTAAGAACCAGCTGACCGGCTCCATGAAGCCGTCGTAATTCATAACGGTATCCCACTGATCCCCCTTGAGCCAGGCCTTGGCATTCCCATAATGCTCCGCCAGGATCACAGCCTCCGGATTTGCCTTTTTAACCACCTCTCGAAATTTCTTAAAAAAGGAATGATTGTATTCCTCCGAATGTCCAATATCCGCCGCCACATCCAAGCGCCATCCGTCCACGTTATAAGGGGGGCTCACCCATTTTTTCGCAATTCGCAGAATCTCCTGTTCTAACGCCTTCGAACCCTCGTAATTAAGCTTGGGCAGCGTATCGTTTCCCCACCAGCCGTCGTATAGAAAATTATTCGGCCAGTGACCCCCGGGTAGAAATGTAAAATAATTCTTATAGGGACTGTTCTCCGTAAAATACGCCCCCTCCGCTCGTCCGGGCACCCCCTGATAAATCCCCTCCCGATCCATCCAGGGATGGAAGGAGCCGCAATGATTAAATACGCCATCCAGAATGATCCGCATGCCCCGACGGTGAATTTCCTCCACGAAGCGAATAAAGAATTCATTGGAGGCCTGTAAGTTTTCCGGGTCCGTTACAATGGAACGATACCGGCTGGCATGGGTATTATCAATATCACCTACATCCAGGCATTCCCCTTCCTCCTTGGCAAGAACCGTTAAATGGGGATCGATGTAGTCGTAATCCTGTACGTCGTATTTGTGATTGGAAGGGGATACGAAAATGGGATTCAGGTATAAAACCTCCACGCCAAGATCCTGTAAATAGTCCAATTTGTCCCAGATACCTTGCAGGTCGCCGCCATAAAACCGACGGACATCCATGTTCTCCGGCAAAGCATTCCAATCTTCCACTTCCGTTACATGCTGGGAAATGTAGCTGTATTCTCCGGTTTTTACACGATTTTTTTTATTTCCATTGTAAAATCGATCCGGAAAGATCTGATAATATACGGCACCTTTAGCCCACTCCGGCACATGAAAACCAGGCATCACCTCATAATCCATGGACGTATCCACGTGATCCTGGTCCCCTTTTTTGTTATAGTAAACCACTTCCTCCCCCTCTACTATTTTAAAATGATAGTAGAACGGAGTATTGCCGATTTGAATATTTACCTGATAATAATCTCCTCCGGTCGTTTCAAAACTTTTGCTCATAATATACTGGTTCTCACTGGTCACTAAAAACACCTGAACCGGATCCCGATGTCCCACACGGCACCGAAACGTAACCATATCCCCCGGGTTGGGAGACATGGGCGTTATAAAATTTTCCGTTCCCGAGCTAAAGATTGCCTCTCTCTTCATTCTTATTCACTCATTTCTCATTATTTGCATGGCTCAGAAATTTCCTTGAAAGGATCAGGAAATCCCCTTAAAATGTCAAAAGAACAGCTTAAACAAGCTGTCCTTTTGGGAGAAGGTATTTTTGTTACTTATGGGGTGTAGCAAAAACTATAAATGTATTGGGGTTTACGGTTAAGAGTATAGCACGGGTCAATTTTTTTGTGTGCACAAAGTTTACTAAAATTTAAACTTATTTTTGTGAAAATTGCACAAAATCATCCCGTTCTCCCCCAAATAAGCCTGTTTTCTCGTATATTTTTATGCGTTGTCAAAGCAGGACTCGAATTCTTCCCGATTGATCCTCTCCTTCTCAATGAGAAGTTTTGCCACCCGTTCCACGATCTCCCACTTATCTTTTAACAGATTGAATGCCATGTCGCGGGCATTTTCTATGATCTGGGATACTTCCTGATCGATGAGCTCCGTCGTCTTCTCACTGTAAGCTTTCTTTTGTCCAATCTCTCTTCCGATAAACACCTCATCCTCGGAGGTGGAATAATCGATCATCCCCAATTTCTCGGAAAATCCGTATTTCATTACCATATTCCGGGCAATCTCCGTTGCCTGCTTAATATCCTGCACGGCGCCGGCCGTCACATCTTCAAAGGCAATGCTCTCCGCCACCCGGCCACCCATGGCAACCGTAATATCCTGGAACATCTTACCTTTGGTTACGTGCATGTGGTCTTTTTCCGGAAGAGGCATGGTATAACCGGCTGCCCCCATCCCCGTGGGGATCACGGATACCGTGTAAACCGGTCCCTCATCCGGCAGCACATGGAATAAGACGGCGTGCCCCGCCTCGTGATAGGCCGTGATCTCCTTGTCCCGGTCCGTGATCACCGCGCTGGTTCGCTCCGTTCCGATGCCAACCTTGATAAAGGCCTTCTTCACATGCTCTTCCATAATAAAATTCTTCTGATCTTTCGCCGCCTCGATCGCCGACTCATTCATTAGATTCTCCAGATCCGCTCCGGTAAACCCAGCGGTTACCCGAGCGATGTGACCCAGGTCCACATCCTCCGACAACGGCTTCTCCCTGGAATGCACCTTCAAAATATCTTCTCTTGCCTGTACATCCGGTCTGCTAATGGCAATGTGCCGGTCGAATCGTCCCGGCCTTAAGATGGCAGGATCCAAAATATCAATCCGGTTGGTGGCTGCCATTACGATAATTCCCTCATTTACAGAGAATCCATCCATTTCCACCAGCAACTGGTTTAACGTCTGCTCCTTCTCATCGTGTCCCCCTCCTAAGCCGGATCCACGCTTTCTGGCCACGGCGTCTATCTCGTCAATAAAAATAATACAGGGCGTATTTTTCTTGGCATTTTCAAATAAGTCCCTGACACGGGAAGCTCCAACTCCTACAAACATTTCTACAAAATCCGATCCGGAAATGCTAAAATACGGAACGCCGGCTTCCCCGGCTACCGCCTTGGCCAGCAATGTTTTACCGGTTCCGGGAGGACCCATCATGATCACTCCTTTGGGAATCCTGGCACCTAACAGGTTGTATTTCTGAGGATCTGCCAGAAAATCCACAACTTCTTCCAGCTGTTCTTTTTCTTCTTTCATCCCCGCCACATCCTGAAATGTGATCTTTTGCATGGTAGGATCCGCCAGCCTCGCCCGACTCTTCCCAAAATTATTCATCTGGGAATTCCCATGACCGCTTCCGGCAAACATGGTAAAGAACATCATCAGAAACAACGCAGCGATGACAATGTAGAGAATGGACTCCCAGGTTAGCTTCTCTGCCATTACATCCTTCACCGTATAGTTATAAAACTCCTGTTCGGTTAAAAACTTTTGCACTTCATTTACATCGGATACATACAGAGCTTCCACGCCGGATTCATAGGTTACCTCGATCTTTCCGGTGGGAACCTGGCGATTCTGCTTGATCGTCACTTCCTGCACCTTCTGATCCCGAATATCGGTTTGAAATTGATTGTAATTGTAAACGTCCTCCGCACCATAGAGCGGATTGTTCAAAAAATAGAAACAGCCTGCCAATAAGGCAATCACCGCCACAAAAAGAATTATCCTCGTACTACTTTTCATACTTTCTCCTCTTTTTCACGTAAACGATTGTCTTTCGGAACGATCTTCGGAACAATCGCATCTTCCTGCTACTCCGGATCCTCGGTTAAGATCAGCTCCGCAACATAGGGTAGATTCCGGTAACGCTGGGCATAATCCAAACCATATCCTACCACAAACATGTCCGGGATCTCAAAGCCTACATAATCCGCCTTCACATCCACGGCGCGACGGCTTGGCTTATCCAGTAACGTACAGATCTTCCATGTGGCAGGATCCCTTTTAGCGATCATTTTCGATATATAAGAAATCGTGCGTCCGGAATCAATGATATCCTCGATGATCAGAACATTTTTCCCGGCTACATTAAAATCCACATCTCCATTCATGGTCACGGCTCCGGAAGATGTTAGACGATCTCCGTAACTGGACACACTCATAAACCCAAATTTTACCGGGGTTTTCATATGCCTTGCCAGCTCACAAGTAAAGTAAATACTACCTTTCAACACACATAATAGATACACCGTCTCTCCCCGATACTCCGCATCGATTTCAGCTGCTATTTCCTTAATTCTTGCCACCACCTGATCTTCACTGAAAACGACTTTACATTCTTCTTTCATGTCCGTTCCTTCCCTTTGCGGTTAATTTCCACCGTCCGTCACGGTAAACTCTACCATCCGTCACGGGTAAACTCTACGGTTCATTTCTGCTTATTTTCACAACCAATACCTTCTTTGTTTCCTCTCCCACATACACATCCCGTCCCAAACGATCCGGGAAGATCATTAACACATGCTCCTCATCGGCCAGAACCCAGGTGTTGGTTCGTTGGGATTCCGGAATCTTCCGATCGATCAAATATCTGCTAACCTTCTTCCTATGACCGGTTTCATCCAGGATAAACCAATCTCCCGGCCGGGCTTTTCGCAGATGTACCTGCCCTTTCATTTTACCACAATCCAGACATTTCGTATAGTCTTTTTTAGGGATTTCCTCGGTCTCTCCCGTCCATTCCCGGATGCAAAAGTCCACCTTACCCAAATGGGTTTCACACGACATCCCGGATCGGACCACATACGACACAAGCTCTTCGGACTCATCCGGTGCCTCCCCCGGGTTCAAGCAAAAGGTCTTTCCCATCCCGGATTCCGGATTAGAAGACTTTCTCATCCCGGATCCCGGATGAGAGGGCCTTCCGATCCACATTCTCTGATAAGAGACCCGTCCCTCCAGTCCTCCCGGCAGATCGTATTTCTTTTCTCCCCGATCTCCCGCCGCATGGCACAGATTCTCATACACTTCCCGGGAGAAATCCTTTCCCGCTCCGAATCTTTGGCAAATATCCGCGATCACCGCCACCTGCACCACCGGATGCAGCTCCTGAAACGAGGGAAGATCCAGGGCATAGCCTGAAAGTTCTTCAGTTAGATGTTCTTCTTCATATTTTCCTGCTATTTCTTCCACAAGGTTCTGATACGCTCTGGCTTTCTCGGAGAGAGCCGCCAGATGCTCCACGGTTTTCCGGTTCAAATGCTCCTTCATCCCGGGAATCAGTTCCTGACGAATGTAATTTCTGCTGTAACGGAGGTCCGCGTTGGAGGCGTCCACCACATAAGCCAGGTGATGGATCTCCACATACGCATAAACCTCCTCCGTTGTAAGAAAGAGAAGGGGACGGATGATCGGATCCCGTTTAGGCTCCATCCCGGACAGACCGGAAATCCCGGTTCCTCTGGCCATGCGAAACAAAAGAGTCTCCGCCTGATCATTCATAGTATGAGCCAATACGATCTTGTGCGCCCCCATTTCCTGGGCTTTCTCCCTGAGCGCCTGATGTCTTAGGATCCTGGCCCCCTCTTCCACACTGCATTTGTTCTCTCTTACATAGACCGGCACATCCACACAAGAAGAGGTAAAGGGTACGTGGTATCTCTCCGCCAAACTCTTTACAAACGCCTCATCCCGATCGCTTTCCTCCCCCCTTATTCCATGGTTTACATGACAGATCACCAAAGGATTGGGCATTTGACACATTAGATCCAGAAGGCACACCGAATCCTTCCCCCCGGAGATTCCCAACAACAACGTTTCCTCCGGCGAGAACAACTGATTCTTTTCACAATACTCTTTCATTCTTGTTAATACATCTTCCATGAAACGGGCTCCTTTTATGATCCAAACGGCTACATCAACTTGAAACACAAGCGATTCCTATATCAAACTCATCTCAAAACACAGGCGGCTCCTATATCAAACTCGTCTCAAAACACAGGCGGCTCTAACATCAAACTCACCTCGAAACATGAAAAAGGAATCATGCACAAGTTCTTATACATGATTCCTATTTTGCTTGAAATACAATTTCATCGTCGTATACAAGTCCGAACTTTTCCCTTGCCATCTTCTCAGCATACTCATCGGTGGTCATATACGTTTTTTCTCTTTGAATTTCCTCCCGTTCCTCTTCCAATTCCGCCTGTTGTTTCTGAAGTTCGATCTTCTTTTGGTAAAGCTCTTTGCTTTCCACACGGTTTGCTTGTTGTTTCACCACTGTAGGCACGCATATTGCTGCGGTCACCATCGCTACAACGGCAATTCTTTTTAATACCGTAATCCTTTTCTTTTTTGACATAGACGTCTCCGTTCTGCGTTCCATAACCTATTCTACAGCTGTATTTTCTATCGCTGTAGACAACCACTACTTTATTATACGAGTTTTTTCACAAAAAATCAAGGGGAAAACAGAAAAAATTGTGCAATTTTTTAAAACTCCTTCCACTCCTGTCGTATGAGGTTTTCCACATAAGGATCCGACGCCTTCCAATTTGCCAGATGTTTCTCCCAATTTTCCGCCATTTTTCGGTATTCTCCCCCATTCTCCCGCTTTAACTTCTCCAAATACAAAAACCGCTCATGATACAGCTTCCAGAATGCTCTGGGGTCCTCGTTCAACAACCGTTTTTCCTGTTCCAGTCGGCGAAGCTCCACCCCGTCTCGAAGACGATCTAACATTTCCGATGCCATGGTCCGGGACATGGCCCCTTCTTCCTCTAATAGCGCCACCTCCATTTGGTCCAGCAATTCCTCCTCATCAAACACCGTAGGCTCTCCCCAGGAGATCACCTTCGCGATATGAATCGGCTCATGCTCGGAAATTCCTTCCTCTTCCAGGCTCTCTAACGCTTCCGCTACGTAATTTTGCAATTCCGTTCTCCAATCCTTACCAAAGGCCCACCGAAACTCCGCCATGGCGCGCCCCATTTTATACGTTCCGGGGTCGTCGCCTAACATCTCCTCGTATCCGGCCGCGTGAAGAGCACTTAAAATATTACGTCTTACCATTCCTTCCCGGACCATTTGACCGGCCCCGTACGCAAACAGCATTTCATTTACCTTGGCCGAATGCCCGGTCAGATAGAACGTAATATTTTCCTCACGAAATTCCTCTCCCAACAACTTTAACCGCTCCGCTCCGGTTACGTCCACATTGGTAATCCCGGATGCGTCCAGAATCACGCACTTCACCGATTCGGTCAATGTCTTGCGAAGATCCTCCTCCAGTACATCTACGTTCCCGAAAAAAAGGTGCCCGGCGAAGCGGTAAATCTTCACGCCGGGGATTTCCCTGGCATGAGGCTCCTTCTTCAAATTCTCAAAATTCACCCCGTCCGGCATGATCCCCAAAAACTCCCGGGGCGGATCCATGCTTTGGATCACCACAGCCACAAATGATAAGACCACCCCAATGACCACGCCATATACCGTACCAAAGAGAAGCACGCCAAACCAGGCCGATAGGAAAATATACCCTTCCTTCCTGCTGGTACGAAATAGCTTTTTCAACAAGTCAAACTCGCAGGCCCGCAGCAACGCACAAATAATAATTCCCGTTAAAACCGGGATGGGGAGATATGCGATCCACGGGGTCAGAAACATAAGAATCCCCAACATTACCACCGAGGCCGTTACCGACAGGATCTGGGACGTCGCCCGGTACTGCCTGGCCACCGACGAACGGGACACGCTGCCATTCACCGGACAACTCCCTAAAAAAGCACTCACCATATTCCCCATGGCATACCCCAGGATCTCCCGGTTGGGATTCAGCTTTTCCCGATCCTTTCTGGCATTCCCCTGGGACGCAAGTAACGTCTCAGTCATGATCACCACCGCGATACTTAGGGAAATCGGCAGCAGCTCCATGACATACTCCGGGTCAAATATCACGAATCGTAATCTTCCCAGGCCCGCCGGAACCGCGCCTAAAAGCTTCACTCCCAGTGCGTCCAACTTCCCGAAATACACCGCGATCCCCGCCCCGATCATAACGAAGATCTGCACGGGGAATTTAGGAAAAAATTTCTCACTCAGGCGAATGATCCCAATGGTTCCCAACCCGAGAAGGAAACTCAACCAATGAAAGGAAGGGAGGCACTCCAGGATATGAAGGATCAAATGATCCAACTCCCCGATTCCCGCCGTCCCCCCAAAGAGTTTGGGGATCTGCATTAAGATAATGGTGCTGCAAATACCGGTAACAAAACCACCTACCACCGGCGTGCTGATGTAACGTACGATCCTTCCGGCCCGGACGATCGCAAAGACAAAGAGCCAAAGTGCCACCAGAAACGTTAAAAAGGGAATCAGTTCCATCGCCTTGGCAGACTCCGGTTGCACTCCCAACGTAACCAAAGCGCCACCAACCAAAGCCGCCGGTGCCGCATCCACTCCAAATACAAAGTTTTTCGATGTGGTGATCAACCCAAAAAACAAAATAGGCAGAAAAGAAGAATACAAGCCATAGATCGCAGGGAGTCCTGCCACCTGGGCATATCCCATTCCCATGGGAACGGACAAAAAGGCCACTACGATCCCTGCTAAAATATCATGATAGATTTCTTTCTTTTCCCTGTGAATTCCCTTAAAGATAGCGGAACATCTCCTTTGCTTCTTCTTTTTTAACGGTTTCTTCCACTTGCAATACTTCCACCTTAACTTCTCGGTTTCCAAATTGAATTTCGATCACATCGCCGGCTTTTACCGCCGTATGGGCCTTCGCACTCTTCCCGTTCACCGACACCCGTCCGGCATCGCAGGCTTCATTGGCTACCGTTCGACGTTTGATCAGACGGGATACTTTTAAGAATTTATCCAATCGCATGTTCATTTCTCCTCCAAACGCAATTCTTCTTCAAACGCAAGTTCGTTTCTTCTTCAAAAAAAGAAGGCTCTTGAAAAGAGCCCTCTTCATTCCATTCAATCAATTATTTTTTATTAACCGCATCCTTCAAAGCTTTACCAGGTTTGAATTTCGGTGCTTTGGAAGCCTTTATTTTCATGGGTTCCTTCGTTTGAGGATTGATTGCTTGTCTTGCTGCTCTCTTAGTTACTTCAAAAGAACCGAAGCCTACTAATTGAACTTTGTCACCTTTCTTAAGTTGTTTCGTTACTACATTTACAAAAGCCTTTACGGCTGCCTCTGCATCCTTCTTAGAAGAACCTGTCTCTGCTGCGATTGCTGCAACTAATTCTGTTTTGTTCATGGATAATATCCTCCTCGTTTAAAAAAGTTTTTTGTAAACCTACAATCCTTGTAAAGCTACAACATATTTATACCTTTTTTTTGCCGATTTGTCAAGGCTTTTCGACTACTTTTTCACATTTTTGTCACGATTTTTCCGATTTTTAATCTAAAATAGCAATCCCCCAAAGAAACTTTGGGGGAAATCGCCATGCAAAACTGATTTTTCAATAAAGGAGATTGTAAGCCCAACCGGCGTAAAAGTCGGTCATCCCGCATTACCGGACACCTTGTACTCTTCTTCGGTAGTTGTCGGTTCGCAATTTCGTTGGCAGGAACGAACCTCCACATTCCGAATATCCTGGGTTGTGACATATCCCATCTGGGTCAGACCGGCGCGCAAAACCGCGTTCCACTCTGTCGCAGACAGATAACATGTCGTATCATCATCTAATTCAACCGTACAAGCTTGCTCCATCTCACAATGGGATGGAAACGAAACACAATATTGTCCCTGCTTATCGAATACACCGATGCTCTCCAAAAGGTTCACCATACGGTATACTGTCGCACTTCCAATACTGGGATCCACTTTATTCACTCCATAGACGATCTCTTTGCAACTGTGGCATTGACTATTTAGGATAAAATCGATTAGAAAACGTCTCTGCCTGGTTACTCGAAATCCTCTGCGCTGAAGTTCTTGTAGAATCAATTCGCGTTCTCGCCTGGTATCCTTCACGCGTTCGCCTCCTAAAACTTTTGTTAGACTACACTAACTATTCTAAGAGATGGAAGAGATTTTGTCAAGTTCTTTTTTTCTCATCTTCTCAATAAGGGTTACGACCCCTCCAAAATATTCAAATATATGCTCTATTCGTTTTCAATATATACGTTTGGTTTTAAACGTCGATCTGGCGTAGGATTAAACGTATATAACACCCCGTTTATCGTAACATCTGATGCGTGTGTATCAAATACAACACTATCCACGCCTTCATAATCCTTTATAATCTGTTCCAAATGATAACATGAAGTAACACAATCAAATACCGGTGTAATCCACGTTGGTTCATCTGGATAAACATATCCTGTTAGTTTTCCATTATAGTAAACCATAGTTGGATAATAGCATTCCATATGCAACCATGTAGCAACTCTCCTAACCTTTTCTATCGGGTCCATATCTTCCTCTACACCGGCACTCATTTCCACATAGTCATACCATTCCTGTAATTTTTCAAGATACCCAGTAACACACTCCAACTTCATAAATACATCCGGAACAATATGCCCATTTTCCTCAACGCTGAGAAGTGCCGTTCCTGCCACATCGGATTTAATCGGAATATAGTACCCTTTCCCATCTGCTGATGGATAATAATTATATTTCTCTGCTAAAGTTGCCGTGTATGAATATGACATTTTTTCATCCCAAACAATATCTGCATTCAAAGCATACATCCTACATGTAGAAACCTTTATCCCATAGCTATATAAACAAAATGTTTCCGGATCAGGATTATCAGTTTCTATATAAAGCAACCTGCCTCCATTCATGGCATACCAGACATCTGATGTAGATACATCCATAATCCTATAGGAATACTGCGTTTCATAGTCATAATGCCCCACGCTATATGTGCGACTGAGTATTAGTATATCATTATAATATACAGAGATCGTGGAAGTGCCTTCCCCAACAGGCAGAAGATAACATTGATAATGATTTTCAATCCCAGGATGGACATAAATGACATCTTCATTCGATGTTTCATAACGCAGACTTCCTTTTGGAGGTATAGTCATTCCTCCCCCTGCACTACAACAACGAAAAGATATATATTTTCTATATTCATTTATATCAGCAAACTCTGTACTGTCTGATTTCTCATACTTCATTGTTTCTTGATTATGTGAATAATAGAATGGTTTTACATATATAACGCTTTTCGAATCTATTGTATAATAATCTACCAACTCTGTCCCGGCTGCATTTCCATATGTACCAATGTATTCCTTTTCCGTCTCTACTCCGCAAGTTGGCAAAATATAATAGTAGCTATGGTAAAAACTTGACCACTCGCGTACAGCATAGTCACTAAAACGGTTCCCGAATTCTCTGTTTAAGACAATCTTATCATCTGCATAATAGAAGGCACCTTCTGGTGGAACTGGCAATACCTCCGGCTGCTCATCCAGTACATCCTCTGGCTGTTCTTGATTTTCTGGCTGATCCAGTCCAAATTGATCTTCTTGTATGTTTTCCCCCTCTTTTTTATCTGTCTCCCCTGATTGATCTTGTTCTCCCTGCGCGGATTGATTGCTCTGTGTGTTTTCTCCCTCTTTTTTGTCTGTTTCCCCGGATTGATCCGTTGTCCCTTGTGAATCTTCATTCTCCGGTTTGCCTGAATCCTTCTGCACATTCTGATCTTTCGATTCATTCTGATCTTCCACTCGTGCCCAGTTTTCTTGGGGTACATCTTCCGATTTCATACCGTCATTCGGCACTTCTTTTGATTTCACATAGACTTTGCACTTTAACTTCCTAATCCTATATTTTGTACTTCCTTTGGTCTTATATGTAATTTTTGCTGTAATTCTTGCTGCCCCTTTGTTCTTTGCATTTACAATCCCTTTCGATGAAACAAGAGCAACACACTTCCGGCTTGAACTCCATTTAATTGAACGAATCTTTTTGACATTCTTTTTTTTCGTTATATTCAGCTTATATTTTTCCCCCTTTTTTAATGTAATGATTGATCTATTAAATCGCATTTTTACATTCGCAGCTTCTGATATGAAAGGCTTTTGCACAACACACAGAATGCCTAAAGCCATGCGAAGGCATTTTATGAAATATTTCAAGGGGGTGAAACTATGATTGATGGTAACGTAAACGAATTTGTAGATAATCTATACTATGGATCAGAAATGTATTTCATTTTTAAGGATAGGAAATACTTTATTCAAGGATGGGTTAAAGACTCCATTCATTACCTTGTACTTGATTATGATTACGAAACGGAACTTTATGATCCCAATAACCCTGAATGCAACAAATATATCTGGGAATGCTCATCGAGGGATTCTGAGGAATGCGTACAAGCATTTCTTGATGCCCCACTCTGGGATGGTAAAAAATTCTACGATGTAGAAAATGAGATAATCTGGGCGGATCCATAATTTCTTATGATAGAGGGGTGTACATTCGTACACCCCTCTATTTCACATCCTTCTATATGCTATCCATCACTAACTTTACCGTATTAAACAGTTCCATCTTCTCGTTATTGTTCCCCGGTTTTCCTTGGTGGTAGTAAATAAATATTCCATATTGACTACAATCCGTCCACTGTCCCCGATTTTTGGGGAAGTGGGGGATATCTACAATAGCGTCATGCACTTGATGCGTCGTGTCAGCATCATTCTCTCTTAAGGAACCAGGAGCATGTTATCGATCAGGCGGGTCGTTCCCACATACACGGCCATGGCCACCAAAACATCTTTCTTGATTTCAGAAACCGGTTCCATATTAACCGCGTCCACGGCTTCAATGTAATCAATTCTTGCCAACGGCTCCTTCTCAACCACCTCCTGAATTGCCTGGATCACAGGGGCTGTGGTTCTCTCCCCCTCCAGATAGATCGCCTTTCCTGCCTGTAATCCCCGACTCAGGCAAAGGGCTGCCTGTCTTTCTTCCGGGCTTAAATAGGTGTTCCGGGAACTCTTGGCAAGCCCATCTTCTTCCCTTACAATGGGACACCCCACGATGGTTATGGGGAAACTTAGATCCCTTACCATGCGGCGAATCACTGCCAGCTGCTGAGCGTCCTTTTGTCCAAAATACGCCCGATCCGGCTGGGCAATATGGAACAATTTGGACACAACCGTACATACTCCCCGAAAATGCGTAGGTCTTGTCTTTCCACAAAGTCCTTTGGTTAAGCCATCCATGTCCACATAGGTGCAGAAATCATCCTCGTACATGTCTTCCGGCTCCGGTGCCAGTACAAGATCCGCCCCCGCCTCCTCGCACGCCTTGCAATCTTTCTCCAGATCTCTGGGATAAGATGCCAGATCCTCCCCCGGTCCAAACTGGATGGGGTTGACAAAATCGCTGACTACCACCTTATCGCACTCTTCCACTGCCTTCTTGATCAGGCTGATGTGTCCCTCATGTAGATATCCCATGGTGGGCACCAGGCCAATGACCTTTCCTTCTCTTTTCCATTCCATTACCTGTTCGGTAACCTCCTGAGGCTTCTTTAAAACTTTCATTTTCGATTCCTTTCTACGATTCTTTTAACTATTTTTTCTACTATTTTTCATCCATTCTTTCTGCTATCTTTTCTACTTTTTTCTACGATTCTTTCTGCTTTTTCTAAACATCATTCAAACTCCATTTGTCCCAACAACTTCTCGAACTCTTCTTCCTCTTCCGGAGCCATGGCGTAGCTCTGCTTTTCCCCCGGGAATGTGCCAGCCTTCACTTCCTTATCGTAGTCGGCGAATCCGGCTCTCATCAACTCACCTACCTGGGCAAACTGCTTTACAAACTTCGGAACAAAATCCGAGAAGATCCCCAGCATATCCTGATACACCAGAACCTGTCCGTCTGTGTCCGGTCCGGCTCCGATCCCGATCACCGGAACTTTTAGCATCTCGGTGATCTTCTTACCGATGATCGCCGGCACACACTCAACAACCACGGCAAATGCTCCGGCCGCCTCAACTGCCTTGGCGTCCTTAACGATCTTAAGGGCTGCTCCTACATCCTTCCCCTGCACTTTAAATCCGCCGAACGCGTGAATGGATTGGGGCGTCATGCCAATATGGGCACACACGGGAATCCCGGCATCCACAAGGCTGCGGATCTGCGGGCAGATCTGGGTACCACCTTCTAATTTAACTGCGTCCGCATGAGCTTCCTTCATAATCCGTCCCGCATTCTCCATGGCACTCTCCACGGAAATCTGATAAGACATAAAGGGCATATCCACGACAACCAAGGCGTTTTTCGCGCCTCTTGCCACCGCTGCCCCGTGATGGATCATATCCTCCATGGTAACGGATACGGTGTTGTCATACCCTAGTATCGCATTTCCCAGAGAATCCCCTACTAAAATACTATTTACGCCGGACTCATCGATCAATTTCGCCGTGGAATAATCGTAAGCCGTTAGCATGGTTAATTTTTCTCCGTTGTTCTTTGCCTCTTGAAATGTTTTCACTGTATTCTTCATAGCGTCGTCCTTTCCGTTTCCATTTTAGAAACCTTATTATTTCTCGTCTTCATCATCTGTGCCATGGATGTGTAATCTCGCTCCGGGTGCTTCTCCCGGGCAATCTTGATCAACACCTCTCCTAAATCCGCATACACCCGGTCTGCCATTTCACAATCCTTTAGGGCTTTTCGGTGCTTTTCCACGGTTTTCACATCGCCCCGTTCTACTGGTCCGGTTAGGGCTTCTACTACTCCTTTGTCCAAGAGATTCTCAAAATTCCCCCGAACCAACGGTTCCACCGCTTCCGCCCAATTGCCTTCGCCGCAATCTTTTAGAAGATCCGTGCCCACCCGATACAAGGCGATCATGGAATTACTTAACAGGGAGAGGGCCGCGTGGTATTTTCCTTTATTCCGGGTCTCAATGGGAATGATCCGATTGGGCAAGGACGCAAATATCTGGTTCAGGCGTTCCTTCGCAACCGCATCCCCTTCCAGGGTAAAGAAAATATTCTGAAGTTGTAAATACGTGGTAAATCGGTCGCTGAATGCGTAGACCGGATGAATCGATGCCGGATGTGCCTTTACATCCCCGGCATGCTCAAAGAGATCGGATGATAGACTGCCGCTACAATGACAAACAATCTTATCCTCTAATTGGGATGGGCATTTTCTGTATAATTCATTCCACACGCCCCGGATCTCATCGTCCGGCGTCGTGATCATCAGAATGGAAGAATCCTCTGCCCATTGGGTTAAATCGTCATAGCTTTTTGTGTCAGTGAAAGTCGCAGCCTTGTCTGCGCTTTCTTTGCTCTTACTGTAATAACCGGAAATTGCCAGTCCGTTCTCTTTTAAATATTTACCCAGAGAACAGGCAACTTTCCCGGCGCCCAGCCAGCCGATTTTCTCCATGCTACCACCTCCTTTTCAGGTGACAGCTATCATCGGATGTAGTTTCGATTCGAATACCACTCAAAGGCATTATAACACAATGTGAAAAAAATAACAATACAGAATTCGAGTGACAAATAGAATTCCATTGGCATACGGAATTCGAGTGACATTTTCCGTGTAGGATTCCATTGACATTTCCCATTGAATCCCGTATAATGGTTTCCATGAAACACAGGGGAGCCTATATCGGTAGGCTGAGAGGAAGTAATCGAACTTCGACCCTTTAACCTGATGCGGGTCATGCCGCCGTAGGGAGTCATTTGGATCATTTCAGGAGGCACCACGGCGGCGTCTCCTGTTTTCATGTCGGAACGTATATTGGGAGGTATATTAGGAAGTATATCGGGGGGTATATCGGGAAGTATGCGTTGGCTTTGTCCGCCACCCGCTTCCAGCGACATATTGGGGACACCACCTTATGCCGCTCTATAAAACAATGCGAGAAAATCAGAAAGGAGAATGATTAGAATGATGAAATCAGCATTGACCATCGCAGAACAAAACTGCAGCGGAGGTGCCGTGGAGTGCACTTTCAAGATCAAGAGAAATTGTAAGGAGGGAATGTATCATGAACAAAACAAATGAGATGAAGGCAAATGAAACGAAGATCCGACAAAAATTTGATGGATACGCCGACCAATATGATACATGGTTTATGGAAAATTCCAATCTCTTTGAAAGCGAGCTCCGGCTCTTTAAAAAGGCGTTAGGTGATATTTCCGGAAAAAAACTGTTGTCCGTTGGGTGTGGAAGCGGCCTTTTTGAAAGTTACCTGGACTGCTCCGGGATCGAAGGGATCGAGCCTTCCCATGATATGGGTGAGATTGCCCAAAAACGCGGCGTCAATGTAATCCGCTTCGGAATGATCGAAGACGTGGCTCTTCCGGAAAATACATATGACGTGATTTATTTTAACGGAAGTTCCAGCTATATGGAAGATCTTACACCCGTCTATCAGAAGAGCCTTCAAGCTCTTAAGGAGGATGGGAAACTGATCTTACTGGATGTCCCGAAGGAGAGCGCCTTTGGATTTATGTATCTTCTTGGAAAAAGCCTGGGTACCTACCAGCATGAATACCTGGAAGAAACAATGCCGGCCTTACCCTATCCTCTCGAACTGGCTTCATCGGGGGTTTGGCATTCTACAGAGGAAAAGATTCATGTGCTTAAAAACCTGGACGTTACGAAGTTTACATTCTATCAGACCCTTCTTAAGAATCCCATGTACACCAACGAGGAACCGGAGGAGGTTGCAGAGGGGTATAAAAGCGGCGGGTATGTAGCGATTATTGCGGAGAAATAAGAAGCAGATCGGCCCCATACACAGTTTCGCGATCGAACGCAGACCACTGTATCGCATGGATGGCAGAAGAATGAATGGCAGCAGAATAGGAGGCGACTTCCCTTGAAACGATCGGAATTATTGTTTCAGAAAACAAAAAGACTTTGGGATGAGACAGCAGATCACCCCTTCGTTACCGCTATGGCCGACGGGACACTGGAGGCGCGGCGGTTCAAAGCCTATATGCTTCAAGATTACTATTATCTGAAAGAATATATTGAAATCCTGGAACAGATGGAAGCCCATGCCTCCGATGAAACTGCTGCTTTCCTTAAAAAAGCGGCTCAGTCCACACGCGATGAGATGAATGCGGTCCATATGCAACACATGAAGCAACTGGGCATCACCACCCGGGAAATTCAAACAACCGGAAAAGCGCCTGTGTGTGCGGAATATTTGCAATACCTAAGAAAAACCGCTCAGAAGGGAACGGTTCAAGGATTAACGGCCCTGCTGCAATGTTCCTGGAGCTATGCCTATATTGCCCGAACCGTGGCTGACAGACATCGTAACGAACTGGCTGATTCTCCCTATGTCGGGTGGTTTCTCTCCTACACGTCGGAGGAATATACGAATGCAAACGCGGAATGGATCGACGTTCTTGACCGGGAAACCGAACACATCCCCCGGGACGAGATAAAACCGTTGTTCCTAATATTTGAAACATGTGCACAGTACGAAAACCGTTTCTGGAATTTATTTTTGGAATCTTAATACGAGGAGGCGTTTTGCTGTGAAAAAAGATGGAATCCTACGAATAATCCTAATGAATCTTTTAATGGTTTTATTCTCTTATTTTTCCATTGGATATACCTATGAGATATTCCGTCTCGGAATAAATGGATTACGTGAACTCCGGGTTCCCGTCAATGCGATTCCCCCTGTGAACGTAGACGGTCAGGACTTTACGCCCCTCTTTCGATTACTGGGAATGGTATCCAACGGATACCTGAGTCTCATTGAGCTTACCGCCTATTGCCTGTCACTCATTACCTCGGTTGTGGTTATTCTGGTTATCACCCTGATCTTAAGTGTTCTGTTTCGGGTTATCGCCAAAAGAAAAATCACATTTGTTTCGGCGAAAGAAAAAAAATATACAAAGATCTCCTACATCGGCATGATCCTTCTCTCCCTTGGCGTAGGGCTGATATCTACTCATTATACAGTCCTCCTACCGCTCTTACTTTTTACGGCGGTATGGGCCCTTCCTTTCTTACTCATCTATGTAAAACTCATCCTTACCTACACAGACGCAAGTGAGACGTCCTCCAACTTATGATCCTTATCGAAAGCATGCAGGTGTAGCAGAGGAGGAAAGGCATGTATTTAACGATTTTCATTGAAGTTTTGGGAGTTTTGTGGTAGTATTTATCTTGTATTCATGTGCAGAAAAATAACACAAATTTGAATGAACCAATTTAGGATTTGTATAACCTGTAAATGCATCGATTCTGCTGAAAGGAGGCTTGCAAATGGATTTTAAGGTAGGTGTTGGAAAATCTGACTTTGCGGCACTCAGAGTATCAGGAAATTACTATGTTGATAAGACGGAACTGCTTTATGAGCTTGTTAACGATACAGATAATGAAGTTACGCTCTTTACCAGACCTCGCAGGTTTGGAAAAACACTCATGATGAGTATGATGGAGAATTTCTTCAGCATACGAAAGAACGATGCGAACTTATTTGAAGGGCTTGCCATAACGGAACATGAGGATTTCTGTAAGAAGTGGATGAATCAGTATCCGGTATTGTATATTTCGTTCAAGGATGCAGAAGCGGATACATTTGAGAATGCATATAAAATGCTGGGTACATCCATTGCCGATCTCTGTAAGAAAATGTTGGAAGTTGAGGGTAGCGCCTCCGTTAATCAGGCTGATCGAGATGTATTTAATCGTCTGATGTACCAAAAAGCGGAGGAGCAGGACATAAGAA
>CALGGT010000086.1 GCA_937915825.1 uncultured Eubacterium sp.
ACAACGGGCATACGTATTATTATGATAAAAATGGCATTCTCTTACGAAATCGTTGGAAAACCATTCAGGATCATACGTATTATTTTACAAAAGACGGAACCGCTGCTACCGGCAATACCCGGATCCAGGGAACCTATTATCTGTTCACCTCTTCCGGCTGTTTATACAATCCCACGAAAAAAGCCGTGGTTTCCATCCAGGGTAACTTATTCCTGGTTGCACCGGATGGGAAAACGCTGAGCGGATATCATAAGGTTCAGGGGCATTATTACTATGCCTATCCCACCGGTCGTTTGGCGACCAATGAAAAAGTTTCCTACCTCCGCTTTAAGAAAAACGGCCAGGCAAAAAATGACCAAAAAGTAAAGGCAAAATTGGCCGCAAAGAAATTCATCAAAGAACATACCGATTCTTCCATGAATTCCTGGGATAAGTTATGTCGATGTTATCGATTGATCCTGACCGGTAATCATTTTGCTGCCGGATGGTTTCCTAAGGATGCCAAAAGTTCCCCCTGGCAGTACGAAGCGGCCGCTACCATGTTAAGCGACCCCGGGTTAGTTGGAAATTGTCATTTTATCGCTTCTTCCGTTGCCGCCGTAGCAAAAGAATTAGGATATAAACCAACGATTTATACAACTCTGGGGGCCGGACATTCCTACGTCGTCGTAAAAGACACCTACTTCGATAATACCAAAGGAACTGAATTCGTACGGACCACGGAAGAATACCCGGACCCGGATGAGTCATTTATTTACTAACAAAATCTATCTCTATGGTGATTATACAAGAAAAATGAGTCAAACTTGTGTTGACTCATTTTATTTTTGATCTTATGTTAACGCGTTCTTTAATACGTCCAGGTTTTCTTTCATCACGTTGTAATACGTGACGCCGGCTTTTACATCCTCCGAGGTAGTCCCCTGCATGGAATCTAAGACCGCGATCTTTTGATCTTTGGTTTTTGTATTTTCTTTTATGGTATGGGCAATCTTTTGATCACTGTTTTCCATGGTTAAGATGGTACCTAGCCCTAATTCATCCACTTTCCCGGATAAGGTAACAATGGTTTCAAATGTAGCTTCCACCTCAGCGCTGCACCCGGCAAACGCCGCGTAATAATCCAAATCATAATCATCTGCCAAATATCGGAAGGGGAAACGATCTCCAAATAAGATTGCTTTTTGATTTCCGTCTTGAACCGCCTTATTATATTCCTCATCCAACTGGGCTAATTTCTCATTGTACGCCTTTGCATTCTCTTCGTATTCCTCCTTATGAGCCGGATCCGTTTCAGAAATCGCTGTTTGAATGGCTGTTACCAGGATTTTAGCATTTCTTAGAGATAGCCAGACATGCTCATCGTATTCTGCCTCCTCATCCGGCTCGGGGGAAGACTGGGCTTTCTCATCTTCTTGCAATCCCGGTTCTTCCTGCTGCGTGCCCTGGGGGACTTCTTCTTCCTTTACAAAGTCTCCTAAGGTCTCCATCAGATTCACAACCTTTTGATCCGGATGCATGGACTCTTTCAATATATCCTCGACCCAGTCGTCGGATTCCCCTCCCACATAGATAAATACATCGCTGTTTACGATCGTAAGAATATCCTCCGTGGTAGGCTGATAGCTGTGGAGATCCACCCCATGATCGAAAAGCATGGTAATGTCCGCGTTTTCTGCCCTGTCCCCCAGGATTTCCTTTACCCAATCGTATTCCGGAAAGATCGTGGTCACAATGGTGATCTTCCCATCGTTCCCATCCTTTCCCGTCGTTCCAATATGTTCCTTCGAACCCGGGTTGTTCTGACAGGCGCAAAGCCCTAACACCATGAAAAATAGAAGGAATCGGGTGGTCGCTGCCATTATTTTTCGAATTCTTTGGATAGACTTTTTCTTTCTCATCGAACTAGTTCCTCCGTCCTTTAACGCATTTTTAATTTGAAAATGATTTTCAAATTAAATCATACACAACTTCGGACCCTTTGTCAATGGAGAAATCATTTTTCCAGAATAAATTTCAATCCTTTCTTTACAAAATCGTCTTTAAAATCATGCTTTACCCGCTCGGCATAACGGACATCCGGTTCGGTTAATTTCTTAAATTGATACGCCAAAGCTTCTTGCATGGAAGGATCGGCCACCCAGTCCACCTCCTGTAAGAATTCCTGCAATTCCTTTAAACAACGGATCCCCGCTTCCCGCAACGAAAGAATCTTCCCCTCTAAAGTGATCAGCTTCGTCTGATCAATATCATACCGGGCCGCATTTTTAAAATTCCGGATGGCAAAGATCTGTTTCTCCTTTCCAAGATGGGGGGCTTTCCGGACGGAATCGTACACCAACAGCAAATGGATCAACTGTAAATCCCTTTCATCCAGCCCTACGTAAGCATAGGGATTTATGTCTATATTCCTCATTTCAATGTGATTGACGCCGGTTTTGTCCATTTCATCCAGGCTGTTCTCCCCCTTAGACTTTAAGCGAACGGGATAATACAACTCCGTTTGGCTGGAGATCAGTCCCTCTTCAATGTATCCCCGAATGTTGTCGGTGTATTCCTTCACGCTTTCATAGGATAAGATTGGCACAAAATGATTCCAATATCCCAGATCACTGCAGCGGACGGAGGCCATTCCCAAAAAATCCGTCCCCTGTTCTCCCTGGTTTAAGAAGGAAGCGTCCAGCAGCGGGGAAGCCGACAAAAGAAGCGTGATCAGCCAGCCGTTATTTAACAGATTGGCCGCCAGGTTTAGATAACACTGGTCCCGGTATTCATCCAGGGATCTTCCTTCCGATTTCCCATCTTTCCGGATCGCCTCGTAACTTGCCCGGATCAGATCCTCTCCATAGGAATAATTTACATGGATCCCGCTGAAGGTCATCTTATATTTTCCATAAACTTCCGATAAATAATTCCGATATTTGGTTTTATCCGAGAGAATGCCGGTAAATTGGGCGACCGGAATATCCTCCTCGTTTTTAATATAGGGGGGATTGGAAAATTTCCATAAATATTCCCTGGGGGTAGACTCCTTCAGACGCTGCTCAACCACTTGCTCCCAATGGGTTAATTCCTGCATCACCGACGGAATATCCGGATTCACCCCGGTATTTACCTCCAGCTGATTCTCACTAAAATCACGAACGATCTGGGTGTGATCCGGAAAAGGATGAGGTGTATGGGCAAAATTTGCGGATGCGTCAATTCGCAACGATTCTTTCTCAATGCCCCAATTCCCCGAAAACAGAAGCGACTTCACTTCTGGATGATGATATGCTAGCACAATGTCCTCCTTCTAAATCTCCATCCTGGAATACTCTTCAACCATCTCCAACATGGATGTACCGTTTTGCAATTTTTCTTTCATGTCCTGGGCGGGAGAAGCGATCCGCTCGGCCCGGTCAAACACAGGCGTCAACAACCGTTCTTCTCCATATCCTCTTTTCAACAATCCCTCCTCAGCCAACGAAACCAAATGAATCAGCAATTGTCGCAAAGAGTCTTTGGAAATAAAGTCCGGGATCACCCCCCGGTTAAAAGATTTTCTTAATTCTTCCGGAGAAAAACCATGACCATACAGCACCGGACTTTCCCTTAAATAATCCTCCAGTTCATCCACCTTCTCCGAAAGCCCCAGTTGAAATGCCACGCCGGATAAAGCTTCTCGCAACGGCTGGGTACACAAACTTCGATGTTCCAGGGTACCCCTGGCCGTTAAATCCTGATGTTTGTATGTTCGTAAATATTTTAGGTCCAGAACATCCGGAGAAAATATTACCTTATGGCAGGTTCCGTGATCATACGACGTCCCTTCCACCTGATCTTTTTTGAAATAATCCGCCACCGGAATGGGATAAAAAAAGACATAGGTTCCATCCCGCTCGGTACAAAAAAGACTGGTGTATAAAAGATAGTCGATCATCTCTTCTTCGGTTTCCGGAATTTTCTGGTAAAAACCAACATTTCTGGGATTGATCCCATGGGCGGATCGTTCCCATAACAAATCTCTTACCAGATTATAATCCGGTTCTTCCTCCCATAGAACGGAATTGGCAAATAACAGGGATTTTAACGGTTCCAATAGAGTAAACGCCCGGATCGTCCGGAACAGATCCTCCTTCTTAACATCCAATTGAACTTGAGAAGACGTGGCAAAGGTGCCAAATTCCGGGTAGGCATGAAGCCCCCATGGTTTCTTTCCGGGATCCGTCGAATGTAAATACCCCTCTAACATTTGGTAGCGAGGGGACGAGATATACGTTTTTTCACAATTCTTAGAAAAGGGATGGATCCCCATACCGGTAATGGTATGATCTTGTTGATTTAATTCATGAATAAAAAACCGGATGTAGATTTGAAACCGTTTTTGAACTTCACATAGATTTTTTTCTTTGCCAAAGGAAATTTCCAAGGTTTGATAACTGCAATCAAAGGAAAAAGAATCTCCGTTTTCTTCCTGTTCCGCCATAATGCAATCCTTGTAAGAATCCCATTGCAAAGGATTTAAGTGGAATGTTTCCACAGCCTTTTTAAAAACCTCTTTGCAAACCCGATGATCGGTTTTCTCCCCCTTTACATGAACAATGGGAAATTCCAACTCCACGCCAACATATACCTGATGATTGTTATCAAGGGGGCGGATGTATTTATCATACACAAGTTTTCGAACTGCCTCTTTCATTACGCATCACCTCAAGAAAGTTTATAACATGTATGTTCTTAATATGTATGTGATTCATACGAACTTTTACAATCCGGAATACGCCAGATACAACGCGCGAATGCTCTTTTCATCCGGTATATATTCCGCGTTTTCTTCCTTCCCGGTAAAGACACAACTGCCTTTTTCGAAAGCCAAAAGTCTGGCAAAGGGAACGGTCTCCCAATTACCGTCATCCAATGGTTTGGTTGAGAAGGTTACCCCCTCTTCGTCCTTTTTTTGATACAGGGATTCCTTAAAATTACTGTGAACATACAACAGATCCCCGTCATAGATCAACAGATTCAACTTATTCTTCGGGCTCAATTCCCCTGCAATCCGCTCAAGAACCTGAAATCGTTCTTCTTTCGTTAAAGGACGGTTTTTCTCATGGATTGCTCGGTTGATCTCATGGATCAGATACAGATAGATCCGTTCACTGTCGGTAGACCCTTTTTGGAAAAATACATATTCTCCCAACGAATCTCCCTCGAAAATGGTTCCATTGTGAACCAGGGTCCACATTCTCCCGCTGTCATCGCAGCCCCAAAACGGATGGGAATTATGATATTCCTCGTATCCAATGGTGGCAAGACGTATATGGGCCAATGCCTGAGGTGCCTCAATCTTTTTTTGTAAGATCGTTTTTAATTTTTCCGACCGATGGGCCGCTTCTTTTCCTTTTTCCACCCGTATCTGTTCCGGGGAGAAGGTCGCCAATCCCCATCCGTCCGGATTCTCATTGCTATGGGAGAAAAATTCTTCCAAATCCTTATTTAATCTTTTCTTCCTTATCCCGGAAAAACCGTATAATTCGCACATTCTCTCCCCATCCTTCCTCTATGTTTCATCCTCTTAAATCGAATTTTTTATCTGTTAGTTTATCTGTTATTTTATCTGAATTTTTATCTAAGAACGGCACCAAAACGCCGATTCTTCGTAAACCTTTTAAGCCATGATGCGTTTGGTGCCGTTGCATTCTCCATTTCCGGTATCGCAGTCTATATCTGCGACATTCGTCTGCAAGATTTGTCTGCGCTCTTACTCTTCACTTGCAAACAAAGGAGTGGATAAATAGCGATCTCCGGAATCCGGAAGCAATACCACAATTTTTTTCCCTTTGTTTTCCGGACGGGACGCTAATATTTTCCCCGCTTTTAAAGCAGCACCGGAAGAAATTCCTACAAGAATTCCCTCGGAAACGGCAAAGTCTTTCCCTTCCGCAAATGCGTCCTCGTTCTCGATCGCAAGAACTTCATCGTAAATTTGGGTATCCAATACCTCCGGCACAAAACCGGCACCGATCCCCTGAATCTTATGAGATCCGGCGGTTCCCTTGGATAAAACCGGACTGCTGGCAGGCTCAACCGCAACGATCTGTACGTTGGGATTCTTTTCCTTTAGATATTTCCCAACGCCGGTTACCGTTCCACCGGTTCCGACGCCAGCCACGAAAATATCCACCTTTCCCTGGGTTTGATCCCAGATCTCAGGGCCTGTCGTCTCATAGTGCGCCTTGGGATTGGAAGGATTGATAAACTGGCCTAAGATCACCGATCCGGGAATCTCTTTTTGCAGCTCATCTGCCTTTTCAATGGCACCTTTCATGCCCTTGGTTCCATCGGTTAAGACCAATTTGGCGCCATAGGCTTTTAATAGATTCCGTCTCTCAATGCTCATGGTCTCCGGTAAAGTAAAGATTGCCTGATATCCTTTGGCAGCGGCCACGGCAGCAAGCCCAATCCCTGTATTTCCACTGGTCGGCTCAATAATGGTAGCTCCTTCTTTTAAAAGCCCCTTTGCTTCCGCGTCTTCAATCATTGCCTTCGCAATTCGATCTTTTACCGACCCCGCCGGGTTCAGGTATTCCAGCTTCGCAAATAACTTTGCTCCCTGTTCCTGTTCTTTTCCCGCGTAACGATTTAATGCTAACAAAGGTGTATTTCCTACTAATTCCAAACTATTCTGAATCGTATTTGCCATATGGGTTCCCTCCTTGTTTGATCTTTGTATTGATCATTGTTTTTATCTTTACGTTTATCTTACTCCCAACTTTTGTTCACGTCAAATACTTGAATCAAATACCTCGTTATAGCTATATACTATTACCCCTTTCTTTTTCTTTCAGTTCCTTCCATACCACATGAACCATGGTGATAAAACATGCCAGACCACCTAGCATATTGGAGATCGGTTCCGCAATGTATACCCCCGTCACTCCCATGCCAAACAGGCGTGGCAACAACAACGTCAAAGGAACTACGATCAATACCTTCCTTAAAATACTGAAAAATACGGCATACATGGATTTTCCCAGTGCCACAAACGAGGATTGCCCTGCGAATTGAAACGACATAAAGAAGAACCCTAAAAAATACAGGCGTAACGCGCTTCGTCCCGCTGTCAGCAACGCGGTTTGATCCGAGAACAACCGAATGAAAAAATCCGGGAAAAACTGGATCAAGCCCCAAACAAAAGTGGTATACAGCCCTCCGATCACAGACATAAAAAGGATCGCCTCCCGGACCCTTTTCCACTTTTTGGCCCCATAATTGTAACTGATCACCGGCTGGGCTCCATTGGTGATCCCATGAATGGCGACGTTCGCGATCTCACGCACGCTATTTAACACCGTCATAATTCCCACTGCCATTTCGCCTCCATAATGCCTAAGAGACCCGTTGCATAAGATCTGCACCAACGAATTGGTAATCTCCATCATAAACCCGGAAAGCCCTAAGCCACATATTTCCCTGACATCGCTTCCTACCAGGCGCATTTTTTCCACATGCAGGCCATACCCTACTTTTTCCCCGGTTAAGACCAGAATCACCAACGCAAATGTTACGAATTGGGAGATCACCGTGGCGATGGCAGCCCCTCTTATCCCCATATGCATGGAAAAAATAAACACCGGATCCAGGATAATATTTAACACCGCACCAACGATCACGATCCCCATGCCGGTTTTCGCGTATCCCTGGGCGTTGATGAAGGTACTCATTCCCGTCCCCACCATATTGAACACCGTGCCGATCAGATAGATCAACAAATACTCCCTGGCAAATCGGTAGGTATGTTCCCCCGCGCCAAACAGATACAGAAGCGGCCGGTGAAACAAATACCCCAGGCCCATTAGGATCACTCCCATCCCACACAAAAGCAGAAACGTTTCATTCAGGATCCTTCCGGCGTCCTCTCTTCTTTTCGCTCCTCTGGCGATGGAAAATAGTGGCGTTCCACCTCCGGAAAACATGTTGGTAAAGGCCATGGTAATGGTAATAAAAGGAAATACCACGCCGATCCCTGTCAGAGCTTCGCCGTGGGCATGCCCTAAATGACCAATGTAGATCCGGTCGATGATGTTATATAAAAGATGTATGAGTTGAGCAATGGTCAAGGGAATGGCCTGAAGCATAATATGTTGTTTCACGCTTCCCTTGGAAAAATCTTTCTTCACACAATCCCTCCATTCTTGATACTCTCCTATTTTACCATATTGGCTGAAATTTACAACACCCGGATCGAATTTCTAACTTTCTTTCTCCCCCACGTTTCGTCCCTTTGAATTCATCTTGTTAATTTAAAAAGGGTATGCTATACTTATAAATGGACGTTTTACGGAGAAAGGAGGCCCCCCATGGATCAAAATACCGCCAATGAGATTCACGAGATCTTTCGATTTTTGAACAAATTGGATTACATCAATCCCGATGAAATTCCCAATATTGATATTTACATGGATCAGGTTACGACCTTTATGGATGAACATCTGGCCGTTTTTAAACGGAACGATAACGACAAGATCTTAACCAAAACCATGATCAATAATTATACCAAAAGCGGCGTTTTGCCGCCTCCCATTAAAAAGAAATACACCAGCGAGCATATGTATTTGCTGATCTTTTTGTATTATTTTAAAAACGTATTGTCCATTAGCGACATCCAGGAAGTCCTCTCCCCTTTAAACGATCGGTTCTACGGTGGAAAGTCCGAAACCATGGACATCGAAGGCGTGTATCGTAGTATTTTCAAAATGGAACAGGAACAAATGGATAACTTAACCAAGGATGTGATCCGGAGGCTTACCAGTTCGAAGAAGCTATTTGCCGAAGTGGAGGATCCGGAAGAACGGATGGTCCTGTCCCGGTTTGCTTTGATCTGCATGCTGGCCTATGACGCCTACATTAAGCGACACATCATTCATCAGATCATTGATAACATGAGCAACGAGGATGAGCGTACCACCGATCCTTGACACTGGGAATCACAAGGATGCGCGTACAAATCGCTCCTTGACACTAGGAATTACGAGGAAGAACATAACTATGATTGATTTAAATACATTAAATGATAAACAACGGGAAGCCGTTACCTATCACGAAGGGCCCATGTTGATCTTAGCAGGAGCTGGCTCCGGAAAAACCAGGGTTCTCACCCATCGCATTGCCTATTTGATCCAGCACTACCAGGTAAGACCTTATGAGATCCTGGCCCTGACCTTTACCAATAAAGCGGCCAAGGAAATGCGACAACGTGTGGATTCGATGGTGGGATTCGGCTCCGATGCCATTTGGGTTACCACCTTCCACGCCACCTGCGTTCGTTTTCTTCGCAGGTTTATTGATGAAATCGGGTACGACCGCTCTTTTGCCATTTATGATACGGAGGATCAACGCACCCTGATCCGGGAGATCATGAAGCAGCAGAACGTGGATACCTCTAAGATCAAGGACCGGGCCGTGGCTCACGCCATCTCCAATGCCAAGAATCAAATGATCGATTCTGTACAATACGAGGCGGAATTCGGATTTTCTTATCCGGAGTCGGAGTACGCCTCCCTATATAAAGCCTACCAGCAGCGGCTTTTTCAAAACAATGCTCTGGATTTTGACGATCTTTTGCTAAAGACCATTGAACTATTTGAAAAAAGTCCGGAGGTTTTGGATTATTATCAGAATCGTTTTCGCTATATTCTGGTGGACGAGTACCAGGACACCAATACCCCTCAATTTCGCATACTTCAGCTGTTGGCTGCCAAATACGAGAATCTCTGCGTCGTCGGGGACGATGATCAGTCCATCTATAAATTCCGTGGCGCCAATATTCGAAATATTTTGGACTTTGAGACCAATTATCCCAACGCCAAAGTCATTCGTCTGGAGCAAAATTACCGCTCCACTCAGAATATTTTAGAGGCGGCAAATGGCGTTATTTCCAACAATGTGGGGCGTAAATCCAAGAAACTTTGGACCGCAGGCGATGAGGGATCCCCCATTACCTACTACCCTTGTATGTCCGATTATGAGGAAGCAAGCACCGTCATTTCTCACATAGAAAAAAACAAAAAAGAGAACCAGTGCCGTTATTCCGACTTTGTCATTCTTTACCGGACCAACGCGCAATCCCGTGTTTTAGAGGAAAAACTGGTATCCGCCTCCATTCCCTATTCCATTGTGGGCGGCACCAACTTCTATTCCCGTAAGGAGATCAAAGACCTTTTGTCCTATTTACGCTTTTTAAATAACCCGGCCGACGATCTTTCCATCAAACGGATCATCAATGTTCCCCGTCGGGGCATTGGAGCCACCACCCTGGAACGTATTACCTCCTATGGCATGCAGGAACATATTTCCTTCTTTGAAGCCATGGAGCGGGTGGAGGAAATCCCTTCGATCAACCGTGGAACTGCAGCAAAGATCGAGAAATTCCTGGCGTTGTATCACTCGCTGCAAGACGCAAGACAGAACGAAGAGATCACGCTGGAGGTGCTATTTAACCGTGTTTTAAGCGAAACCGGCTATGAACAACTTTTGATCATGGAGGATACCATCGAGAGCACAACCCGTCTGGAAAACATTGACTCCCTGCGCACAAAGATCATTCAATTCGAGGAAGAATATCAGGCATCGGAGAAGGAATCCCCTACTCTGGGGGAATTATTGGAAAATATCGCCTTGGTGGCTGACATTGACCAAGTGGACGAGGATACGGATCAGGTTTTGTTAATGACTCTTCACTCGGCCAAAGGGCTGGAGTTTGACTATGTTTTTATGGTGGGTATGGAAGAAGATCTATTCCCCTCTTATATGGCCACCCAAAGCTTATCCGACGAAGAGATCGAGGAGGAACGGAGACTTTGCTATGTCGGCATTACCCGGGCCAAGAAAGAATTGGTCCTATGCTCCGCTTCCCAACGCATGCGAAATGGAAATGTGATGCTTCAAAACCCGTCCCGGTTTATTCATGAAGTTCCCCGACACCTGCTGCATGTGGCAGGTGAACGAAAAACACCGGCGTCCTTAACCCCCGGGCATCCCTCGGGACGATCCACCGGGTTTTCCGGCTCTTCCATCGGTTCCTTCAGCCGCTCCACCAGCTTTCCCGGAACCACCTCCGGGTTTTCGGGCTCTGCCAATCGTAGAAAGAACCACTCCTTTGGGGACAATCCCTATATCAAGAAAGGATTGGGCAATAGTTCTACTACTGTAGATTATAAGGTAGGGGATACGGTTTACCACATAAAATTCGGTACCGGCACGGTGACTTCCTTAAAAAAGATCACCGGAGATTACGAAGTGGAAGTGAACTTTGAAAGCTATGGCGTTCGAAAATTACGGGCTTCGTTCGCAAAATTGTGCAAAATGTAAGAAAATCACTGATTTTTTTCAAATTTTTAGTGTTTTTTTCTCCGTTTTATGTTATAATAAATACATCGATTGATAATACTTTTGGTAAGAAAGGCAGGTATTCACTATGCAAGATCGCTTACAAGACCGTTTACAAGATCGTTTTGATGACATTATCAGCAAATCAAAACTAAATCAACTATTAGAGAATAAAAAAGAAGAAGAAAAGAAGAAAAGCACTCTTCTTTGGATTCTGGCAATCATCGGAGCCGTTGCTACCGTGGCTGCCATAGCTTACGTTGTATATCGTCAATTTGTTCCTCGTTATCTGGATGATTTTGATGGGGACTTTGATTATGATGAATTTGATGATGATATTGATTTTATGGATACATCAGCCGGAAGTTCGGACACGAACTCCTCTGAGAGCATTGAGTCTTAATAAGATTATTACATTATGTTTTCCTCTTTTTCTAAAAAAACTGTGCCGGTTTTCGCCGGCACAGTTTTTATTATATCCTTATTTTCCTTCCGCGGAGTGCTATTGTCCATCCACTAATTCCTTGGGGATATTGCTGATTCCAATGGCCACGGCTCCCGGACCAATGTGACAGGCAATACTTAAACTTAAGAGATCGATGAACAGATTGTCCTGATTCTGAAACGCCTCTGGTATTTCCTTTTTCGCCTCATCCACCAACTCCATTTCCGCGTCCAGATCCTCGGTATACGCAAAGGCAATCTTCAGCTTCTCGCCTTGGAACCGCTCATTCCACTCTTTCAAAATAGTCTTGACCATCAAAGATTTTCCCTGACGAAAATTCCTGGCTTTCCCAAAAGCATCCAACTTCTCCCCTTGAATACTAAGGACCGGCTTAATTCGCAAAACCTTCCCGATGGCAGCCGCCGCCGGTGTTAATCTTCCGCCCTTTGCCAAATAATCCAACGTATCCAACATAATGTAAATGCTGCTCTTGAATTTATCTCTGGTTAGGATTTCCGCAATCTCTTTGCCCTCATAACCACGCTCCGCTAACGCTTTTGCCTGGTAAACGCTTTCTTTTAACGTAATGGAAATCCTTTGATTGTCCACTACAAATACTTTTCCTTCGTACGCCTCTTCCTGGCTGAGCATCCTGGCCGTTTGCAAGGATCCACTTAAGCCGGAAGACATAGGAATGTGTACGATCTCATCGTATTCTTTTAATAAGTCATTCCATACGTTCATAACCGTTTCCGGCGTAGGTTGGGAAGTTTTTACTTCCGTATTCTTTTCTTTCAATCTCTCATAGAATTCTTCCTGATTCATGGAGATCTCTTCCAAAAACATTTTACCATTTACATAGAAGGGCATGGGAATTACATAAATGCCGTCCTTTTTCCCTTCCGCCTGAAAAATGCCGCTGTTACTGTCTGTGACGATTCCTATCTTTTTCATATGATTACCTCCAAGTAGTCTCTGAGTTAAATTGTATCATATCTTCTCTAAGAACGCAACGGGAACAACGGGAACATTTACCTTGAGAACTTTCGATAAATATGGTAGAATTAGTAATAGACAAAATTCACTCCGGAAGGGAGGACGCAAAATGACGAAACAGGAACAACTGGCCGAATGGATCAATGAAAGTGACCGTATTGTCTTTTTCGGAGGCGCCGGTGTATCGACGGAAAGCAATATCCCGGATTTTCGCAGCGTTGATGGTCTTTATCATCAAAAATACGACTATCCGCCGGAACAAATTCTCAGTCATACTTTCTTTTTTCAAAATACTTCGGAATTTTTTCGCTTTTATAAGGATAAGATCCTCATTGAAAATGTTAAGCCCAACCCGGCTCATATTGCTTTGGCCAATTTAGAAAAACAAGGGAAACTGCAGGCCGTGATCACCCAAAATATTGACGGCCTTCATCAAATGGCAGGTTCCAGGAATGTATACGAACTCCACGGAACAGTACAAAAAAACACCTGTGTCAACTGTCGAAAGGCCTATTCTCTGGATGAAACCAAAAAAAGGATTCATCTTGCCAAGGATTATGTGCCCCGATGTGATTGCGGCGGGATCATTAAACCGGATGTTGTTCTCTACGAAGAGGGCCTGGACTCCCATTGTATCGAACGATCCATTCAAGCCATCGCCAACGCGGATGTATTTATCATCGGCGGTACGTCTCTGGCGGTACACCCGGCAGCCGGCCTCATTGACTATTACCGGGGAAATCGTTTGATCTTGATCAACAAAACCCCTACGGTCAAATATACCCAACCGGATCTGGAGATTAATGAGCCCATTGGGCAAACCCTGTCTCCCTGGGCTTAACCCCCATCATCATTCTTTATGAATCTATGTAACGCTCATCGTAATAGGAAGGTGGTAACGTATGCCAATTAAAATCCCCAATTCTCTGCCTGCAACAGAGATTCTTGAAAATGAAAATATTTTTGTTATGACGGAAAACCGGGCCATGCACCAGGATATCCGTCCTTTAAATGTATTGATCCTAAACCTGATGCCTACCAAGATCGTAACAGAAACCCAGCTTTTACGGAAGCTTTCCAATACCCCCTTGCAGATTCAGGTAGAATTTCTAATGACACAAAGTTATGTCCCGCAACACACGGATATCTCTCACCTGGAGTCCTTCTATACTACCTTTGATCAGATCAAGGAGCGAAAATTTGACGGTATGATCATTACCGGGGCTCCCCTGGATCATATTGCTTACCAGGACGTTAGTTATTGGGAGGAAGTGTGCGGCATTATGGACTGGTGTAAAACCCACGTACATTCCACACTCCATCTATGCTGGGGCGCCTATGCCGGTTTGTATTATTACTATCACATTCCCACCCTGGATCTGGATACCAAATTATCCGGCATTTACGATCACCGGGTGATCAAGAAAAATTCCCCCTTATTCCGGGGATTTAATGATATTTTCCATGCCCCTCAATCCCGGGGGATCACCGTATCGGAGGACGATATTCGTAAGGTTCCTCAACTGGAAATGATGGCAACCTCGGATATTGCCGGCGTTACCATGGTTAAAACCACGGATAGCCGACATTTTTTTATCACCTGCCACCTGGAATATGACTCAGATACCTTAAAACAAGAATATGAACGAGACCTGGCGAAGGGGCTGAATCCTACGATCCCCTATCACTATTTCCCGGATGACGACCCGAACCAGACGCCCATTGTAAATTGGCGTTCCGCCGGACAGCTTCTATTCTCAAACTGGCTCAACTACTACGTTTATCAAAGCACGCCTTATGATATTTCAAAAGTGGATTAAGGATGTATAAACCGTGAAAGAAGAACCGGTAAGGGAGCTATCACAGGATCAAGGATAGACCATGAAAACCGGCCTTACCTCCAAAGAAAGGTAAGACCGGTTTTTTCATTTCCGCTCATTCTGGATCTCCCGTTTACTCCGGCAGGTCTTTGGGTTTTAAAAAAGTCATCCGGTGAATCTCACAAGGTCCTGCCTTCTTGATCGCCTCGTAATGTTCCTTCGTTCCATATCCTTTGTGTTTTTTAAATCCATATTCCGGATACCTTTCATCATAATCTTCCATTAGATGATCCCTGGTCACCTTGGCGATAATACTGGCGGCCGCAATACAGGCACATGTAGCATCTCCTTTTACGATCCCTACCTGATAAATCGGAATATTCGGCACGACGACCGCATCATTCAATAACAGATCCGGAACCTGATCTAAATCTTTTACCGCGTATTCCATTGCCAGATATGTCGCCTGCAAAATATTGATCTCATCAATTTTCTTAGGTCCTACAACGCCTACCCCCACAGCAACCGCCTGCTTTCGGATCTCCTCGTATAGAAATTCTCTCTCATCCGGCGTCAGCTTCTTAGAGTCATTTAATTTCAGCAGCGAATACTCCTCCGGTAAGATTACCGCCCCTGCTACCACAGGTCCTGCCAAAGGACCTCTTCCAGCCTCATCCATTCCGCAGATCCAACGATACTCTTTATGATATTCCCGCTCCTTTTCTTTTAATTGTTCCAAACGGAACAACTCCTTCTGGTATTTATTCCAACGATTTTCCAGGCGCTCTAGGATCAATTGAACGCTTTTCCGGTCATCGCTCTCATATTCTCCAATAAACGCAAGGATTTCTTCCTCTTTGATCCTCTTACTTTTAATCTTAATGTCTTCTACACTTTCTTTTTTTTTCATTCTGTTCCATTCATCCTCACTTTTTTAGAAAATCTTTTAGAAAAAAAGTGCCTGCTATTACAAACAGGCACTTTCAACTTATTCAAACATAGACCCACCAATTACCACTGTTTATCCTTTTGTATCAAAGGATTACTGTAAATCGAACAAATCTCTGGTCTTAAGCACAATCTGCGTTGTGATCGGGGAACTGATCCGAACCGCATTCGTCTTCTCATTATGACATTGCGCACGAACCGTCACATCAATCGCCTGATATCCATCCAACCAATCTTCCAGAGGTATCATCACAAAGAATTCTTGTTGTGAGTTCTTATTAATGCGATATCCTTCTCCAATCGAAGAACCTTTCGCATTTTCAATGGTTTCTTTGGAAACTTCCTCATAATCATTTACTGTATTGCTAGTTGCCCCCGACATATAAGCATACAGCTGAGTATCACCAATTCCCACCTCGCCATCATCCGGACTCACAATATTAATGCTATCAATAATACCATCATCATTGTTCTTAGAATTATCGAAGATCAACTTAACAATAATCTGTCGATCTTTTGGATCATAGCTAGCCTTATCATTCCAGTCAACGAATCCCAATATATCACTGATACGTGTATAATATCTCTTATTCTTTCCAAGTTTAACGGTAATAATGGTAACCGTTGTGGTCTTGGAATTAATGATGTAATAATCGGCCAGGAAACTGATATTCGCAGCATTCTCACTATGACTTAAGGCATAGGACTGATTCTGGTTGGCAACCGAATTACCGCCAACAACGGATACGTTCATTCCGTCATGTCCATCGGATCCAATTGTATGACCGCCAAGTGAGCCATCTTTCATCACATCCGCGTTGGAATCAAAGTAGTTGGGTGAATAACCATACTCTAATAACTTCAGATCCCCACGACTGTTGCTATTCGTTAGATCATTCGTATTTTTACTTTGATACTCCTCCACATTCGGGAAAAAGGTATAACGGTTCCACAAATACGTCGCATTATACAAACCATTGGAATCGTTCTTATCTGCCTGTGCATAGCGACCACGATCATAATATCCGGTCTTTGTCGCTGTGCCTGCTACATCACTGGTCGTATTAATATCAATGATCTGTAACTTCGGCAAGATATCTTCATAAAAACTTCTCTTATACTTTTCGCCTTGATCCGTGTCCTTCGTCTTTACAACCGTTTCACCATCACGAGCTAATAAGTTAAACTGCGTACCCATTAAGTAAAGTTTACAAATATTACTTAAGGAACCTTGTTCCGCCTTCGCCGGTTCCGCATCCGAAATATTCATAATGGTTTCGGTTCCACTTCCCTGATCCGCGCCGTTATTTAACATATTACCAATCCGTTTGGTTAACGTCAAAGGCATGTTCACATTACAGCAAAGTCGATCGAGAATCTGTACAACCAGATTGAAATCCAAATCATTCTCATAGAAATCATAGATCTTATTGGCATCATACGTGTAACTGTCATTCCCAAGAATGATCTTATTATATAATTTCGCAAAACCTGCCACGTTGTCCGTACCATTCAAATCCTCAAAATAGAAGAAATCAGCACGTTCAATGGGATTAATCTTATCTACGGTATCCTTCTTGCAAATCTCATTGATCTCCGCAGGTGTCATACAAAGAACTTTCAAATGGAAATTCTCGCATGCTTCCTGGGTTTCGAAGGTAAATAACATACGTTTCAAAATCTCATTGGTAGAAAGTCCATAATAGGTTAACGTATACGTTGTCTTAACTTCCCCTTTGGGAACACTAAGGGATTTATCCAGTGTGGCAGAAATCGGGAAATAAACGCCTTCATTCCCGCTTCCACTTGCTTTCCACTGATCCGAAGTAGAAATATCCTGTCCCGACGTAGGTTTATCCGTCACATACTTAAAATTATATTCCGTCGGCGATTTGGAAGAATCAATCTGATAACCGGCAGGCCAATAGGAATAAGCCATGGCAAAATCTCCGGTTCCCTGTGCTACTTTTACAAGATATCCATCGGTATACGTTTCATATCCATCCGCAACACTGTTCACACTCACATTCCAATTATACCGATCCTTTAACATCATGTTGTTGATTTCATCGTCCGTAGGCTTCTGACCTTTATCATCAACCATCTCAGATAGAATATTACGATAGATCGATTTACCAAGATCATTATTTTCCATGGTCTGGTTGTAATCATAATTCTTAAAAGCATTGATATATACCTGATAATGCTGGGGATATTTTGCTTTTAATTCTTCTTCGGTAAAAGTGGCCGAATACATACCATAATATACAAAACGATAAACGTTGTAGGTATCTTCGCCATTCTTATATTCACGGGTAGAAATATTCCAGTTAGATGTATCACTTAAATAAGCACCCGGAATATCCTTCCCATTTCGATCCTTTAGCAATTCCGGCCAGTTGGATGCAACCGATGCTGCGCTTCCACCGGATTGCATTAAGGCTTTGAAATTATTAGCCTCAGCTGAACCGATCAAATCAACCACTTGATTGTCTGTAAGAGAAATATCATATAAACGGGAAAAATCGACTAATGTCTGACCTTTACTAGATCCACTTCCCAAAGAATATTCAAAATCCGGATCATCCGCTTCGGTTCCAAATGCTGTTTGGAAATAATCAATGGCAGAAGCTACTTCACTAAGCATACCTTCATTACGAAGATTGGTTAATAAGTTGGAGTTACGATTCTTACAACATACATCGGTGGAATTGGATTTATCCGATCCCATCTGACGAATGTAACGTTCCAACTCCGCCGGCATACCACTATCGGTGGAACCGGTTAAATAAGTAAGCTCCTGCATGGATTTATCCGGAACTACTTCCAGAATCACATAAGGATTCGTTGCAGATCCTTTCGCCCCTTCACAAGTAGGGACCTCGTCGGAACAAGGCTCCGCTCCGGACCCCGGATCACCAACGGTAATACTACCTTCGCTGGTAACCGTTCGTTCAACTTCTGACATATCTCTTGCCTTGGTTCCATTAGCCACATAAGGTTTGGTGGCCGTATATTTCCCCTTTGCAAAATGATTATTGAAGATAAAAAATCCTACTGTACTTAAAATCGTGAGACAAAGTACAGCAACGATAATCTTTCCAAGTTTCTTTTTCATTCGAAGTCCCCCTCGATCCGTGAATCAAACAACAACTACAAACATCCATTATTGGTTACGAAGGAAAATTGTACGTTCGGAATCATACTCCGGCGCAATCTTATCCTTGAAACCAACCTTTAAATATACACTCTTTTTATCTGTTACATGGTTGGTATTGATCTGACATTCAAATTTCTTACAATCTTCTCCCAGTAAATAATAAGAATGATTGGCAGGCAGGTTCATAATATCCACCAACATACCATTCTCTTTTTGTAATTCCATTGTTGACAAACCGGCACTGGGGAAGGCAAGTTTTCCAAAACACAGATCCCCGCCAGATAGCCAATAAACATAAACATTATGAGTAAACGTCGCAATCTTATCTAAACTCAATGTATGACTTTCGATATTTTCATAATCATCTTTGTTCGTAAATACGATCATTGCATGATGAGTCGAATCATAATAAACACCTTCTGCTTCCATGACATAGGCTTCCATATGATTCAATGCATCTTTTGCAGATGTTTGAACATTAATTCTGGAATTGGTCTTATTCATACTGGACGATGAAAAAATCATCAATGAAGTAATTGCCCCCATAACAACGGTACAAACCAAAATCGCAACCAGCAATTCGATTAAACTGAAACCGTTATCATTCAGTTTTCTAGCCTTCATGATTCTGCCTCCTATCATGTAATAATACTACGAAATATTGGTATTCACCGGATCTAAAAATATACGTGTTCACCAATTCTTTAAATATCAACATTCACCTGTTCTCGCACATGTTTTCCTGTGCTTTGAACCATCGTGATCAGATAATCCGATTTCCCTAAAATCGTGATCTTTGTAATGGGATTGGATGTATAAACAAAGGAACCATCCTTCTTATTAATTCCAATCTTTACATATTCCAATGACGAACCTTCCAAGATATTGGTCCCGTCATATTTAATAAGCAAACTTCCATTTCCAATGTGCTCTGCCTTAGATAAACTAGGAGGCGAACTGGGATTGGTTGAGTAAGCAAGATAATAACCATTGTTCTTATGCATAATATACATATAAGTTTTATCTGCATCGGACATATTATAACTTTTCAGCTTTGTTAAACCACTATCGATCTTGTAGGAACATTTTGATGCATTGGCCAACCCAACATAACTGAATGCGGATATCCCCACACCGGTAAAGATTGCCAGGATTGCAATGACAACAATAAATTCTACCAAACTAAAGCCTTCGTTATGATTCTTCATCTTCTCACCTACTCTCCTCGTGCATTAATTCTTCTTCCAATTCTCATAATAGATGTTCTCGCTTACATCTGTAGGATTCTCTTTCTTTTTCTTTAATCCACGGAAAATCTTAATCCACTCTTCATGATTCTGCGCGTACTTCAATAATTTCCCTACATTAACCGGATCACTGATCAGATCCAGATCCTGACCATCGGCACGAACCCTACCTCCGGCTAAGATCAAACCTGTAAAATCTCTGGGAACCGTAACATTGCCTTCACAAATGATCAAACCTTTTGTGATCGCATCCGTTACCGTATAATCATGTACCGTCGCCATCATAGTAAATCCGGTGTCCGGATCTGTATAACTCATACCATCCGTTACTTCCCCGAAATCAATGATCTCATCTTTTACCAGATCCGGCTGATAAGCGGAATCCTCGAACCGATACGCTGGAGCTGCCTTACTATATCCGGAATTAACCAAGGAAAGCTGCTTTCCTAAGTAATTCTTCATCTTATTCTGACCATCCTCCAACAAATTCATAAACGGTCTTCCGTTATCATCGTAGTAATTAGCGGATTGTAATGTTGATCCACCGTTGTCCTTACCTTGATAATAGTTATGAACAATATTGCCAGCTAACAAGTACAAATTCGCGGACAATTTCATACCACTCGTATCAGTTGTAGAAATATAAGTCTCCGCTTTTTCATTTAAAGCATCACGGTTATCCGTGCCTTTATAATATTGAGCAAAATATGCATTGGCATTTTGCTGAGCGGGTTCTTTGAACTTCAGATACAAATAGGCAAATCCACCAACATTATCATAATTAATATTGACAATACCATTGTTAAGATCCTGATCTAAGTAAGGCCATAATTTTTGATCCGCCTGTAAAGAAGCCAGATTAATATGCTGGGAAATAACATCCGCATGGGACTTACCTGCAATGTCACCTTTACTCAGAGGATTATGTTCTTCTTTGATGTAATCATCCGGTAACAAATAAGCAATCTGGTTGCTTTTAACAGCTAAAGACTCACCCATGAGAATATCCGATACCAACGTACTATCAGCAGAATCTTTCCGTTCTACAAACGTACGACCAGCCAATACCAACTTGCTCAAACCACTCGTCTCCAACGTCGTATTCAAGCCATTGATCAGGATCGCACTACTCCAATCTGCTTTGTATACGGAGGAGGAAGAATCCACATTATCCTGATTATAACTATAACCGTAATATTTTCCTTTTAATTTTACAATCGACTCATCGGCATCAATCGTTAGATCATCCAGAACATACGCATCTTCATTCATATCCAAAACAGATGAATTATCGCTTGTTCCTGACACATCGCCGCTAAGTTCAATATTCTTTAACCACAATTCACCTTGCGGCTCGCTTTGACCCGTGATCTTCACGTTCGAGCCGTCATTAATGATCATGTTACCACGACTGATGATCATATTACTCTTAAAATCCGCCTTTGATTTGGCACCCATCGAAATACCATCACCATATATATCTGGAGCACTAGATGCTACCGGATCACCACCGGAATATACATTTCCTTTAAATTTTGCTCCATCCACACCGGTAACAGTATTACTGTTATTGGCAACTGTTAAACTCTTGTCGGATATACTGATATAATCTTTTAATTGATCAAATGTCTTTCCTCCCTCGAAATTGTAGGAAGGTGTCTCAATTCGAATATCCGTAGAAATCTGAGTTTCCAGTTTCAGTTTATCGGTATAATCAATCTTAAAACCAGTAAATACCAATGCTCTTTCTTTGCTGGTACTATCATATTCAAAATGATACAAAATATAGTTAGGATCCGCGTTCAAAGAAGAAACCGCATCCGGATTGGTTACCATTTTCTTAAAGGGGGTAATAGAGATCTGCTCCGGGGTTGTGGTCGAGATTCCATCCCAGGTTGTAGTTGTATTCCCTTTTAAAATATGAATGATCCCAAGTAAATATTCCGTTTCATACTTGTCCTGTAAACCGGAACTTGCCGTATAGGAATTTAATACACCGGAATAAGCCGCTTCATTGCTGTCGCCGCATACTTCTTCCAAACCGCTTCGAATCTCACCAACAAATCCTTCCGTCTGGTAGAAGTTATCTTTGGACTGTGTATCAACAATGGTAGATAAAACGTAGTTTGTTGCCACACTTAGAATCGTAGAACCCAGTATGGTTACAAAGATAATACCGATCAACACAAATACAAAAGCGGAACCGCGATTATCTTTTAAATAATAATTCCATTTTTCTCTCAGGTTTAATTTACGACGTGGTAACATCACAAAACCTCCGTTCTCTTATCTCTTGTCTCTTATCTCTTATTCAGCGATCGTAGTTTCCATATGGGAAATCGGATCGCTAAACGTGGTATCTTTGCTTGAGAATATATCAACATAAACTTTCCCAATTCGACGGGCCGGAACCGAATCTTTCGGTACCAAAGAGTCTAAGTTCGTAAAGTTCGTGGACATGGTTATATCCACATTGGTAAAATATTTAAATTTCTTTGCCAAACTAGAGGAGGGCACCGCCGCAACTCCATCTTCTGCTGCCACCAGATTCAATTTATAATTGGAGATCTTCCCGGCAACGGTTAAGTTCGCAACTTCCTCCATTTCCTGACAAACGATATAAATACCAATATCTTTAATATCACTTTCCAAAATGGAAGATCCTACGGATACAAATACATTTTCCGTGGAATTCGTATCATTGACCAATCCATAGAACAGATAGATATTTTTCAAATCTTCTTTCGCGATGGTGGAACGGGTCAATATTACATCCTTTTCATATTCGGAACCATCCGCAGCGGTTAACATATAATGATAATAAATCTTAACAACGTAATTATCTTTTGTTGTTTCATCTTCGTACGAAACATTGATACACATGGTACGACGAAGATTATCTATAATGTAAGTATACGCCGTATCTACACCTCCAGCTCCCAAGCCACTGCCATGGTAATCGTTTACCGGCTCTTCAATATTGGAATCGGAGTCATCATAAGGAGCTGCCGTTGCCGGAGCTTTTCCTTTCATCTGGGTATAAATATACCCTACTGCTTGATCTTTTTCGTCATCTTCGGCTGCTACGATATTGGTTTCCGAATATACTTCCACCGGTCTCGGGATCGCATAATCATTGTATTTTGCATTATCAATGGCAAGACCTTTGACATTTAAGGTATCCCCTTTATAAGCAGTAAAATCAACATACATTTTCGCAACAAATTCATTGCTCAATCCATCGTTATACGCAATATCTACATTCTTTTTCAAACGAACGGGAGGATTCGCTGTTGTAACAGCAGATGCCGGTGTATGAATCGGGTTTGTATCCTCTTCCCATCCATAATAAATCTGTTCTCTGACACCGGGAGTTGCACCAGGTGCCATCGTGGGGAACCCTGCCGGAGCGGACATTGCTACTAAATTCGTCTCAATCTCTTTATAATGATTGTACCCACGCACATTATCGATAATATCCTCTGCCAGTTCATTCGCAGTTTGCTTATCTCTACCATCAATGGCTCTCAAAGAAGAATATGTAAAATAATTAACAATAGGCAAGGTGACAAGCGCCAGAATAACCACTGCCACCATAACTTCAATTAAGGAAAAACCATCATTATTCTTTATCATATCACGCATGTCACCTACACCTCTTTAAAATCTTAAATATTCATCTTTAAAAGTTCCAAATACGTTAACGTTAGTCATCAAAAGCTCCAAACACGTTATCAACGCCATATGTGAAACCGGATACATCCGGATCTTCATAAGGAACACCATTTCCTAACAGGCAGTAGAAGTTAACCGTTATGCTACCATTCAAACGTCCGGTGCTGCTGTCAAACTGAACATTTACATCGCCAACGGACATTTTCTCACTGTTATCACTGATCCAATCCAGGCAGTCATAAATCTGCTTGGTTGTACCACTCAGGTTGATCGTATAAGAAGCCTGAGAACCGATCATTTCAAACAAAGGAACCACGTCGATCTCGTTTAATTCCGTTGCAGCTACTTCTTCTTGAAGAGACTGACGATCTCCTTCCGAAGTTACAACGCTACCCATGTAGTAGAAGGGTACACTGTCCGTAGGACTGATACTTTGAATATCAATTCCGGAACTGAAATTATAGCCGTGCTTCTTGAGTGTGCTGACTATTCCTAGAGGGTAATTGACCCATGACCGCGAACCGGTCAATTTCTCTTTCACGCCATCGAATGCAATCTCGAACGGTGC
>CALGGT010000087.1 GCA_937915825.1 uncultured Eubacterium sp.
AATATCCTGTTTAATATAGAGGGAGACGAGATATACCTATACGGGCCTATGGGGGAAAAAACTGTAAAGGCCAGGGAAAACGCAAGACTTGAGAGATATTTTTACCCGGGACTCAATAAAAAGAAGATAATGAAGCTCCTGGGTGACAGAATTAAGAAATTGCTGTGAGCAATATGAAAGACAAGCTCATGGCTCTTTGTGAAAAAGCATCGGCTGGAGATACATCGGTAATGTCTGAGATTGATAAAATCGAGAAGACTCTAGATACTATCGAGAAGACTATCGACAGTCTCGACAAAGCTCTAGGTACGATTGAAAAGACAGCTGCTACTCTTGAAGTTCCGTTAACGGTTCTAGATACTGCACTTAAGGTAGCTAAACTTATACCGGTTCCGGTACCACCCCCTGTACCTGTCTTGATAGCTCTCTTGTCTGAACTTATAGCTCAGATTAAGCAGATCGTCTCTGCAATGAAAGCTGTAGCTGAAAAAATGGGAATGGAAGCAAAAAACCATTGCACAGCCATTGAAGGCTTGCCGGTACGTCCGCCGGTTATGTGCGCCGGATGCCCACACCGCGGACTATTTTACACGTTGAATAAGAATCGTTGTACCGTGATGGGAGACATCGGATGTTATACCTTAGGGGCGGTGGCGCCGTTAAGTGCCATTGATGTTACGGCCTGCATGGGTGCGTCCATTAGTTCCATTCACGGGTTTAATAAAGCCAGAGGGACGGAAAGCGAGAAGAAAACCGTTGCTGTCATCGGTGACTCGACTTTTATGCATTCCGGTATGACTGGACTTGCCAATGTGGCGTATAACCAAAGCAATTCCACGGTGGTAATCCTGGATAACTCCATTACCGGTATGACCGGACATCAGCAGAATCCCACCACCGGATACAATATTAAGGGAGATCCGGCCGGAAAGATTAACCTGGAGAATCTTTGTAAATCCATGGGATTTGAACGGGTACGTGTGGTGGATCCCTATAATCTGGAAGAAACAGATCAGGCGGTGAAGGAAGAACTGGCAGCGGATGCGCCGTCCGTGATCATCAGCCGTCGTCCTTGTGCCTTATTAAAATATGTGAAGCATAAGCCTCCTTTGAAGGTAAACCGGGATAAGTGCCGCAGCTGTAAGGCTTGTATGCGCTTAGGATGTCCGGCTTTAAGCTTTAAGGACGGAAAGGCCCACGTTGACACCACGCTTTGTGTAGGATGTGACGTTTGTAACGGCCTTTGTAAGTTTGATGCTTTTGAGCATCCGGAAGGAGGAGCGAACGCATGAAGGTAAATGTTATGATCGTTGGCGTGGGAGGACAGGGGTCCCTCCTTGCCAGTAAATTATTGGGACATGTGGTATTAAAGAAGGGGTACGACGTAAAGGTTTCCGAGGTTCATGGAATGAGTCAGCGAGGCGGAAGCGTGGTAACCTATGTTCAATTCGGGGATCAGGTTTATTCCCCCATTGTGGATCGGGGAGAAGCGGATTATATTATTTCCTTTGAAACGTTGGAAGCAGCTCGCTATATGGAATATTTGAAGCCCGGGGGCCAGGTGATCGTAAACGATCAACAGATCGATCCCATGCCGGTCATCACCGGAGCTATGGAATATCCGGAAGGACTGATCGACCGGATGAAGGAAGCCGGCGCAAAGGTGGATGCCATGGACGCATTGGCGTTAGCGGAAGAAGCAGGAAGCACCAAGGCGACCAACATTGTATTGATGGGTCGTTTTTCAAAATATTTCCAGGACGTAACCAGAGAAGAGTGGGAAGAGGCCATTCGCGAATGTGTACCGCCGAAATTTTTGGAACTGAATTTAAAAGCATTTGAATTAGGACGCAGGTGAAACTATGCAGAAAAATCTGTTATCTGAGGAAGAATTAGCAAAGGTACGGGAGTTTTTTAAGATGGATCGGTATGCATCGGTCGCAACGGGGATTGAGATTGAGGAAGTGGCACAGGATTATGCCAAAGTTTCTTTGGTACGAAATGTAAATCATCAGAATGCGGTGAACCAGGTTATGGGGGCGGTTTATTACACCTTGGCGGATTTTGTCTTTGCCGTGGCGGTTAATCATGATATCCCTTTGGGAAAGAAGGATGCGCCGGTGATCGTAACCTTAAACAGTCAGATCAGTTTTCTCTCCGCCTGTAAAGGGGGAAAAATGTTTGCCACCGCGGAGAAGATCAAAGAAGGCGGAAGTACCGTATTTTATCAGGTAAATATATCGGACGATCAAAACACCGATATTGCGCGCATAGTCACTACTGGATATAAGATTTACAAAAAGGAGAAGTAAAAAATGATTTGGAACGAAGCAAAAGAATGTATGTCCCGGGATGAATTGCATTTTTTACAGGGAAAACGCCTGGTAAAAACGGTGAATCGTGTTTACCACAACGTGGAATATTACCGTAAAAAAATGCAGCAGCTGGGATTGGAACCCGGGGATATTCAAGGGTTGGAGGATTTGGAGAAATTGCCCTTTACAACCTATGAGGATTTAAATGCCAATTATCCGTTTGGATTAGCAGCCGTTCCCACATCGGAACTGGTTCGAGTGCATGCCTCCAGCGGTACCACCGGGCGTCCGAAAGTGGCGGTATACACCAGAAAAGATATTGACATCTGGGCGGAGTGCGTGGCTCGTTGTATGTCCATGGCCGGCGTTACCAGAGATGATATCATCCAGGTGGGATACGGCTACGGACTCTTTACCGGAGGATTGGGAGCCCATTATGGCGGTGAATATTTAGGAGCCATGGTGATTCCCATGTCCACGGGAAATACCCATAAATTAATTCAAATGATGATCGATTGTAAGGTGACGGTGATTGCCTGCACCCCTTCTTATTTGCTCCATGTAGCAGAAGACATTGAGAAATTAGGGGTCAAAGATCAGATCAATCTAAAAGTGGCGATCTGCGGCGCAGAGCCCTGGACCGATGAAATGCGGACACAGATGGAACAAAAATTAAACATCAAAGCCTACGACATCTACGGTTTGACCGAGATTTCCGGCCCCGGTGTTGCCAATGACTGTGAATATCACAAAGGACTTCATATCTGGGAGGATCATTTTCTTCCGGAAATCATCGATCCGGTTACGTTAAAGCAACTACCGGAGGGAGAAACGGGAGAATTGGTCATGACCACTCTAACCAAAGAGGGAATGCCTTTGCTCCGTTATCGTACCAAGGATTTAACCCGCCTGGAGACGGAACGATGCCAATGTGGCAGAACATCGGCACGAATTCAGAGATTTAAGGGACGTACCGACGATATGTTGATCATCCGCGGCGTCAATGTCTTCCCCTCTCAGGTGGAAGCGGCCTTGTTGCAGGTAGACGGAACCACGCCTCATTATATGATGGTGGTGGATCGCGTGGATAACAAAGATACCCTGGAAGTCCAGGTAGAAGTAGAAGAGAAATATTTCTCCGATGAGGTTAGTAAATTGGAGAAATTATCCAAAGACATTCACGATCGTTTGCGTGAAGTGATCGGTTTGAACGCGAAGATTCAGTTGGTTCAGCCCAATGCGTTGGAGCACAGCGATGGTAAGACCAAGCATGTTATTGACAATCGTAAGTTATATGCCAAATAAGGAGGGGTTCCTATGTTTATTCGACAATTATCTGTTTTTTTAGTAAACAAACGGGGGCGTGTAGATGAGGTGTTGAAGATTTTGGCGGATCATAACATTGATATTGTATCGGTGAGTCTGGCAGATACCAATGAATTCGGAGTTTTCCGCATGTTAGTCAATGATCCGGACAAAGCCCATCAGGTTTTGAAGGAGAAAAATATTACGTCCAAGATCAACGATGTTCTAGGCGTCAATGTTGCCAACGAAACCGGTTCTTTGCAAAAAGTGGTGGTAGCTTTGCATGATGCAGACATTGATATCCGATACATTTACGGATTATCTCTGAACCAGGACGGCGCCTCCATCGTGATCAAAACGGATGATCTGGATAAGACCAAAGAAGTATTGGAACGCCACCAGGTACAGTTGATCTCTCAGGCGGATCTGGTGTAAAACGGAAAATAATCCAGTTGTTTACCAACAGAATTTAGTTGTTAGCCAACAGAATCTAGGATCCGGCTCACGGAATCAGGTAATAAAAATCCCTCGGAATCTCATCTGATTGTTCCGAGGGATTTTTAATTTTGTCCTGATAACACCGAATCACGCAAAATAATCGTAAGTTATCATCTTACGGTTGAGGAGGCAGAGTATCAAAGCTCTTTTGCAGATCCTCATCGGTGGGAATGTAATCGGTCATTTCTTTATTATGGAATTTCTCATAAGCAACCATATCAAAATATCCGGTTCCGGTCAAACCAAATACGATGGTTTTTTCTTCACCGGTTTCTTTGCAGCGAAGCGCTTCATCAATGGCAACCCGAATGGCATGACTGCTTTCCGGTGCCGGAAGGATTCCTTCCACACGAGCAAATTGTTCGGCTGCCTCAAACACCTTCGTTTGTTCTACACTTGTAGCCTCCATAAATCCATCATCATACAACTGGCTGAGAATGGAACTCATACCATGGTATCTCAAACCTCCGGCGTGGTTAGCGGAAGGAATAAAGCCACTTCCTAATGTGTACATCTTTGCCATGGGACAAACTTTACCGGTATCACAGAAATCATAGGCATATTTACCACGGGTAAAGCTGGGGCAGGAAGCAGGCTCAACCGCTATGATCCGGTAATCTTTTTCGCCGCGTAATTTCTGGCCCATGAAAGGAGAGATCAGTCCTCCTAAGTTGGAACCGCCGCCGGCACAACCGATGATAATATCCGGTTCAATGTTATATTTATCCAATGCCGCCTTGGTTTCCAGTCCGATCACGGATTGATGAAGAAGTACTTGATTTAACACACTTCCTAAAACATAGCGGTATCCTTCTTGTGAGGTTGCTGCCTCTACGGCTTCACTAATAGCGCAGCCCAATGAACCGGTGGTTCCCGGATGTTCTTTCAGGATCGCTTTTCCCACATTGGTGGTTTCGGAAGGACTAGGCGTTACGGAAGCTCCGTAGGTACGCATCACTTCTCTACGGAACGGTTTTTGTTCATAGGAAACTTTAACCATGTAAACCTGGCAATCCAGATCAAAATAGGAACATGCCATGGAAAGGGCGGTTCCCCATTGGCCGGCACCGGTCTCAGTGGTGACACCTTTTAATCCCTGTTTTTTCGCGTAATAAGCTTGTGCAATGGCGGAATTTAATTTGTGACTTCCGCTGGTGTTATTTCCCTCAAATTTGTAATATATTTTTGCAGGCGTATCCAACTTCTTCTCTAAGAAATAAGCGCGGATCAAAGGGGAAGGACGATACATTTTGTAAAAATTCAAAATTTCCTCAGGAATGGGAATATAGGCGGTGTCGTCGTCCATCTCCTGTTTTACCAATTCTTCACAGAAAACCGGCGCTAATTCTTCCGGTTTCATTGGTTGCAACGTGCCCGGGTTTAGCAACGGCGCGGGTTTGTTCTTCATATCTGCACGAACGTTATACCATTGGGTCGGAATCTCTTTCTCGTCCAGATAGATTTTGTAAGGGATTTTTTGTTCTGACATTGTTGAAGCTCCTTTCAAATAAAAAGTATAAAGTACGCGATCGTATAGATCCTATACGATTGCAACGTGTGTTTTGGAAGAAAGTTCTGCGATCAAACAGGCCTTTACAATCCACTTCCCATTATAACAAGAAATCCGTGAAAATGCAATGAATGTTCCCAAAAAGAAGATGCTGGATGCTGGATGCTTTTAACGAGACGATGGATACATGTGGGTGATAGCTGGATGCTGGGTGCTGGATGCTTTTAACGCGGCGATGTATTCCATTCGGGGGACGCTCGCGCTCAGGTGCGACCGTAGCAGTACAAAATTCGCGCTAGCGCTCATTAAGTGCTGACGGTCGCAAATGCCCCCTGCATGGAATACATCACCACGTTAAAAGCAGTCTTACTTCCCTGCATGATTATAGTCAGTATGTAAAGCTACTCTATTATCCTACATGGTCATGCTCTACGTAAGAACGCTACATTAAAAAATATATTGGTACCAAAGAAAAAATGATTGACAATTCAGTTAATATAATATAATATACGTCTTTGGTTGAATGATTCGGAATTCTGTCCCAAAGGAGAAGAGAATTCCGGAGTGAATTCTTGGCCGAGACGAACTAGTAACGGAGGAACAATGAAAATGAATTCTGCATCTCGTGAATTCAAGATGAGAGGCAGAGTTGACTGAAAAGTATTTTAAAGGAGAGTAGAAAAATGAGAAGAATATCACTATTTTTAGCAATTACACTTGCAATAGGTTTAGTTGGTGCAACACCGGAAGTTAGCTTACAGGCAAAAGAAAAAGTTAAACTAAGTTCTAAAAGAGTAACTGTTAATGTGGGAAAAGTTAAGAAAGTGTCTGTAAAGAATACTAAGAAAAAAGCTTCCTGGGAAATTACGAAGGGGAAAAAGATTATTAAAATTTCTGCCAAAAAGGCAAAAGATATTACGATTACCGGACTTAAAAAAGGTAAAGCAAAAATTGAGTGTAAGGTGGGTAAGAAGAGCTTTGTATGCGTTGTAACAGTAAAAGGAACTTTGACCAAGGAAGTGAATGTGGATGCTTCACAGACCCCAGCAGTGACTGAAAGTGCATTGCCGGAGGCAACAGAAAGTGCATCCCCTGCAGCAACAGAAAGTGCATCTCCTGCAGTGACAGAAAGTGCATCCCCTGCAGTGACAGAAAGTGCATCCCCGGCAGCAACAGAAAGTACATTGCCGGAAGCAACAAGTAGTGCTTTACCGGAAGTAACAGCAAGACCTACACATGTTCCTACGACGGACAGACTTATGGCTGAGCCACAGAAGGTTGAGTCAGAGATCACAGATGGTAGTATCGTGTTTAGTTTGGATAAATACTATTATTTCTACGGTTCGGATGTTGCCAGAATAATGATTGAGTCCGTAGAGTTTGTTGACAGCGCGACAGTACCAACAACGGAGGATGTACTTGGTTCTTTTGATGTTTCAGAAAAGCAGAACAAGAGTGTTATGGCCTGGTACAAAGATGCAGATGAAGATGGATATTACGAGATGTATATAGGTCAGGATGGTGGAGTGATCGCCAACCCAAACAGTGATTATATGTTTTGTTGGATAGCCGGGACAGCAGAAAAAACTTCTGCTTTGGATTCTTCAAAGTGCCTTCTTGGTTTGGAAAACTTCTACACGGAGAATATTGAGTCGGCAAATTACATGTTTGCTTCGTTTGGTTGGTATAATTTCAAAAACATTTCACTGGGAGACTATTTTGCAACGCCGAATTTAAAAGAAGTTTTAGGCATGTTTGCTGATACCGGAAGTCGGTCGGAGCTTTATCTTGGAAAATCATTCTCTGTTGACGAGGTGCCAGAAGAGACCCTTGCCAGTATGTTTGGTGGAATTTCGGGTAGAGTAAGTAAAGTGATTGTGCCAAAGAATGTAAAAGATAGATTTGATGCTAATAAGAGCATTTCAGAATATCTTGAAGTTGAAGCGATTGAGTAAATTACGATTGTAAATAAAAAAGTCGAAGGGAGGCACTTCGTAAGGAAGTTGCCTCCTGTTTCTTTTAGATTTTACCCAGAATAGATATCAGAGCCGTCTATGCATATATATCCCTTGGGTGTTGATTCAAAGCCACTAACAGATACAAATCCTATTTTTGAAACATCGAAACCGTGAATGCTGCGGATTTGAGCTTCTTCCTTTTTCATCTCGGAAACCTGCATTGGAGAAAGATGATACTTTACTTCATAAAACTCATAGCTGTCTTTTCGTTGCAGCACAACATCAAATTCACCGTTCGTTTTATGAATGCTGTCATCATAATAATATGTGCCGATATTGCGTATTCCTTTTAGATTACCGTTTTTGACCATCAAAGAAAAATAATCTCTGCATATTTCCTCAAAACGATGTGAGATAAAGGTGAGGATGCTTTGGGCGACATATTCCTCATAAAACGCCTCGGCACCAATTACCTGAAGAGCGCTTTTATTTTTATAAACGTAGGTATAATAAAAGCGGAGAAGATTGTCGTTAATTTCGTAGTAAATTTTCTTTTTATCGTCAGGTCGGTTGATTGGTTGTTTTTTGAAGATCAGCTCCATATTCAAAACCGGTTTAAGTAGTTTTGAAAGACCGCCGTTTTTTTCAATTCTAAGAGCCTGCTCAATTTCGCTGTACTTTTTCTTCCCGTTTTTTAGAGCGGAGAATATACGTTCGGCGCCCGATACGTTGCTGAAATCTGATACCAAAAGATTATCGGCATAGTTGTATATAGAATGAGAAGGATTCAGGATGGTTGAAATTATATTGTCTTTCAGGGTTTTTTTGCTATTTAAAAATTCATTAACAAAAGGAGAGCCTCCGAAAACAGAATAAAATGCAACCTTGTCATACACACTTAATTCTGAGTAAAATTCAGATGCTTCAATATAGTTAAGCTCCCTTAGCTGAATGATCGTTGAGAAACGTCCGTAAAGAGCGTTTTTTTCGTTGAGCAAATCCTTCATCATGCTTACATGTGAGCCTGATATAAACAGATGAAGATTGATCAATGAATGATCAATAACCGACTGAAAAATTGAGTCAACGGTTTCTGACTTGTTGATTGCTTTTAAGTACGGATACTCGTCAATGACAATATTATAAGTTCCGTTAAGGGAATTCAGATATTTAAATAGCTCTTGAAAGGATGCAAACTCAATTCGTGCGGGTAAAATCTTTTCCCGAAGGAGAACCTCAACCAATCCGTCAACATTTGCCTTAAGAGAATCCTTAATGCATTCATAGTATGCGGTATTCTCCACACCATTCAAAACGTGATTTATAAGGGTTGTCTTACCAACCTTTCGTTTGCCGTAAATCATTATACAGCCTGAATTCTTTTTAAGAAAGTCCCGGACCTCAGTTAACTCTTTTTCTCGACCTATAAACATATTATCACCTTATAAAATTTACTGAATTTATCTTCACTGAACCCACTGTCAGTATAACGCTATTGTTAACAAAAGTCAAGGGAATATTATGAGTTTTCCCGGCTATCCCCAATTCCGTCAAAATAATAAATGAGTTTATTTTATTCGTTGTTTCTCTTACTTGTGGCTCCCAGGCGATGTAATATTCACATTAGGGTGTAACTTCCTTACGAAGTACACCCTAAGTTGCTTTTTTCGTATGGTGGGTATGCCGCCAATTTTTAACCATGGATGTTTCTTATCGTTCGGTTTTAATTAAGAGGGCAGTTTCCTTTGGAATAAAGAGTCCTCCCCCAAAGTCCACTTCCTGTTCGCTAATGAAATCGTATCCCTTCCCGGCTCTGGCATTAAAGTTTGCGGTAAAATCGTTCTCATCAATATTTAAGGCAAAGATAAATCGCTCGCTCTCCACTTCCCGTTCAAAGATCAGTTGCCGGTTGGTCAGTTGAAGCATTTCAATTCCACCGTAATTAAGCGCAGGATGGGACGTTTTGACATGGGTCAATTTCTGAATATAGTCACATAGATCATTCCAGACCGGCTGTTCAAAGCAGGGACGAAGTGTGGGATCCCCCTGGGATTTATCTCCGGGAACGCCCCACTCGGATCCGTAGTAAATACAAGGAATCCCCGGCATGGCAAAGAGAAGAGCGTAAGCCAAAGGAAGATGACTTTCCTTGTTCAGGATGGATGAGATTCTTGATACATCGTGATTATCCAGGAAGGAAACCAGATGCATGTCCCGGTACAGGCACCAGGGATCCTTTCCAAACTGGCGCTGCAGGGAATGGGCAATCTCAAAAAGATTGTAGGAATTAAAGGAAGAATAGATCCCCTTATAACATTCATAGTTGGTAACGGAATGGCACATTTGTGGATTCAGGATCTGCTTGTAATCGCCGCCGATCATTTCTCCCTGCAAGAAGAAATCCGGTTTCCATTTCTCAGACTCCCTGCGTAAAAGGGATAGAAAATTCCGGTCTACCATATAGGCAACGTCCAGTCGAAGTCCGTCTATTCCAAATTCCTGAATCCATCCCTGAATGCTATCTGTTAAATATCTTATCACATCGGGATGGCTTAAATTGATCTTTACCAAATCGTAGTTTCCTTCCCAGCCTTCATAGTAGAAGCCGTCCTGATAGGGGGAATTTCCCTGAAAATCCAGATAAAACCAATCTTTGTAGGAAGAGTCCCATTTCTTTTCCAATACGTCTTGAAAGGCGAAGAATCCCCGCCCTACGTGATTGAAAACGCCATCCAAGATCACCTTGATCCCTTCTTCGTGAAGGGCATCGCAAACCTCTTTAAAATCCTGGTTGTTCCCAAGGCGTGTGTCGATTTTGCGATAATCTCTGGTGTTATAGCCATGAGTATCTGACTCAAAAACAGGAGAAAAATACACCGCATTTATCCCCAGGTTTTTCAGGTGAGGAATCCAGTCCAGGACCTTGCGTATGCGAGAAACATTCTTTCCGTCATTTTCAAAGGGAGCTCCGCAAAATCCCAGAGGATATATTTGATAAAAAACACTTTCATTCGCCCACATGTTATAACCTCCTTCATGATCGATTATTGTACTTAGTGACAGATTTTTTATACTGTGATAGAACGATTTAAAACACCACACGACCACATTTCTGCTATCTGACCTCACATTAGATTTTATCATTTTCCGGATGAAAATACAAGCATCCATGGCCGAGGGAGCTTGGATCGGTGGAGAGTTCGCGTTCGGCGTATTACGGATGCTTTCGAAGGTATGGTAAATGAATCAGGTGTCTGCATGGAATCGTGGAGCCTCTTTACACCATATTTGAATTGTGTTATATTATACAGTAAAGAATGACTCAGTAAATAGAATGATTCAGGAAATAATCAAATGATAGGGGGAATTGGGAAATATGAGAAACAAGAAGATTATTCGAAACAGGAAGGTTCGGACAATGAAGAAAATCGGGATAGGCTATGAAAACTATAAAGAATTCATAGATAAGGATATGTATTACATAGATAAAACAATGCTTATCAAAGATATTATAGAGCAGAGTGGGAAGGTGACGCTGTTCACCAGACCCCGTCGCTTCGGTAAGACGCTGACATTGTCCATGCTGCGTACTTTTTTTGAGATCGAGTATGACAGAGACGGGAACCTTATGGATAACAGCAGGTATTTTGAGGGGATGCGGATCCTGGATGCCTCTCCCAATATTCTCTCGATGATGGGACAGTATCCGGTGATCAACTTGTCACTGAAGTCTGCGAAGCAACCGAGTTATAGAGAAGCAGCGCTGCAGATACGTGATGAAATTGTTTCAGAATTTAGTCGTCATAGCTATGTGAAGGATTCGGATCGATTATTGGAGCCGGAACGTCAGATGTTTCGTGAATTACTGAAACCTCGAATGAGAAGTGAGATCGGTTCAGAGGAGGATCTAAAAGCAGAAATCGGGC
>CALGGT010000088.1 GCA_937915825.1 uncultured Eubacterium sp.
TTGCTGAATACGACCAAGTGCGCATAGCGGGCCCCCAGAATTGAGGCAGGGGGCTGTGAATCGTAACCAAGAATTACTCTTTGTCAAGTGAGATCCCCATTAGGGTTAAGCCCTTGGCCGGGGCGGTAGGACCGGCTTGTTCTCTTTGACAGGATTCTATGGCATCCTTCACCCAGACCGGTTCTTTTCGTCCCATTCCCACTTGTAATAACGTTCCGGACATAATGCGGACCATGTTATAAAGGAACCCCTCTCCCTTTACGAAAATATCCAGAAATTCGCCGCCTATGGCAGGCGTCACTTCCACACTCACCTGATTGACTGTGCGGACGGTAGTAAGGACCTGGGCCCCGGCAGCGCAAAAGGCGGCAAAGTCATGCTCGCCTTCGTAGTATTTTCCTGCTTCTTTCATGGCCCGGACCTGAATCCGATAAGGAACATGCACGGCAAAACGTTCATAAAGAGGCGGCATGATATCCCCGATAAAATACCGATAACGATAGGTCTTCTCCCCTTTATTCTTGCGAAGATCAAACCCATCCGCTACGCCAAAGGATTGCATGACCCGAATGTTCCCGGGGAGATTTTGATTGATTACCACCGCTAACTTCTCCGCCGGGATCGTGGTCTCTGCATCAAAGACTGCCAGATTTCCATAGGCATGAACTCCCGCGTCGGTTCGACTGGCACCGGCTACCTGGATCGGTTCCCCGATGACCATTCCAACTGCTTTTTGCACTTCCTCCTGAATGGTGGCAACTCCCTCCTGAATCTGCCAGCCATGGTAATCCGTCCCATCATATGCAAGGACTAAACAATAGCGCAAGAATGCCACCTCCTTCACCGGCAGGGATCCTTCCTGCCAACCATACAAGGATCACATAGAAAGCGATCACAACCAATCCGATTCGATCCTGCGTTTGATACCGAAGGGGTTTCATCTGCGTTCGCCCCCTGTCCCCCTGATAACACCTGGATTCCATAGCAACCGCCAACTCGAAAGATCGCCCCGTGGCGGATACCAAAAGGGGCACGACCATAGAGGTCATGATCTTCGCTTTCTGCCAAAGAGTTCCTTCATTCAGATCCGCCCCTCTGGCTTGCTGCGCCTTGATCAACCGATTGGTTTCCTCTAACAAAACCGGGATAAATCGCAGGGTTAACGCCATCATAGTGGCTATGTCGTGCACTGGCACACGAATTTTTTTCAGGGGGCTCATTAGATTCTCAAGCCCGTCGGTCAGGCGCTTAGCCGTAGTGGTGTAGGTAAGATACGAGGATCCGATGACCAAAAGCAGGAGACGCAGTCCGAGAAATACCCCCTTCTTAACGCCTTCCTCGGAAATCTGCACGGGACCTGCGGCGAGCAGAACATTTCCCTTGGTAAAAAAGAAATGAAAGATCGTGGTAAATAACAGAAGCGCCACAATGCTTTGCAATCCCTTCATGGCGTAGGTTAGGGGAACACGACTTAGAAAGATCACCGCGCCCAAAAAGGCTACGACCACCAAATACCCGACTAAATTGCGAAACAAAAACAAGGAGATCAAATACACCAACGCTCCGAGGATCTTCACACGAGGATCGAAACGGTGAATCAGAGAGTCCCCTGGATAAAATTGTCCGATCGTGATATCTCGAAGCATGGATCTCCTCCTTTCTAATCATTCTTATCTTTCTAATCATTCTTATCTTTACTTATGTACCTGGTGCTTTTTCACATAATTTCGGATGGCTTCCAGAACTTCCTCATCGGTGACTGCCCCCTTCATGGGAATTCCCTGTTCTTCGAAAGAACGGCTGAGTGTCGCCGTCCATGGCGGTTGAATCCCAGCCTTTTCCAGCTGTTCATGATCCGAAAACACTTCTTTGACAGAACCATCCATGACGATCTCACCCTCGCTTAAAACAACCACCCGATTGGCATAACGGACCACGTCCGAGGGATTATGAGAAACTACCACCACCGGCACTCCTTCCTTGCACACCCGGGTCAGAATCTGATAAATCCGCTCTTTCGCCCGGGCATCCAGACCAGCCGTAGGTTCATCTAAGATCAACGCCTCCGGATTCATAGCTAAGATCCCTGCAATGGCAACCAGCCGTTTCTGACCGCCGGATAAGGCAAAGGGGGATACCTCACCCAATTCCCTGGGTAAACCAACCTTGTCCATTGCCTTTAGAGCTTGAGACGTTGGATCTGACATTCCCATGTTCAACGGACCAAAGGCAATATCCTTTAATATCGTTTCTTCAAATAATTGATATTCCGGAAATTGGAATACCAATCCTACCTTCTGTCTTAAATTTTTTCTGGGATAATCTTTCTCCCAAATATTTTCCCCTTGATAAAAAACTTTTCCCCTCGTAGGCTCAAGTAAACCGTTCATGTGTTGGATCAGCGTCGATTTCCCGGATCCTGTGGTCCCCATGATCGCTATAAAATCCCCGCGAGTCACCATCAGATTCACGTTTCGAAGCACACCCTCATCACCGGCCCGGTTTTTATGATAGGAAAAACTTACCTCTTTCAGTTCGATCATACGCCCACCTCCCTAGGATCCGCCTTTATTTTATCAGCTAGCATTTGGGCAACCTCTTTCGGATCCATGGTAATCGTTTCCAGATCCTGGGGGGATAAAATTTGCTCTTCGATCAACTTCTGCAAAAAACGCAAGGGCTCCGGAATTTTTAAATGGCACGTTTCCAGAAGCTCCCCCTTTTCCTGAAAAAGAGTTTGGGGACTTCCCTGAAAGAAGAGCTCTCCTTCGTTTAAAACCAGGATCCGGTCCGCTTCCCACACCTCCTCCAGATCATGGGTGATCCAGATGATGGCGATGTTCTGCTCTTTTTGCAGACGACGGGCGATATCCAGCACATCCCTTCTACCCTTGGAATCTAACATAGCTGTGGCTTCATCGAAAACGATGTATTTCGGTTCCATCGCCAACACTCCCGCAATGGCGACCCGTTGCTTCTGCCCGCCGGACAGCTCCATCGGGTTCTTCTTACGGTGCTTGATCATTCGAACCTGGTCCAAGCCTTTCTTTACCCGTTTCCATATATCCAACGTGGGAATCCCCAGATTCTCCGGTCCAAATCCCACATCCTCTTCCACAATGGATTGAACGATCTGGTTATCGGGATTTTGCATGATCAAGCCCACATCCCGGCGAATCTCAAATAGATCCTCTTCCGAGGCTGTATCCATGCCATCCACAGAAACCACCCCTTCCAGCGGCAGGCGAATTCCGTTAAAATGGGCCGCGAGGGTGGACTTCCCGGATCCATTTGCCCCTAATATCCCAATGAATTCCCCTTCCCGGATTTGAAAATTCAGATGGTTTAAGGCATTCTTATTCACTTTTTCTTTTCCGGAATAGCGATAGGATACATTCCTTCCTTCTAACATAAGCCTGCCTTGTTACCTCCTTCCGGATATGCGAAAACGAACCAACCTCACGGTTGGTTCGTTGTACTTGTTTCGTATTCTATTATACAAGCTCGATGACTACTTCCATCGCAGCGTCCCCTTTTCTGGGACCAATCTTAATGATTCTTGTATAACCACCGTTACGATCTGCATATTTCGGAGCAATCTCCTCAAATAATTTGTTAGCCATATCCACGGTCTTTGTTCCTTTTCTCTTACCAGCTGTGGTCTGAGGCACTTCGGTAATTCCATAAAGAACTTTGTTCATTTGACGTCTTGCATGTAAGCGAGAAGGATTGTCTTTCTTGATTTCCTTATCTACCTCATCATAGACCGTAACTTTCTTACCGTCTACAACTTCTTTTACACGTTTTCCGTCTTTATCTTTTTGGGCTACCTTTGTTTTTACGGTAACCGTTTCATAATTGTCCTTTTCACGAACTGCTAAAGCAATTAAATTCTCAGCGATCTTACGAATCTCTTTTGCTTTTGCTTCCGTTGTCACAATCTTACCATGGTATAACAAATTCGTAACCTGATTGCGTAACAGGGCTTTTCTTTGGCTGGCAGTTCTGCCAAGCTTTCTATATCCTGCCATTTCTATGTTCCTCCTTATTAATCTTCATTCGTGTCATTCAGTGAAAGACCAAGGTCTCTTAACTTGTCAAGAACCTCATCCAAGGACTTCTTACCAAGATTACGAACCTTCATCATGTCTTCCGGGGTCTTCTGAATCAATTCTTCCACCGTGTTAATATTCGCTCTCTTCAAACAGTTATGGGAACGAACGGAAAGTTCTAATTCATCAATACTCCATGACAGAACCTTGTTCTCATCGTCTACTTGAGGCTCGGTAATTACGTTGGTATTCTTCGCCATCTCCGATAAACCGATAAATACATCTAAATGCTCGCTCATAATCTTAGCAGCCAAGCTTACAGCGTCTACCGGTTCAATGGTTCCATTGGTATGTACATCAACGATCAGCTTATCATAATCGGTAATCTGACCTACACGCGTATTTTCCACCTGAATGTTCACTCTCTCAATGGGAGTAAAGATGGAGTCAATGGGAATTGCATCCAATGCAGCATCCGCTTTCTTATTACGGTCTGCACTCACATATCCCCTTCCATTCTCAACGGTCATTTCAATGGACAACTCTGTGCTGGATCCGCCATTTAAGGTGGCGATCACCTGATCTTTGTTGATAATCTCAATGTCCGCATCACATCGAATATCAGCAGCGGTTACGACACCGTCTCCCTTCGCTTCGATGTACATCATCTTTACTTCATCCATGTCCTCACTGGAATTGCGGATTGCCAGGCTCTTAATGTTCATGACAATCTCCGTCACATCTTCCTTCACGCCGGGAATCGAACTGAATTCATGTACGACTCCGTCAATGCGAATGCGACTTACTGCGGTTCCGGGTAATGAGGAGAGCATAATTCTTCTCAGTGAATTTCCAAGAGTTGTTCCATATCCTCGTTCCAGGGGTTCCACAACAAAACGACCATACTTACTATCTTCCGAAATTTCAGCAATTTCAATAGTTGGTTTCTTAAATTCAAACATTCCAGGACCCTCCTTTTAGGATTTACTTTATTATTTGGAATACAACTCGACGATAAGCACTTCGTTAACCGGAACATCGATCTCAGCTCTGGTAGGTACTTGTTTTACCGTTCCGGATAAACTTTCCTTATCGGCTTCCAACCAGTCCGGCACCATGCGACCACCTGTTACTTCCAGGATGTCCTTATATCTTTGTGCTCCTTTGAATTTCTCTTTGATCTCGATCACATCACCGGGTTTAACGGAATAAGAAGGAATGTTCACTCTCTTCCCGTTAACGGTTACATGCTTATGATCCACAATCTGTCTCGCTTCTTTTCTTGTTCTGGCAAATCCCATACGGAACAGGATATTATCCAAACGAAGCTCTAACAGGATCATCAGGTTCTCACCTGTTGTTCCATATTTTAATTTCTGTGCTCTTGCAAAATAGTTACGGAAGGGTTTCTCCAATACTCCGTAGATGAATTTTGCTTTTTGTTTTTCTTTTAACTGCATGCCGTACTCACTGAGTTTCCGGACACTTCTTGCACTTCTCTTTGACTTCTTATCAATCCCTAAGTACACGGGATCCAAATCCAAAGATCTACATCTTTTTAAAACCGGCGTCATATCTCTTGCCATGATTCTTCCTCCTATACTCTTCTACGTTTCGGCGGTCTGCACCCATTATGGGGAACCGGGGTTACGTCCTGGATACTGGTTACTTCAATCCCACACGCCTGAATCGCACGAATGGCAGCTTCACGACCGGAACCCGGTCCTTTAACCATAACCTCAACGGATTTTAAGCCGTGGGGCAAAGCTGCTTTTGCTGCTGTCTCTGCAGCCATTTGCGCTGCATACGGAGTGGATTTTCTTGAACCACGAAAGCCAAGTCCACCTGCACTTGCCCAGGAAATTGCATTTCCCTGCATGTCAGTTAAAGTTACTATCGTATTATTAAAAGATGACTGAATATGTGCCTGTCCACGATCAATGTTTTTCTTGACACGTCTTTTTGTCGTCTTTTTTGTAGCATTCTTAGCCATTGACAATTCCTCCTATATTATTTCTTCTTGTTCGCTACCGTACGTTTGGGACCTTTTCTTGTTCTGGCATTGGTCTTGGTCTTCTGGCCACGAACCGGAAGTCCTTTTCTATGACGAATACCGCGATAGCATCCCATTTCCTGTAATCTCTTAATGTTCATTGCAACATCTCTTCTGAGATCACCTTCTACAACTACCCCTAACTTCTCCATTGCGTCACGGATTGTTCCTACTTGTTCATCCGAAAGATCCTTGCAACGGATGTCAGGGTTTACGTCAGCTTCCTTCAAAATCTTTTGAGAAGTTGTCAAGCCAATTCCATAGATATACGTGAGTCCAATCTCAACACGTTTCTCTCTCGGTAAATCTACACCACTGATACGAGCCATGTGTACTTTACACCTCCAACATTTTTCTTTTCATAATTTCGTGTTACCTGTTTTCGAATGCATCCTGGCAAACACATTCGATTAGCCGCTTTAAATCGCAACGTCCGGCTTCCACCGGTTCCTTTCGGTTTTCATTTGCGATATCGCAGTATCTCGCCCAAATGACGGTTGGACAAACTGCAACGCAGAAAGCAAGAACTATTCAGATATCTGTCTATGCGCACGAAAAGAGCCTAAAGACTTCTTTAGTACTCTCTCTGCTTGAAATATTCTTTCTTATCCTTGTCTCTGCTTGTGTTTCGGGTTTTCGCAAATTACGCGAATACGACCCTTTCTTTTAATGATTTTGCACTTTTCGCACATCGGTTTTACAGAAGATCTAACCTTCACTGTAATAACCTCCTTTCACTTAAGTTGCATTTATCTTGAAACCTTTCCTTGTCCATTTCTGCCTGGTTGTGAGATGCCCATGCAAAAAATGACTCGCAAAAGTCCAAATACTATCTTATCACAATCAATTTTGATTGTCAACGTTTTTTTCTCCAGAAACGTCTTTATTTATCTCTCCAAACAATACGTCCCTTTGTTAAATCGTAAGGAGATAATTCCAACGTCACTTTGTCACCGGGCAAAATTCGAATGTAGTTCATGCGAAGTTTCCCACTGATGTGAGCTAAGACTTTATGTCCGTTTTCCAATTCAACTTGAAACATAGCATTGGGAAGCTTTTCAACTACCGTTCCCTCTATTTCAATCATATCAGCTTTTGACATATTGCTTTTCCTCCTTAGTTTCCGGATAAAACTTTCACGATTTCTTGAAATACAACATCCAGATCAACGGTTCCGTCCACTTCTTTCAAGATGCCTTCTTTCGTATAATAATCAATCAACGGCTGGGTTTGCTCATGATAGACTGACAAACGCTGCTGAACGGTTTCCGGTTTGTCGTCATCACGCAAGATCAGTTCCCCGCCACAGGCATCACAAACCCCTTCTACTTTTGTGGGGTTGTATCGGATGTGATAGGTTCCTCCACAGGAAACACATGCCCTTCTTCCGGACATGCGGCGGATAATACTTTCATCCGGCACATCAACATCAATGGCATAATCAACTTTTTCGCCAATAGCATTTAATGCGTTTGTTAAAGCCTCTGCCTGAGGGATCGTACGAGGAAAACCATCCAGAACGTATCCATTCTTGGCATCGTCTTTTTTCAAACGATCTACAACCAGGTCGACTACCAGTTCATCCGGTACCAAAAGTCCCTGGTCCATATATACTTTTGCTTTTTGTCCAAGCTCTGTGTTCTCTTTAATATTGGCACGGAAAATATCTCCCGTTGAAATATGGGGGATGGAATATTTTTCAGCAATTTTCTTGGCCTGGGTTCCTTTTCCGGCACCCGGCGCACCTAACATAATAATCTTCATTGTAACTTCCTTCCTTTCCAATAAAGCAAAAAAGGCCTACGAGGGCTGAGCGCGCCAGGCACTCAACCCATCGTTCCCTTTTCGATCTAAGAATCAATCACCTAAGAATCCTTTGTAGTTACGAACTAACAACATGGACTCCAATTGTTTCAAAGTTTCAATAATTACACCAACAATAATGATAAGGGATGTACCGGTAAAGGATACATTTGCCCCGAATGCTCCGGAGAAGATGATCGGAATTACACAGGCGATCACCATTCCTACCGCACCCATGAAGATTACACTGTTAAGAATGTTGGTTAAATACTCCGTGGTGGGCTTACCGGGACGAATTCCGGGAATGAAACCACCTTGTTTCTTCATATTGTTGGAAATCTCCAACGGATTGAAGGTTACGGACGTATAGAAATAAGCAAAGAAAATAATCAATGCAATGTAGATCAGCAATCCCAAAGAATATTTAAACTCTCCAAAGGAAGAAAAGTTACACCAATATCTTTGGTCGCAGGTCTTTAAGATCTTCTGGATCAGAGAAGCTCCTTCTCCCGATTGAGGAGAAATACCCGCGAATCCACCGATGATAACCGGTAACTGAAGCATGGAACTTGCAAAGATTACGGGGATAACGCCCGCCGTATTTACTTTCAGGGGAATGTGGCTGGATTGTCCGCCATATACCCTGCGTCCCTGGGTCTTCTTCGCGTATTGTACAGGAATTCTTCTCTCCCCATCCTGGAGCCATACGATAAATACAAACATACCGATCAAGACAGCCAGAATAATCACCGCTGCTAAAATCGAGTTTGTAATATTTCCGGCACCTTTTACAAATTGGTTGTAAAGAGCGATCAAGTCGCTGGGGATTCGAGCTACGATGTTGATCAACAGAACCATGGAAATACCATTACCGATTCCATAAACCGTCATTTGCTCACCTAACCACATCAGGAAGGCAGCGCCAGCTGTTAAGGCAACGACGGCAACGATCACATAGGTGTAACCTAAATCTTTAAAAACATTCTGGTTTCTAAATCCGATTACGATCGCCACACCCTCAATAATTGCCAAAACAATGGATAAATAACGGGTATACTCCGTTAATTTCTTTCTTCCATCTTCTCCATCTTTTTGCATTTCCTCCAAACGGGGAATGGCAATGGTCAACAACTGGATAATGATGGATGCTGTAATGTAAGGTGTAATGTTCAATGCAAAGATTGACATATTGATAAACGATCCACCGGTCATTACATCTAAGAATCCCAATGCCTGATTCTGATCAAACAAAGATCTCATTACATCCGTGTTTACACCGGGAAGGGGAATGTTACATCCGATTCTCACGATGACCAAACACATCATTACGAACAAAAGTTTATTTCGAATTTCTTTGGTTCGAAACGCATTCTTCATTGTCTCGAGCATCAGATCACCTCAGCTTTTCCACCAGCCGCTTCAATCTTCTCAACCGCACTCTTACTAAACGCGTTGACTTTGATTTCAAGCTTCTTGGTTAATTCTCCATTTCCAAGGATCTTAACGCCATCACGAGGATTGCTTACAATGCCCTTTTCGATTAAAGTTTCTACCGTTACTTCCGAACCATCTTCGAAAACATTCAAACGATCCAGTCCGATTCCAACGATATTTTTATGGTTCATATTCTTGAATCCACGCTTCGGAATACGACGATACAAAGGCATCTGTCCACCTTCAAATCCCAAACGAGGGGATCCGGAACGAGCCTTCTGACCTTTATGTCCTTTTCCAGCGGTTTTGCCATTTCCTGAACCATGTCCACGTCCACGACGGAATGCATTACTTTGCTTTGAACCTTCTGCAGGTTTCAACTCAGATAAATTCATTCTTGGCACCTCCTTTTATGATCTTAAATTTCTTCTACTTTCACCAAGTGTCTTACTTGCTGAATCATACCACGAACAGCAGGATTATCCGGCATTTCTACGGTTTTGTTGATCTTACGCAAGCCCATAGCCTCAACCGTCTTTCTCTGCTTCGGAACGGCACCAATTGTAGATTTTACTAATGTTATTTTTAATTTAGCCATGAATTGTTCCTCCTAACTTAGCCCAGTACTTCTTCTACCGAAATACCACGAAGCTTTGCAACTTGTTCCGGAGTCTTTAGAGACTTGATTCCTTCCAAGGTTGCAAGGACTACATTTTGCTTGTTACGGGAGCCCAATGCCTTGGTACGGATATTTTTATATCCTGCTAACTCCAAAACCACACGGGCCGGGCCACCAGAGATAATACCGGTACCTTCTTGAGACTTCTTAAGAATTACATGGGAACTACCATATTTCCCAATAAAGTCATGAGGGATACTTCCGTTCTCATCAATGGGAACCTCGATCAAATTCTTCATAGCTGCTTCTTTTCCCTTACGAATTGCTTCCGGGATTTCCATAGCTTTTCCTAAACCTGCGCCAACATGACCATTTCCGTCACCCACAACAACCAATGCGGAGAAACGGAAGTTACGACCACCTTTTACAACTTTAACAACGCGCTTGATGGTAACAACTTTATCCTCCAATTCAAATTGGCTGGCATCAATGATTTCTCGTCTCATGAATCTTCCTCCTTGCTTAGAATTGCAGGCCAGCTTCACGAGCTGCCTCTGCCAACGCCTTAACTTTTCCTTGATAGATATAACCACCGCGATCAAAGACAACTTCTTTAATTCCATTATCCAAAGCTTTCTTTGCAATTACGGTTCCTAACTTAGCTGCTGCCTCTACGTTGTTGGTTTTATCCAAACCTTCTTTTACATCTTTTTGAAGTGTGCTCGAAGACACAATGGTTTTACCGGCAACATCATCAATCACCTGGGCATACATGTGATTGTTGCTGCGGAATACACTCAAACGAGGTCTATCAGGAGTTCCGGATAAACGGCTGCGTAATCTTCTGTGCTTTTCTTGGCGAACTTCACTTCGGTTCTTCTTACTTACCATTTGAACTTACTCCTTTCTATTTCTTACCTGTTTTACCAACTTTGCGTCGAATCACTTCATCAACATACTTAATACCTTTACCTTTGTAAGGCTCCGGTTTTCTCTTCTCACGGATTTCAGCGGCATATTGGCCAACCTTTTCCTTATCGATTCCCTTGATGATGATCAGATTCTGTCCGTCAACGGTTACTTCCAATCCTTCCGGATCTTCCATCTCTACCGGATGAGAATATCCCAGGGAAAGCACTAACTTCTTACCTTGCTTAACAGCACGATAACCAACGCCGTTCACTTCCAATTTCTTCTCGTATCCATCGGTTACACCAATGACCATATTCTGGATCAATGTTCTGGTCAAACCGTGAAGGGATTTCATTTTCTTAAGATCGTTGGGACGGGAAACCTTGATCTCCTCTCCCTCTTTTTCAATCTTCATTTCCTGAGGCAAAACGCGCTCCAGCGTTCCCTTAGGACCTTTCACTGTCACCTTGTTATTTTCTGCTATATCCACGGTAACTCCTGCCGGGATAGCGATAGGCAATCTTCCAATTCGTGACATTTGCCGTACCTCCTAATATCATTAAGTAAATATGATTTGTTTCTTATTCTTACCAAATGAAGGCCAATACTTCGCCGCCAACATTCTCTTTACGAGCCTGCTTATCGGTTAAGATTCCTTTATTGGTGGAAATAATTGCAATTCCAAGTCCGCCCAATACCTGAGGCAATTCCTCACAATTGGCATATACACGAAGACCTGGCTTTGAAATTCTTCTTAAACCGGAAATAACCTTTTCATTCTTGTCTTTTCCATATTTCATGGTTACATGAATGTTGTTAAAGCCTTTCTTGTCGCTAACGATTTCATATCCTTTGATGTATCCTTCTTTTACAAGGATATCTGCGATAGCAACTTTCATCTTTGAACTGGGGATATCCACGGTATCATGCTTTGCAGTATTAGCATTACGAATTCTTGTAAGCATATCTGCAATAGGATCGCTCATTGTCATTTCGATTTCCTCCTTACACAATTGAGTGCGGCCGATTACCAGCTCGCCTTTTTAACGCCCGGGATCTGACCTTTATATGCCAACTCACGGAAACAGATTCTGCAAATTCCGTATTTTCTCAGATATGCATGTGGACGACCACAAATCTTACAACGGCTGTACTCTCTGGTGGAGAACTTTGCCTTACGTTGTTGCTTAATCTTCATAGACTTCTTAGCCATGAACTGACCTCCTAACTATTTCTTGAACGGCATTCCAAATTGTGCCAGTAATTCACGAGCTTCTTCATCCGTATTCGCAGTTGTTACAAAGATAATGTCCATACCACGAACTTTATCAATCTTATCGTACTCAATTTCCGGGAAGATCAACTGCTCTTTAATTCCCATGGAATAGTTCCCGCGACCATCGAAGGCATTGGGATTCACACCACGGAAGTCACGTACACGGGGCAATGCCAGGTTGACCAAACGATCCAGAAAATCATACATTTTCTCTCCACGCAGGGTCACTTTACAACCGATTGCCTGTCCTTCACGAAGTTTAAAATTCGCTACAGACTTCTTCGCACGGGTAACGACAGCCTTCTGGCCACTGATGATCTCTAAGTCACTGATCGCCGAATCCAAAATCTTGGAGTTTTCTTTCGCTTCGCCAACGCCCATGTTGATCACGATCTTATCGATCTTAGGTACTTGCATGACGTTTTTGTATTCAAATTTCTTTTGCATACTCGGTACGATTTCGTTCAAATATGCTTCTTTTAATCTACTCACTTCAACGTACCTCCTCATTAATCAATCGGGCTGCCGGTTGCCTTGGCATAACGAACCTTGGAACCGTTGTCTTCCGTACGGAAGCCCACTCTTGTGACTTTACCATCTACTACATACATAACATTGGAGATATCGAAGAATGCTTCTTCCTCAACAATACCGCCTTTGGCATTGGCACGGTTGGGTTTCATATGCTTGGTTACTTTGTTGATCCCTTCAACTTTCACCTTGTTCCCCTTAACCTCCATAACTTTTCCTTCTTGTCCTTTATCGACGCCTGCGATCACTCGAACGGTGTCACCGGCTTTAATCTTTGATGTTGCCATATTCGACACCTCCTTATAATACTTCCGGAGCCAAAGATACAATTCTCATGAATTGCTTATCTCTTAACTCTCTTGCTACCGGTCCGAAAATACGAGTTCCTCTCGGTGTCTTATCATCTTTAATGATCACCGCTGCGTTCTCATCGAAACGGATGTAAGAACCATCTGCACGACGGGTCTTGTTTACTGTACGAACAACGACAGCCTTTACAACGTCACCCTTCTTAACAACACCGCCGGGTGCTGCATCTTTTACTGTAGCAACGATGATATCTCCGATTGCCGCATATCTTCTGACAGAACCGCCCATGACACGGATGCAAAGCAATTCTTTGGCACCTGTATTATCGGCAACTTTCAGTCTAGTTTCCTGTTGTACCATAACTTTCTCCTTTCAGATTGTGAGCATGTCGGCTCTATCTTGCCTTCTCCAGGATTTCCACAAGACGCCATCTCTTATCTTTCGATAAAGGTCTTGTTTCCATTACGCGAACGCGATCTCCGACATTACACTCATTATTCTCATCATGAGCCTTTAATTTATATGTTCTTTTAACGATTTTACCATAAAGCGGATGCTTTACGTTGTCGATCACGGATACAACGATTGTTTTATCCATTTTATTGCTGACCACTTTACCTGTACGGGTTTTTCTCAGATTTCTCTCCACAACAAATCCTCCTTTCTTTCAATAGAACCTAATTTGCTGCTCTGCGAACCATGGACATCTTTGTCTGGATACGAGCAATATTTTTTCTGACTTCTTTGATTCTGCTTGTGTTCTCAAGCTGATTTGTTGCATTCTGGAATCTTAAATTGAAAAGCTCTTTCTTAGCAGCCACCAATTCCTCATTCAATTCCTCTAAAGTCTTACCTTCTAATCCGTTTAAGAATTCTCTACTTTTCATCGCTCGCACCTCCTTCCAGGTCTGCGCGAGATACTATCTTACATTTTACCGGTAATTTGTGGGTTGCAAGACGAAGCGCCTCGCGTGCTACTTCTTCCGGCACTCCTGCGATCTCAAACATAACACGGCCGGGTTTTACAACGGCTACCCAATATTCCAGGGCACCCTTACCTTTACCCATTCGAGTCTCGGCCGGAGTTTTCGTTACCGGCTTATCCGGGAAAATCTTAATCCAAACTTTACCACCACGCTTAATATAACGAGTCATAGCAACACGGGCTGCCTCGATCTGATTGGACTTGATCCAACAAGGCTCCATTGCCACGATTCCATATTCACCGTAAGTAATCTTATTACCTCTGGTAGCTTTTCCTCTCATGGAACCACGGAACTGCTTACGACGTTTTACTCTCTTCGGCATTAACATTATTTATCGCTCCCTTCCTTTTTGTCATTCTTGGTTGGAAGTACTTCTCCATGGTAGATCCAGGTTTTTACACCGATCTTACCATACGTGGTATCTGCTTCAGCAAATCCATAATCGATATCGGCACGTAAGGTCTGCAACGGAATATTTCCCTCACTATAGAACTCTGTACGAGCCATATCGGCACCGCCCAAACGGCCGGAGCAAGCTGTTTTGATTCCCTTTGCTCCCGCCTTCATAGCGCGTCCCATGCAAGATTTCATGGCACGACGGAAGGAAATACGATTCTCCAACTGTGTCGCAATATTCTCTGCTACCAACTGTGCGTCACTGTCCGGACGCTTCACTTCTTTGATGTCTACAAAGATCTTCTTGTCAGTATATTGCTTCAACTCGGTCTTTAATTTTTCAATCTCAGCTCCACCTTTACCGATTACAACACCGGGCTTTGCCGTATGAACGATAATCTTGATCTTATCGCTGGTTCTCTCAATCTCGATGCTGGAAATCCCGGCATGATACAGCTTTTTCTTCAAAAATTCACGGATTTTATAATCTTCTACCAGACTGTCGGAAAAATCCTTGGGATCGGCATACCATTTCGATTCCCAGTCTTTGATGACTCCGACTCTTAAACCATGAGGATTAACTTTTTGTCCCATTGTCTATCTCCTTTCAATCTCTTTCATTCAAGATGATTGTGATATGACACATTCTCTTTTCGATTCTGTATGCCATTCCACGAGCTCTCGGACGGATTCTCTTCATTGTCGTTGCTTTGTTGGCAAAGCACTCATCGACATAAAGGTTCTCCGGATTCATGTCATTGTTATTTTCCGCATTGGCAATTGCCGATTTCAACAATTTCTCAATTACGCTGGATGCGTATCTGGGATTGTACGCCAATATACCAAGTGCTGTTTGAACATCCTTTCCGCGAATCTCATCCAATACAAATCCCGCTTTTTGTGCGGACATTCTTGCAAATGAAAGCTTAGCGGATGGTCTGGTATCCTTATTTTGGTTTCTTTCTTTTTTAATCTGTGATCTATGTCCCTTAGCCACGGATGAAACCTCCTTTCAATCTCATCAAACATATGTTAAGCCACGGCTTAACCTCTTTTCTCATCTTTTCCATGTCCACGGTAGGTTCTTGTCATTACGAACTCACCTAACTTATGTCCTACCATATCCTCGGTAATGTATACCGGAACATGTTTTCTTCCGTCATGAACCGCAATCGTGTGTCCAACCATGCTGGGGAAAATTGTAGAACGACGTGACCAGGTCTTGATCACTTGTTTATCATTGGATTCGTTCATGGCATCAATCTTCTTTAAGAGATGCGCATCAGCGAAAGGTCCTTTTTTTAATGAACGAGCCACTTTACTACCTCCTTTTATTTGAACGTCTTACCGTCGCGTCTACGAATGATCATCTTATTCGTACGTTTATTCTTACGGGTCTTCAGGCCAAGTGCAGGCTTGCCCCAAGGGGTACAAGGGCCCGGACGGCCGATACCGGTCTTACCTTCACCACCACCATGGGGATGGTCGTTGGGGTTCATAACCGAACCACGAACCGTGGGACGGATTCCCATGTGACGTTTACGTCCGGCCTTACCGATATTGATCAGGTTATGCTCTCCGTTTCCAACTTGTCCGATGGTGGCACGACATACAATGGGTACCATTCTCATCTCGCCGCTGGGCATACGAAGCGTTGCATATTTCCCTTCTTTTGCCATCAACTGTGCGCTGTTGCCCGCGGAACGAACAAACTGTCCGCCATGTCCGGGGTAAAGCTCGATATTATGAAGCAAAGTACCAACCGGAATATTGGCCAAAGGCAAGCAGTTTCCGGGTTTGATCTCTGCGTTCTCACCACTCATTACAACCTGTCCAACCTTCATGCCGGCTGCTGCTAAGATGTAGCTCTTCTCACCGTCTGCATAGCAGATCAATGCAATGTTTGCCGTACGGTTGGGATCGTACTCAATGCTCTTTACGGTTGCAGGAATTCCATCCTTATTTCTCTTAAAATCGATGATTCTATATTTTCTTCTGGATCCGCCTCCACGATGACGCACCGTAATCTTTCCTTGTGCATTACGTCCTGCGTTCTTCTTAAGGGAAGAAGTAAGGGATTTCTCAGGTTTTGATTTCGTAATCTCTGCAAAATCAGAACCTGTCATCTGACGTCTCGAAGGTGTATATGGGTTAAATGTTTTGATTCCCATGAGGTACACTCCTTTCAATTCTTCGTGTTCTCAAACTTCAAACTTTGTAAATCTTACAGTCCTTCAAAAATCTCAATATCCGCGCTGTCCTCTGTTAATTGAACGATCGCTTTCTTGGTTTTTGCTGTCTTTCCGGTGATTGCTCCACGTCTGCGGTTCTTTCCAACACAGTTCATGGTGTTGACTTTCTCAACTTTTGTTCCGGCAAACATTTTTTCCACTGCATCTTTGATCTGTGTCTTTGTTGCAGCGGTGTGTACGTAAAAGCTGTACTTCTTATCCGCCATACCGTCCATGGATTTCTCCGTGATGACCGGCTCAATGATAACGTCGTAATACTTTAAATCTGCCATTATGCGTACACCTCCTCGATCTTCTTGACGGCTGCTTCCGTTACAACCACATTGTCATACTTCATTAAGTCATAAACATTCAAAGAGCAGCTGTCCACCACGCGAACGCCCGGGATATTTCTTCCGGAAGCCTGCACTTTCTCGTACTCTTCGCGAAGCTTTGCGCTTTCTTGCGCTTGCTCTTCCGTTAACTCTTCATTCTTAGCAACGTTGAAGTTTACACCTTCTACAACGATCAATGCATTCTGTGCCTCCAAAGCATCCAATACATTGACAACGGTCTTGGTTTTGATCTCTG
>CALGGT010000089.1 GCA_937915825.1 uncultured Eubacterium sp.
TTCGGCCAGAATCTTTCCCCACGTCCTCCGGCCATGATCATAGCAGTTGTTTTCATATAACGGTTTCCTTTCTGACTTTCTTATACTTTGGAAAGCAGTACTTTGCATTCTCCATAAATCTGATATTCGCCAATCCCCGCCGGAAGAAAATAACTGTCTCCGGAACGGAATTGATAGCGTTTCCCCTTGTGCTCCAAATGTCCTTCCCCCCGAATGATCAAAAGGGAATGGAAGGAGGAATCATCGCACCAAAGCTTCATTCGATCTTTCTTCACATGGATCAACAATACATGAAAATATTCGCACCCAAACAATCTGCGAATCAAACCATTCTTCGTACGAACCTCGTTGTTGTCCATAACCTGTGACGGTACAACCGGCTCCCGATCGATCACATCAATCGCGCGATCAATATGTAATTCCCGGGTGTTTCCGTTTTTGTCTTTTCTCTTAAAATCGTAAACGCGGAACGTGGTATTGGAACTTTGTTGAATCTCCGCAATCACCGTTCCTGCTCCAATGGCATGAATGGTACCCGGATGAATAAAGAATACATCTCCCGGCGCAACCCGCACCTTGTTGCAAATATCGCAAATGGAACCATCTTCCATCCTTTGGCGTAATTCTTCTTTCTCCACCCGGCGGCTCAAACCGTAATACAAAAACGCTTTGGGCTTGGCAGCGATCACGTACCACATTTCCGCCTTTCCTTCTTCTCCCGCCTCTTTAATGGCGGTTTCATCGGAAGGATGAACCTGAATGGATAAATCTTTTTTCGCATCGATGAATTTAATCAGAATGGGAAATTTCTCCCCTCTTTTCTGTCCCGGGCGAACCATCTTCGGACTTTCATCCAAAATATCCTTTAAATATTTCCCTTTATACTTTCCATTGGCAATCACGCTCATTCCATCCGGATGACAGCATAATTCCCAGCTTTCCGCGGTAATCTCCCCATCGCCGGCCTTGTCATATAACTTTTCCAATTCGTTGCCGCCCCACAGATAATCCTTGTAGACCGGTTTTAACTTCATGGGATACATGGTTTCTTCCTCCCCTTATCAGCTTCTTCCGGCGATGCGGGTAGCCGTAAGCTTTATTAATGTCTTAATATAACTTAAGATAAAAGGAATCAAACGTCTTTTAGATTCCCCGTAAATTCTCTTATTGAACTCAATGGGAACCTCTCCGATCTTCAACTTTTTATTGTTCATCCGAAGGCGAAGCAGAACCTCTTGCAGCACATCGTAATTCTTACAGGTTAATTTAACCCTCTTTAACTGTGCCGTCTGGTACATACGATAATCCGTGGAAATGTCCTTGGCCCGGATTCCCAGGAAAAGACGAAACATTCCATTCAAAATATGAGACATGACGATGGAACTTTTGGCATCGTTGGTCTTACCACCTTCTACGTAACGGGATCCGATGACCACATCGCAATGCTCCGTCACGAACTTTTTATAAATGGCAGGAATGTATTTGGGGTTGTGAGATCCATCGCTGTCCAGGATCAGGAACTTATCTTTCTTCGCGTATTTGATACCGGTGCGGAACGCTCCGCCAAATCCCGGCGCCTCCTGATTAATATAACGGGCACCGTGTTCCTTGCATACGTCTTCCGTACGATCCAATGGCTTCTCGGTATCGATGACTAGGATCTCGTAGTCCTCTCCGGTCTTTTCCACATTTTCTTTGATCTTCGGTAATAAAACTCTTAAATTCTCTTCCTCTTTGTACGCCAAAAGTACAACACTGATTGCCATATTCCTTCCTCCAATTCAAATTCTAACAATTTATTGTACCACATAAATTGAATTTTGGCAAATGTTTTCCCGTTCTACTCCGGTTTCTTAACAGCGGGGGTTGGTTCCTTCGGCGTTGGCTTCTCCGGCGTTAATTCCTCCGGCGTTGAGAAATTAATCCGTTCCTCCTCAATGACCAGGGGACGTTTGGTGACACGACTGTTAATGGTCATGATATATTCCCCCAGCAAGCCAATGAAAAAGAGTTGTAAGGAGCCAAATAGAAAGATTCCTAACAGGATCGGGGTCATACCGGCTACAAACCGATCCCAGAAGACCAGCTTCATCACCAGGTAGATCAGTGCCGCTACCACACTTAAGGCGGAACATACAAATCCTAACATAGTCGCGATCCGCATTCCCACCTTCGTATAGGAGGTAAAGCTCAACATCGCCGCGTCATACAGGGTATACCAGTTGTTATGGGTTTTTCCGGCTCTTCGCTCCTGCTGTTCATATTCAATATCCTTGCGCTTATACCCGAGCTCCGCCACAATTCCACGAAGGAATGGCGTGGAATCATCCAGCGTCCTTAACACCTTCACAAATTCCTGATCATACAGCGCAAACCCTGTAAAGTGTTCGATCTGCTCTACGCTGGACATTTTCTTGATCAATTTGTAATAACAACTTCTCAGGAAATACATGAACTTATTTTCCCGACTCTTGCTCTTAATTCCGATTACGATCTTATACCCCTTCTCCCATTCGTGAACAAATTTAGGGATCATTTCAATGGGATCCTGGAAATCCGCGCACATTAAAATCGTGCAATCTCCATGGGTTTGGGTCAGCCCGTAGAAAGGTGAATTGAACTGTCCAAAATTCTTCGCATTGAAAATCGCACGAATTTTAGGATTCTGGGCGCACAACTGACGGATCCTGGGTCTGGTCTGATCTTTCGAAGCATTATCAATAAAGATCAGTTCGTAATCATAGGCCGGAAGATTGGTGGTAACTTCCTGGATGATCGCCTGGCTGAGCGGAATCACATTCTCTTCTTCGTTGTATGTAGGAACCATTATGGTTATTGTTTTCTTTGCTGTTCCCATTCCACATTCCTTTCCTTCCGGATCGTTCCGGATCTTTCTTGATTTGCTGAAAACCCTCAGTTCGTATATCGTAGCAACGTATGTCTTATTTTCCTAAGGCTTTTAGGATCACCTTGGCCATATAATCGATCTTCTCATCGTTCATGCCGGGATATACGCCAAGCCAGAACGTATCCTTCATGATCCGGTCGGTCACAGCCAGATCTCCTACCACGCGATACCCTTTCCGTTCCTTTCGCATCTCATCGAAGCAGGGTTGTTTTACAACATTTCCGGCAAACAACATACGGGTTTGTACCCCGTTCTTCTCGATTTCCTGTACCAGGGCGTTCTTGTCTACCCCTTCCTTGCAGGTGATCAGGAACCCGAACCAGCTGGGCTTGGAATTGGGACAGGGTTCCGGCAGGATCAAAAGATCTTTCGCCGGCTCCAGCGCCTTTTTCAAACGGTCAAAGTTATGGCGACGTTTTTCCACAAAGGTGGGGAACTTTTCTAACTGGGCACATCCAATGGCCGCCTGCATATCGGTAGCTTTCAGATTATATCCAAAATGGGAATAAACATATTTATGGTCGTATCCCAACGGCAATTCTCCGTATTGTTGATCGAAGCGGTGACCACATTGATTGTCCTGTCCCGGATTGCAAATGCAATCTCTTCCCCAGTCCCGCAGGGAACGAACCGCTTTGTGGATCAACGGGTTGTTGGTATACACCGCACCCCCTTCGCCCATGGTCATATGATGAGGCGGATAGAAACTGGAAGTCCCCACATCTCCAATGGTTCCGGTTAAATAATCCTTGCCATCCATGGTATAGACGGAACCTAGCGCATCACAGTTATCCTCAACCAGCCACAGATCGTGCTGATCACAGAATTCTTTTAAGTATTTTAAATCCCAGGGATTTCCCAACGTATGAGCGATCATCACTGCCTTGGTCTTAGGACTTAAAGCTTCTTCCAAGTACGTGACATCCATGTTATATTGAGGAATGTTCATATCTACAAATACCGGAATCGCCCCATATTGAATAATGGGAGCAATGGTGGTGGGAAATCCTGCCGCAACCGTGATCACCTCATCCCCGGGCAGGATCCTGCGATCGCCCATTAACGGGGAAGTTAAAGCCATAAACGCCAATAAATTCGCAGAAGAACCGGAATTAACCAGGGAACAATATTTGATATTCAGATACTTGGCAAATTTCGATTCAAATTCCTTGGTATACCGTCCGGCGGTTAACCAGAATTCTAAGGAACTGTCCACCAGATTTATCATTTCCTCCGCGCCGTAATAACGGGAAGCATAGGGTATCCGGTCTCCCTCTTGAAACGGTTTGTCCACGTTGTGGTATGTTTCACAATATTCCTTTACCATAGCAAGAATCTCTTCTCTTGCCTGTTCTTCCTTTTGATTCTCAAACATATCCTGCGTCCTCCTTTATTGTACTCCCTGCAGATATTCCTGAATCTGCATCTCCATCCTCTCATACATATCTTCGCCCGCAAAATATCCCTTGGTCCATTCCACGGTTTTTTCTAACGCCGTAGCCACGTTCCACACAGGCTTCCAGCCAAATACTCTCTTTAACTTCGAGCAATCCAGTTTTAAGAAGTTTGCTTCATGAGGACCTCCGTCGTATTCATTTTTCCAGGAAAGTCCTTCCCCGTAGGCCTGAACAAAGGCATCTACCAGATCTCCCGTGGTAACACAATCCGACTCATCCGGTCCTACGTTGTAATACCCTTGTTTTCGTAAATCCGAATATTGCTCACGAACGATCAGCAAATATGCCATGACCGGCTCCAATACATGCTGATACGGCCTGGTTGAAAACGGATTTCTAACAAGGATCTCTCGTTTCTCTTTTGCGGCCCGCACACAATCCGGCACGATCCGGTCCCTGGCAAAATCCCCGCCACCGATGACATTCCCGGCTCGCGCGGTGGATACTGCCACTCTTCCATCCGTAAAGAAGGAATTCTTATAACTGTGCGTCACCAATTCCGAACAGGACTTACTGTTGGAATAGGGGTCGTATCCGTCTAACGGTTCATTCTCGCGATACCCCCACTCCCACTCTTTGTTCTCGTAAACCTTGTCCGTGGTTACGTTTAAGAAGCTTCTCACACAGGAAAATTTTCGCACGCATTCACAAAGATTCACCGTTCCCATAACATTGGTCTCATAAGTTAAAACCGGCTCTTCGTAGGAAGTACGCACCAAAGGCTGTGCCGCCAGATGAATCACGATCTCCGGTTGGTATTGTTCAAACACCCGGGTTAAATGTTCCAGGTCTCGCACATCCCCGATGATGGACGTGATCTTCTCTTCGATGTTCGCAATCTTAAACAAACTGGGATCCGTCGGTGGTTCCAGAGAATAGCCGATCACATCCGCGCCTGCCATCACCAGACTGACGCACATCCAGGAACCCTTGAATCCCGTATGCCCGGTGATCAAAACCTTTTTATCTTTATAAAAACTCATATCCATCATTGATCTACCACACTTTCCAAGGAGCTTCTCCCTTTGACCACATTTCTTCCAGCTTCATTCGATCTCTCTGGGTGTCCATACACTGCCAGAAACCGCTGTGCTTTCTCGCCACCAATTCCCGGTTCGCGGATAAACGCTCCAAAGGGGTTTTCTCCAATACGGTTTCATCCCCTTCAATGTAATCGAACACTTCCGGTTCCATTACCATATATCCTACGTTGATCAAACCGCCATCTAAGTTGGATTTCTCCCGAAATGCCGTAACCATTCCTTCCTCATCTGTGTCAACCACACCAAATTGCTGCCCCACGTTAAAGGTGCTCATGGTAGCAACCTTTCCGTGGTCCTGATGAAACCGGATCAGATCCTGAATGTTAATATTGCTGACCCCGTCTCCATAGGTTAGGAGAAATGTCTCCCCCTCCACATAATCCTTGATTCGTTTCACGCGACCTCCGGTCATGGTATGAAGACCGGTATCTACAATGGTCACCCGCCAGGGCTCTGCCAGGTTGTTGTGCACCGTCATTTCCCCGCCTTTGCTATAATCGAAGGTGACGTCCGAATTATGTAAATAATAATCCGCAAACCATTCTTTGATCACATGTTGTTTATAGCCGGCGCAGATCACAAACTCCGTGATGTCATAATGGGAATATAATTTCATAATATGCCACAAGATCGGCTTTCCACCAATTTCAACCATGGGTTTGGGCTTTAAATAACTTTCTTCACTGATTCTCGTACCGAATCCTCCGGCAAGCAATACACATTTCATAGTTTTGTACCTCGTTTTCTCAAAAATACCCCTACTTACAGTTTATTACATTCAAGCGTAAGGGTCAAGTTTTTTCGATTTTTCGCCCCTTCCAAAATCGTATTCCTTCATAGATCCCTAGGCCAAGACTGAACAGGAACAAATACAACAAGCCCAGATGGTAGCAATAATTTCGAACAACCACCGTAGACACCGTAAGCATCACGGCAACAAAGCCCGGAATCGCCAACAAATCCCACCATGGGTGTTCCTCTTCGTTCACAAAAGCAAAGATGGCAGGCCACAAAAGAATGATGTTATAATACTCGGAATGATTGGCTACCATTAACAGGATGATGGTGAGTGCCAACCATTGCTGCCATTTTTTTCTTGCAAAGAAAAACCCTGCTAAGACCAAAACGCCAATGCCGATGCCCAGTATTCTTAATTCCTTTGTGTAAACCAAATGTTTAAAAAAGACGGAGCATACATCGGACACAAAATGCGTCCCCTCATAAACGGCATACTTCTCCAGATTCTTTCCTACATTGGTAAAAAACTGGGGAATATTCCCAAGACCTCCCTTAAAAAAGAGGAAGGGCAACACCGCAACCAGCACGCCATAGATCACGGCACGAATGGCTTCTTTGAACTTCTTATCCCGGATCAGGACCAGTCCAAACAACGCCGGCGTGATCTTAAGCCCTGCCGTAATCGCCAACATAATTAACGCGATCTCCGAAATCACCGGATTCTCATGATCGTAATAAAACAGGAAGAAGAATAAGCAAAACAGGGCAAGAAGAATATAATTCCCCCGCTCCACCGAGTACAGGAACGGAGCGGATAAAAAAACAGCAACCACCGCCAATAGCTGCATGGGAAAATTCCCGTTTTTCGTTTTCTTTAGGATCTCATATAAGGCGATCATCAACAATGCAAACGCCAGTAAAAACATCACCATAAATTTCGGGTCTTGATATAACCCTGAGAAATCATTTCGTTCAATATACGTTTCCATATCCGTGATCCTGGAAAAGAAAAAGGCGATGAAATAAGTGAGCGGAAGATAGGCCCGTTCCTCCAATCCAAAGGACACACCGGCATGATAAGGATCCCGGTTGTAAGCGTAGCCTGCTACATTGGTAAAGTCTGCCAGAAAATTATTACATTCGGCATAAAACAAGTGAAATTGTCCGCCCCGAAATCCCTGACACATGGCTCCTATAATCCACAACAGGCCCATTATTGCTAATGGACCTAAGACGATCAATTCATAAAATAATTTCTTTTGCCAGAAATGTTTGTTCATGGAATCATACCCTCTCACTTCTTATCTTCTTAATCTTCTTATCTTCTTCCTATCCTGCCGTTTTTTCCTCGGATTTAAACGCCCATAATTTATTTAAAATAAAGTTAATGGGAACGGATAAGATTAAGTTCAACAACGGGGCAATGTATTCCGAAATATGACACACATCTACCCAGAAATATAACAGGATGGTATTTAATAAAATACCGGTGGTAAAATACGATGCATAACACTTTAAAAGGGATTTAAAAAAGCTTCTTTCTTCGCCTTCTTCCAAAGTAAATACAAACTTCCGGTTTAACATAAAGGAGATGAAAACCGTAATAATAAAGGCGATCACATTGGCCACGTATTTACACATGTCATCCTGCATCGGCGTCTTATGAAGAAGAAAGATCAACGACACAATGATCAGATAAGAAAGCACCGTGTTTAGTGCTCCGATCAATCCAAATTTTACAAATTGAAACAAAGACTCCCAGCCTTCTTCCGATAATTCTTTTCCCAAAATCTTAAAAATAAATCCAAAAACACTACGCACGATCTTTTCAATGATATTCCATAAAAATGTACCCATTGTTTTCTTCCTTTCTTTTTTCTACTTCCCACAGGAAATGAAGCATAGACCAATGTAGCCCATTAACGGCAAAACTCTTACCCAGATCGCCAAGGGCTCCGCTTTGGATTCTGCCTTTCCCTGAAAACGTTCTTTGGTACGACGTCCCCGGTAAAGATCGAAGGCGATCACCACAAGGATCCCCATCAGAGCCGCCGCAAACAGAGACGGAACCATATCCTCCGGAATATTTCCCAATCGATTTCTTACCACGTTTGCCATGTGATGGTTGGCATTCACATTCAGTCCCAACGCAGTAGGGATCACGCCGCCATTTAAGATTTCAATGTCATAGAATCCTTCCCAGCCAAAACTGGATAAGATCAGCAGCATGGACATGTAAACGGTCTCAATAATGGCTGCTACACGGAATTCGCTGGTAATTCCCATCCAGATCACCAGGAAGGGAACGATTAAAACCGCCCAGTTCGGATGCCACATCACAAAAAGGAAGAATAAGATCATACTCCCCAGGGGGAATACAACCAGATCATATTTTGTGGCTTTCCGAATGCAATAACACATAACCAGAAGTACGACATAACCGATGACAAAATACGCGGCTTTCCCTTCAAAGGCATTTCGCTCAAATTTATAACCCACCGCAAAAAAGCGGCCTACAAAATCATAGGTTTTGCTCATAAACGCCTGGGATTCTCCATATCCCGG